>NZ_JASPII010000010.1:0-90340 GCF_030229635.1 Corynebacterium marquesiae
GCATCCTGGTCAAATTTTCTTGGCATATTCCAGATTTTCCCATCTACTCAAACGGAACAAAACCTGGGACACTTCATACTTGTGTGCGGTCCGCGACGGCCATTCCCGCAGGGTGCTGGGCTGGGCGATGGATAGCGTTCAAGATACATGCCTGGTCGAACGGGCCCTGCGGATGGCATATACACTGCGCGGTGACGTTCCTGATGGGCTGGTGTTCCACGCTGACCGCGGAACGCAATTTACCAGCGAGAAGCTCTGGGAAGTCTGCCATAACCTGGGCATTGCTCAGTCTGTGGGGCGTACTGGTGTGTGCTTTGATAACGCGATGGCTGAGTCGTTCTGGTCGACGCTTAAAACCGAGTTCTACGACCGTAAGCGTTGGCCTACCCGCGATGCTGCGCGCAAGGCCGTTGCCTACTGGATGGAAGTCGTTTACAACCGTCGGCGCCGGCACTCTGCACTAGGAATGGTCAGTCCCGTCGACTTCGAAAACCACATTGGTCTAACCACCAGTAGAAAAGAAATAGCTGCCTAAACACTAGGTAGCCCCACTACGTGTCCACGAATTGCGGTCAACCCCATATGCAAGGCTTAATAGGTAGAATTTCAGATAGCAGCAACCAGGCTAAAATTTTTGTGCTCTTTGCGCGTACGGAAGCTACGTCTGACGAAGAATTTGTCGGAATAGCTTTAACCAGAGAGCAGGAGCGTGCCATGGGCGAGCATGTTGATTCTCCAGGTATAACCTGTTGGACTGAAGAAGTTCCCCTTGACGGCTGGGACGGAAAACTAGACAAGTCTCGTTTCCCGAGACTTGTCTATCTCGTTTTTAGGGAGGGGTATGCGCAACATTCCTCCGTGCGTTTCCAAGAAATGAGCCCAGATATATTGGCTGCATTTACCACGCGTGAAGCAGCTCAAACTGAGGTCGTTTCTCGGCAGAAAAAGGAGCCTTCATTCTTACCGAGTGAGTATCATATATGGGAAGTCGAGTTCGGATTTTTGACCGAAAACTTCCGTGGCCAAGGTCCAGAAATCCCCATGTACTGAGCAATCCGTTGTGTATCCCTTAGATTATGCCGCAAAGAATACGCAAATATCTCTACCACGGTGAAAAAGCGGAATGGGCTTTATCATGGACGGTTTTCGTACGAGTGTGTTTGACGGTGCGTAGAGCTTAGTCCAAGAATGCAGTGATGCACGGTTGATTCTAAACAATGCTGACACTGAGCTCAGCGAGTTCTCCTTATTGTTCTTGTAGAGTGCTACGGCATCGCGTTTGAACTGTTCGGAGTACCTAGACATGGTGGTAGATTACCTTTGTACCCAACCTAACCGGACTGGGCATCAGGTGTCCACCTAATAGGGGTTAGATCTGAAAGTGCCTACGGGAATGTAGAACTCCTTTCTGCATTATGCGGCGAGCGTTACAATTAGCGCCGCGATGGAAAGGATAAGCATGCCCAAACAGTTAGCCCAGAATTCGGTGCCGGTGAATTTGGCTTTCAGGTGAGCGAAGGCTGCAGCAAAGAAATATGTGACGATGCCTGCTAGTGCCGCAACTCTGACTCCGGGGTAGGCAAGTCCGACTATCAGCCCGGAAATCGCGACGCATTTGATATAGATGAGAGCCCACCACCATTGGCGTGGGAATTTTACGCCGGTGAGGCATTTTTCAATGAACTTAACGGGACGAATTGACAGTATGACGTCGCCTGAAAGAATGACGGCAAGGAGAATGGAAGGCCAGATAGGGGCTGTTTCGTCGAAAATCATAGTTGGACTCCAAATACGCTTTCTAGGCGATTGATGATTGTGCGTGCTTGGTCTTTTAGTTCTTGCGACGAATAAAGTCCGGCGGCCCAGCCGATTAGCAAACCTAGATAGGCGTGATACAAGACTCCTGCAAGATCGCGAGACTCATCCTCGGTCAATCTTGATGCCGCGAGACGTCGAAGGATTTCTTCCGTGAGAAGATGTTCCAAGCGTCTGAGCTCTTGCCCTTGATCGCCAAGTTCAATGAGAGCAGATGCGTAAGCGCGGGATAGTTCGCTGTGTCCTGCAAACATCTCCAAAAATGGATTGATGACCGAAATGAGATCTCCAGGTGGTTGAGTCCTGAGTCCGTCATGAATCTTTGCAATTTTGTGGCTGATGCTTTGAACCAGCAGTGCGCGCTTTTCGCCGACAGACATGACTGTGCCAACGCTGACACCAGCCTTTTTCGCAATTTCTCTAATGCTGGTATCGGCATATCCCGTAGTTTCGAAAAGTTCGCCTGCAGCGGTTAATACCTTTAGGCGCGTTGTGTTCTTCGAGCGCGCACGTGAGTTTTTATGAACAGGTTCAGTGAACATGTTCATATCGTAGCAGACATCTACTCTCTGTTCTTTTGCTTAGTGCGCAGCATATCCATGCTCATCACGGCGCCGATGATGGCGGCGTGATGTTGCTCATTGAGGCCCGGCGTGATGCGCAGGCGATACGTGTTTTTGCCCATGAAGAAATTACCCATGCCAGTCCATTCGTTAGAGACGTCAGCAAGCAGGCGATCTTCTGAAGTGATGGAAAGGTTCCAATCCCAGAAGTCGCCGTGAATTTCGACGTCGGCAAAGCCCTCCATGGTCAAGTCCAACTTTGTCTTGAGCATGGAGAAACGCTTGGTAATGACGGCCATGGGCTTTTCGATTCCCGGCAAGTGCACCTCATAGGTATCCCGCAGAAAATTCGGCGGGTCCGAAATCGTCATGACCGTCTGTAGCGGGTTGCCTTCAGCATCCGTGAGTGCGACCTCCAAGCTGCGAGAGGATTTAAACACCATGTCTTTGAGGCTGGTGGACTGAAGGATGGTGCCCACCGGGGTGCCGTTGATATCGGTGATCATGAACTGATCGTTGAGGAAGGACTTGGTTTGGGTAATTACGAGCTCATCTAGCGTGAATAAATTTTGCGTCATGCCAGCCACTGTAGGGAAGCTGGCGGTTTTATTCCTCCTCCCTAGGGGTGGTTTTCTGCTGGCGCATGAGCTCTTGGGCCTCTTCATATGCCCGGGCGCGGTGGGCAGTCATGGTTTGGGCGAAGGTCTGGACCCAGTTTTTGTTTTTGTGTGCCAGCGGGCCGGAGGGTTCGGTGGTGGTCCAGGTGCCGTCCTCAAAAAGCCAGATGATGTCGCGCGTATGTGGGTCCATGACATAAAAGGCCCGGCCATCGGTCTTTATGTTGTGGTGGTGCTGGCATAAGCAGGTGAGGTTTGCCGGGGCGGTCGGCCCGCCGTCCGCGTGGTTGATGCGGTGGTCCTTCTGGCAGGCAGATGCTGGGCGGTTGCAGCCGGGTAGCGGCAGGTGCCGTCGACGCCTTCCAGGTATGCGGCCATGGCGGCGGGAGTGACGTAGCCCTTGACCTCGTGGTTAGGATCCATCTCCCGGATTTTGGTGTAGGGCAGCGCATTGGAGCGCGCCGGGTCGAGCCAGCCTACGGATTCGATAAACGCCGGGGAATTGGGCACGTCGGTGGCCTTGTAGGCGTTGAGGATGATCTCGGGGGCTTGGGTGCGGCCGGTGAGGAGCGCAACGGCGGCGTCGGCAAGCGAGCAACCTAGCTCCAGCGCGGTCTGCCGGACGCACTTATCGACGCTCGCGATAACCGCCGGGTCCGCACTCAAAGTCACCGCCGAGGTGTTATCGCCCCAATTTTCCATGGTGTAGCGCGGCTGTGTAGGGCCCTGGGTGACGGCTAGCGTGTCATCGGCGAGGTTGATAAGCTCGTTGAGCTTGCGCTTGATCTGCGCCTGTGTGCGCATGGCCTGGTTGGGCCGGGTAGGGGTGAGGTAGGCGGTGAGCTGCTCATCGATGCGCGCCACTACCTCTGGCGTCGGATTGCCCAAGCGGTTGAGGGACTTATTGATGGCAATAATCCGGTCGAGGTCCAAGTGGTAGAGGCGGTGCTGCAGCGCTTGGAGCTCGGGCAGCTCCTCCAGGCGGTGCAGTGCCATGAGGATATGGCCGATCCTCCCTTCATTAACGCCGGTGGTGCGGTAGAGGGATTGGGTAACTAATTCGAAATCAGAATCGAGCTCCGGGACTTGGTTCACCCAGAACTCGTATTCCGCCTTTCGCATCTCAAAGGCTAAGCGTGTTGTGGGGTCGGTGGTGTTGGTCGTGGAAAAGTAGGGTTCTTCCATGGCGCATCGTACCTAAATCATCGTGTGAACTTGTGTACGATTCACACCTTATAACACCCCTCGGACACGAGCCTTTTTCTCCACATTGAACCAGCTCAGGAGCTATATTCCGGATCTTTAGCGGGTAGGGAATTTTCGCTGCTTTGTGCCGCGAATTTCTTGTTCTGCTTGCGCATGAATCGCAGGCCCCAGATAATAAGCGCCCACGTGATGAGGGCGATAACGAGGATGGTCGCCGGCCATTCACCCACAATCATGGTCGCGCCATTGAACAAGGTATGCAGGGCGATAGCGGCCAGCCAAAATCCGGCCACCTGCCAGTACCCATGGCGCGCGCCCGCATAGAGCTTGCCGACGCCCCACGCCGCAACCCCCGTATACAGCGCATGGCTAAAGGCGCCAGTGAAGATTCGTCCGATACCGGTAATGATGACGCCCCAGAGGTCGCCGTCCAAGTTATCGATGGCCGCGTGGAGGATGAACGGCACATTTTCCATGGCATCAAAACCAAGGCCTACGGCCATGCCGATCGCGGCGGCTTGGTAGGGATGCCGCACGTTCTTAAAGGCTGCAACGATAATGACAACGCCGAGGAGCTTGATGGTTTCTTCTGGAAGCGGTGAGTAAAAAGCCGCGTCCAGGTAGGTAAGCCCCAGCTTGTTTGAAATCCCCACCATTTGGTCGTTGAGGCTCACCACCACCGGCTGGGCGAGCGCACCCCATAGGATGCCCTGCCACATCGGCCGCGGCTTAAACCACCAGAATCCCAGTCCAAGCGTCAGGCCAGCGCAGATGAGCGCACCGATGAGCCCAACCTCGGTAAACCGGCGATCGGCCAAGAAGAAGCCGGCGACTACAAGGCCGAAAGCGATAGATAGCCAGTACAGATTCTTCATGCCTTTTCTACCTCCTGGGCAAGTTCTGCAGCGCGCGGTCCGCGCAAGGAGAGGAACGTGGTGGGGCCATCGCCCTCGATACTGATGGCTACGAGGTCGCCATCGCTAAGCGTGCGCTTATCCCCGTCGCGGTCGATGTCTCCTTCCGGTATGGCCGTACCTTCCCCCATTGCCCGGAGGTACCGGCGGGTGGCTTGGTCTTTGTCCTGTACGCCGACTTCTTTAGCGCGGATCTGGGTGCCGTCACAGTCCCAGCGTGGTTCACTGCTGGTAGAGCCATCTTCTTCCGTGCAGGATAATCCGGGGACGCGGGCCTGGCCGGCCTGCACCTCAGAGGTGGGGTTGTCATACATGTCTGGCAGGAGCGCATTGGTGCCGTAGATGGCGCCGAATACTACGCCCGCCGCGAGGATGAGTGGTGTGCTTTTCATGCTCTTAACGCTAGGTACGCACTGCTCAGCGCGGTATCCTCCGCGGGGAGGATTAGGCCGGTCGCAGGGAGGATTTCTTCCCCATAAGTTTCCTTAAGCCCTGTGATAGGTTGGGTGCGTGTTTGAGGAGCTAGAAGAAGAAGCGGAAACGAAAGACGAGCCCAGCCGCGTCTGGTGGCAGTGGTGGGCGCCCATAGCCATGGCCGCGGTCTTCGTTGGCCTGCCGCCGGCTGTCTACCACCTTGTCCCCGGCCTCGCCTTGCTCATCCTCATGGCCGTGCTGACCGTGGTCATTGCTCTTGCCGACGGCGCCACTTTCCGCGCCTCCTGGACCATTTTCTGCGTGGCGGGGCTGGCGTATTTTGCAGCCATGTCCCTCTACTTCAACGAGGGCACCTGGATATACCTCCCAGTATTTGTTTTCCTGGCATGGGCCGCGAGCAAGCTGGGGGCCGCGGTGGGCTCCAAGGCAGGGAAGAGCTAATGGAGACGTGGCGCCTAGAGCACCCCGAGGTGGGCACCATTGAGGTGCAGCGCGGATACGATGCCGAGTTCGTGGAGATGGGCCAGTGGCCTAAGAAAGCGAAGGACTTCACCCCGGTTCCAGGCGATGCCACCCTGCTGGAACGCCTCCGGCTCTGGCGGAAGAACCCGAGCCCACGTCTGCAGATTGTGGTGAACGGTCAGGTACGCAGCCGCCACGATCGGCCGCGTGCGGGTCGCTATTCGCTTAAAAAGAAGATCGAAAAAGACCTCACCCTGCTCGAGAACTCCGCCCCGCGCAGCAAACCTTATCTAGATATCCAAGCTTCTCCCTTTGGCGAGCTCCTCGACGTGTACTACCGCAATGGCGAGGAGGCAGTCGCCCTCGAGCCCCCGGCCGGCTCACTGGGGGAGAAGCGCCGCAAGGCCATGGAGGAAAGCTCCTTCAAGCGGGTGCTGTATCCGCTTTTGGGTGGCCTGGGAAAGTCCGGCTGGGCCATTGGGGTGATCGTGCTTGGCCCGATCATCAGCCGCATCTTGTCTCGGTTGTTGCCGGATTGGGAGCTGCCGGATATCGATCTGCCGGATATCGCGCTCCCGGTGCCGGAGTTGCCGCAGATAGAGCTGCCGGTGCCGAATATCGATTTCAACATCGACATCGATCCGCCCGATTGGCTCGTATTCTTAATGGATTACAGCAAGGTGTGGGTACCACTCATCATCGCCATCGTGGTGGGCATTCAGGCAGTGCGCAATGCCAAGAAGTCTGAAGAAAAGAAGCAGCAGTGGCAGCAGGGCGGCGCGTATGCTGACGGCCATGAAGATTCACGGCGCGATTGATGCGGAAGGCCGGTGCAAGCATTGGCATTCGCCGCTGGACGTGGTGGCCAATAAGTGCGCCACCTGCGGGAAATATTTTGCTTGCGCGCTGTGCCACGCCGAGCTTACTGAGCATGAGTTTGGGCCCATGCTTGCCGACGCCCCCTCAGTCCTCTGCGGCGCCTGCCGCACCGAGATGAACTACCACGCTTATTCCGCCGCGCCTGCATGTCCCCACTGCGGGCATAAATTTAATCCCGGCTGCAGCGCGCATGCCGGGATCTATTTTCAGCTAGACCGCTAAGCGGTCCGAGCAAGTCAGCGTCTTAGAAAGAAGACAGCTGCTGTAGCTGCTGGATTTGCGGAATCTGCGGCAGCTGGAACTGGGATACAGCGTTTTGGGCAATCTTGGCCGCGTCCGGGATGCGGAAGGTCTGGCCCAAGAATGGGACGTCGACAGTCGGTTGGCCAGGGATGATGCCCAGCTCGATGACCTTGGTATTCTTGGCTGGCGCCGGGGACGGGGCCGGAGCCGGCTTTGGTGCGGGGGCATTGCCGCGCTGGCCGCCAGTGTTGACCGGCTTGCCCTGACCAGTGGTGCCGTTCAGGCCGCACCGAGCAATGGCCTCATCCATGCGGCCGATGGCGTCGCGGACCTCGTTGCCGCGTGGGTGCACGGTGGCAACGGCGAGAGCTTGGGACTTCTTCTGGTTATAGTCGGCGGAGTTGGTCCAGTACTGCTTGGCCTGGGAGCAGGAAATCTGGCCGGCAGGCATCTTGGCAAGGAGGGTATCGACGGCGTCGGCATGGGCAGCGGCAGGGGCGGCGAGGGTTACGGTCAGGGCGGTAGCTGCAGATAGCAGCGCGGACTTACGTGCAAAGCTCATGCCAGACATCTTGCCACACTTGTTACGCCTGTGACAGGCCTAGGAAGCGATTGACCAAGCTCTGGTAAGCGCGCACGGTGAGCTCGAGGTCTTCCAAGTAGAGGTGCTCGTCGTGGCTGTGCAGCTGGGAATTGGCGCTGGCCATATCGCGGCTCTCGGCGTGCATGGCAAAGCCATAGGCATTGCCGCCCTTGCGGCGGGCGAAGCGCAGATCTGAGCCGCCGGTGGCGTGGACTGGGACGACGGCCTTGTCAGGGAAGAATTCCTTGGAGGTGGCCTCAATCGCCCGCCATAGCTCGGTATCGGTGGAGGATTGCGTGGCATCTTCGGTGATGAGGTGTTCGATTTCTACCTCATCGGCCATGTCCCCGAGCGCGCTGCGCAGGAAGTCATCCAGATCCTCCTGGGTCTGGCCGGGGAAGGGGCGCACATCCATTTCCAGATAGGCATGTGAAGGCAGCACGTTAATGGCGCCGCCGGCGCGCAGGACGGTCTCGGCGATGGTGGTGTGGCTAAAGGCATGCGCGTAGGCGTCGAGGTTGCCGAACTTGGAGTAATCACCGGTGCCGTCGATAAGCTCCTGCTCCGTCTGGGGATCAAACTTGAAGGTGCGCACAAAGCCCTCCCAGATTTCATTGGAGGCTGTGGGCGGTTCGGCGGTGGCGATGCGGCGGGCCACCTCGCCGATCTTCACGATGGCAAAGTCCTTGCCATAAGGGGTGGAACCGTGGCCGGCATCGCCATGCACGTGCAGGCGGCGCTGGCCGGCGCCCTTTTCTCCCACGTTAAAGCCCACCGCGCCGGGCAGGTGGCTGCCGCCGGTTTCAGATAAGCAGTTCTTCCAGGAAAAGGCGTCGGGGTGGTTCTCGGACATAAAGCGCACGCCGAGCCCGCCGCGGGCCTCTTCATCGGCCATGCCGACGAAGGCGAGGGTACCGCCCGTGTTACCCGCGCGGGCGACCTCGCGCGTGACGGCGGCCATGGTGGCGGTAATGAAGAGCATGTCTACGGAACCGCGGCCGTAGAGCTTGCCGTCCTCGATGAGGGCCTCGAAAGGCGGCTTGGTCCACTTCGGCTCGTCCACGGGGACGACGTCCGTGTGGCCCATGAGGGTCAGCGGTTCCTTGTCCGGATCGCCGGGGACGGTCACCACGATGGAAACACGGCCCGGGTGGGACTCGAAGCGCTCAATCTGCACGTCTTCGCCCGCAAAGAATTTTTCCAGGCTATCCGCATTGCGCACCTCGTGGCCGGAGTCTGGCGTGAGGTCATTAACGCAGGCATTGCGGATCAGCTCTTGGAGGAGGGAGAGGGTGTCATCATAAAGCGTCATGCCCCCGAGGGTAGTTCCGTACAGATTTATATGTGGTTTTAACCAAAGTTGAACGCCGTTCAAGTAGGGTTTACCACCATGAGCATCGTTGACATCGCCCGTGAGAAAGCCCTAGAGCAAGGCAAAGGCCTTAACCAGGAAGAGCTACTGCAGGTATTGCAGGTTCCGGATTCCCAGCTGGAGGAGATCGCCGATATTGCCCACCAGACCCGCCTGAAGTGGTGTGGCCCGGACGTATCGGTGGAAGGCATTATCTCCATTAAGACCGGTGGCTGCCCAGAGGATTGCCACTTCTGTTCCCAGTCCGGCCTTTTTGAGTCCCCGGTGCGCGCCGTGCGTCTGAACATTCCGGAACTGGTGGAGGCGGCACAGAAGACCGCTAAGTCCGGCGCCACCGAGTTCTGCATCGTGGCCGCAGTGAAGTCCCCGGACGATCGCCTGCTGGACCAGGTGGGCGAGGCGATTGCCGCAATTAATGACGCCGTCGATATCGAGATTTCTTGCTCGCTGGGCACCCTGACCCGCGAGCAGGCGAAGCGCCTGAAGGATATGGGCGCGCAGCGCTATAACCACAACCTGGAGACCTCCCGCTCCTTCTTCCCTAATGTGGTCACCACCCACACCTGGGAGGAGCGCAAGCAGACCCTCGACTACGTGCGCGAGGTAGGCATGGAGGTCTGCTGCGGCGGCATCATCGGCATGGGCGAGTCCCTGGAGCAGCGCGCCGAGTTCGCCGCGCAGCTGGCAGAGATTGATCCGTGCGAGGTACCGATGAACTTCCTTGATCCGCGCCCGGGCACCCCCTTCGCGGATCGCCCGCTGGTTCCCTTGGGTGAAGGCCTGCGCGCCGTGGCGGCATTCCGCCTGGCCATGCCGTCTACCACCTTGCGCTTTGCTGGTGGCCGCGAGCTTTCGCTTGGCGACGACGGCACTGAGCGCGGCCTCCTCGGCGGCATCAACGCCATTATCGCCGGCAACTACCTGACCACCCTGGGCCAGCAGATTGAAAAGGATGTGGATATGTTGAACCGCATCGACCTGCCGATTAAGGCCCTGTAGTGCCTGGTTTATTCGGGCCAACATCCGAATTGGCTGCCGCCGTCCTTTCCGGGGACGAGCCGATTTTTCATCCGAATACCGGCAAGCCGATCGACGAGGTCTTCGCGCTGCACCCCGCGGCTGCAGCCGGCCTCGACGTGCCGCGCTACTGCCAGATCTGTGGCCGCCGCATGGTGGCCCAGGTGCGCCCCGATGGCTGGCATACTAAGTGCTCGCGTCACGGCGAGCTGGATTCGGAGTGGCTTTATGTAGAGCATTTGCCCGAAAGCTAGCATCGGGGGCATGGATCCCGCCGTCTCCCTTGCCCACCAGTCCGCGCTGCGTTCGATCGCCCGAGTGGTCGAGGAATCGGCGCCGCATACGGAGGAAGGGAAGGCTTTAGGGGACGTCGTAAAGCAGCTGCGCGAGGGCCCAGTGATGGTGTTAACCGGGGCAGGGGTGTCTACGGAGTCGGGCGTGCCGGATTATCGGGGCCCGCGCGGCTCGCTTAGTAGGCACCGGCCGATGACCTATCAGGAATTTCGCCACGACCCGGCCGCGAGCCATAGGTATTGGGCGCGCAGCTTTGTGGGGTGGCGGGTCATGGATTCTGCGGTGCCGAATCGTACGCACTATGCGCTGGTGGAACTGGAGCGCGCCGGGCTGGTCAATGGTGTGGTCACGCAAAACGTAGATGGCCTGCATAAACAGGCAGGAACCATGAACCTGGTCGCGCTGCATGGCGATATGGAAACTGTCGTGTGCTTAATGTGCGGGCAGCGGGAGGCGCGGCCGCACTTCGATGCGCGTCTAGCTGCAGCCAACCCGGGGTACCTGGAACGCCTCGTGGTGGAGGCGGATCAGGTGAACCCGGACGGTGACGTGACGCTCGCTGAAGCAGACGTGGCAGCCTTCCGCATGGCAGGGTGCGAGCGCTGTGGTTCTGAATTGTTGAAGCCGGACGTGGTCTACTTTGGCGAGCCCGTGCCGGCGGAGCGCCGTGATGCCGCTTTTGCCGTGTTAGGACAGGCGCGCTCGCTGCTGGTTGCTGGGTCTTCGCTGGCGGTTATGAGCGGGTACCGCTTTGTGTTGGAGGCAAAGAAGCAGGGCAAGCGCGTGGCCGTTATCAATGGCGGGCCCGGCCGGGGTGATCAGAAAGTGGATACGCTGTGGCGCACGCAGGTGGGTCCGGCCTTTGACGCAGTACTCGATGAGCTGGGGCTATAACTAGCGCGGGATGCTCTCCACCAGTTCCAAAATGGTGCGCACGATCGCGCGGACGCGCTTATCCATCGGCATATCCTCATGCATGACCATCGCGAGGCGGTCGAAGTCTTGGACATAAATATTGCGGACGGTGCCCTCTGCGACGCCGCGGGGGTCGAGGAAACAGGTTTCGGGTGGGACCACGACGGCATCAGACCGGGTGGCAATGCAGGTATAGCTCACGCCGGATTCCAAATCGCCATCGCGATTGGCCTCGCGTAGGGCTTCGCTGCCGACAATTTGGTCCATTCCCGCCGGTCCGAACCAACCATCGATGACGGAGCGCATTACCGCCTCTTGGCGCGGGGTGCGAATGAGGCGGCTGACGATGCCGCCGTAGGTAGTTCCGTGGTTTGGCGCGCTGATGCACATCAGATGGAGGACGTGCTCGGCGCCGCCAATCATGCGCATCCAATAGCGGGCAAGCAGCCCGCCCTGCGAGTGGCCGATGAGGATGACCTTGTCCGCGCCGGTGGCCATGCGCACGGTGTGGATATAAGCATCGAGTTGCTGGGCGGATTCTGCGAGGGGTTGGGTGGCGCGACGGCCGTAGTCGGGGGCGAAGACCGCCCAGCCGTCTTGGCGCAGTTCATTGCCGAGGATTTGCCATACGCCCTTGGTATCGCAGGTGCCGTGGATGAGGATGACCGGCCAGGGCCGCTGCGTGGTGGGACGCGCGCCCCAGTCATCTTCAAAGACACCGCGCGGCTTAATGCGGGCACCAAGGGGAAGGGTAGCGGCGGCATCGGCGTCGAGGGCGGTATCGCCGGGGCTGGTCTTGCTCTTCTGCGCTTTGATGAGGTCCGCGATTTCGGTCGCGACCTCTTCGCGCAGTGCCGTGGCTTCGGCAGGGGAGGCGACGCCGCGACGCGGGGAATCGGTCAATTCCTTCTCGTCGGCACGCCAGAATTTGCGGAGTTGCTCGGAAATAGTGGATTTCAACTCAGCCATGGTTCCGGATTGTACTCGTTATTGCAGGTTAACTGTGTTTTTGCCAAGGGTGAAGAAATTTATGGGCAAACCCTTGACCATCCTACGAAAGGTTTATAAACTTAGGCTTGCCTAATCACGGGCGGTGCTTGCAGGAGGGTGCGCTCCACTCCCTCCTTGGGTACCGAGAGATTAGTCATGGGGAGAAGGCCCGCCGATGTGCTGTCGGCGGGCCTTCGTTTATGCAAGAAATCTTGCACGAATTTGGACCAAGCGAAAAACTCGTTATTTGGCAATGAGTGTGGGGCAATCCTGATCTGGCCTACACCGTGGTAGTTGCCCCTCCATGTCCAGCTGCTGCACCGTTTGTATCTGCGCCCCCTGACAAAGCGGGCCAGATCGATAAGTAAACGCAAGTCAACAGACTGCTGACCGCCCCCCAACCTGCGCTGAGGTGGAATAAACCGTGAGTGCAACGAACATGTGGTCCACACCCTAAGGTACCCTAGGGGGGTATCCTTAATTTGGCCGCTGCGTCAGATTCTTTAGTCCTAGGAAGGCTCCATTCATGACAAGCACATCATTACGACACCGCATCTCCGGCTTGATTGCCATTGCACTCTTGGGGGTTAGTGTCGTCTCATGCTCCGGACAGGACTCAGACACCACAGATGCCCCGCAAACCGACAAGGATGGTGTCGCGGTGACAGCCGGGGCTAATCAGCCCGCGGAAGTTAACGGAGTGGATTTACATTTTCTTGCGATGATGACGCCACATCACCAACAAGCCGTGGACATGAGCAAGATCATCCTGGCTGCCCAGGGCACCAGCGCAGCCACAGCGGACTTAGCTGACCGGATTAAAGTCGGGCAAGAGGAAGAGATCGACACCATGGTCGATTGGGCTGAACAATGGGACCAACATGACTTGATGGAGCAGCATTCCCAGCACATTGCCAATGGCATGATCACTCCAGAACAGCTGGACCAGCTAAAAACACTTGAAGGCGAGGAAGCAGATACCCTGTTCCTTCAGCTGATGCATTCCCATCACGCAGGTGCTGTTGCCATGACCCAGGACCAAATCGACAACGGTGGCTATCAGCCTCTCGTGGATCTAGCCCAACAAATGATCGACGTCCAAACCGCTGAGATGCGCGAAATGGAACAGCTTTTGGAGGCCAAGGGCGAAAGCCTTCTGAATGAGTAAGCACCATTCGATAGTCACACCACCAGAGGGCATAGCTCAAACTGACAGTTGAAGATTTTCCGGGCAAGCACATCGTTGAAGCCTTGAGGAAAAGAAGGATGAAAAGCGCAGACCGCTGCCGCGCTGCAAAGTCCCCGCTACACTCGCGTTTATGACTGACCTGCAGCATGTCCACTCCGTTGATCAGGCGGTAAACCGCCTGATTGAGATCTACGAGAATTCCTGCGAGCTTGCGCGCAAGACACTGGATTCAGGAAACCTTGATGACTATCGCTACGTGGTTTATCCCAAGGTCACAGTGGATATCCGCAAATGGCAGCCCATCGATCGTTCCGAGCCGTTTGGCTACGTCAACGAGGCAGGCAAGTACTCGGCGGTAATTTCCAAGCCACACATAATTCGGGATTACCTGCACGAGCAGCTGACCCGCCTAGCGGGCAATTATCCGTGCGATATCTTTGTTGGCCAATCGGACCAGCGCATCCCGCCGGAGTACATCAAGGACACGGCCACGGCCCCGCAGGAACGCGGGCCTATTCCGCGGCCGACGTTGGATGAGGTCAACGATGCGATCATTGATGGCGAATGGGACGCTTTCCACGGTGCGGAAAAGCCGCTATTCCACTTTGGGGCCCAGCGTTTCGATATCGCCTGTGCGCGCATCGAGCATTACACCGGCATCGAGGTCGATACGGTGCAGAAATACATTCTGTTTACTAACTACGCGATGCACACCACCGAGTTTGTGAAATTCGGTCTGCGCGAACTGACCAAGGAAGACTCGCGCTATACTGCCTTGGTGCTGCCCAATGGTGAGACCATCCATCCCAACGATGCGGTGGACCTTGATGTGGACGGTCTGACCTTGACCTCTCGGTATCAGATGCCGCGCTTTGATTTAATCACTGCCGGTGGCGATGGCATCACGATGATCAATATCGGCGTAGGCCCCTCGAATGCGAAGACCATTACGGATTGCTTGGCGGTGCTGCGCCCGGAGGCATGGATCATGATTGGGCACTGCGCCGGAATGGACGGACGCATGCGCATCGGTGACCTCATTTTGGGCAATGCCTATCAACGCAATGACCACATCTTGGATCAAAAGGTCGCGGCGACCTCGCCCATCCCGGCGATTCCAGAAGTACAGCGCATGCTCGAGTCCGCGGTGAAGGCGGTATACGGCGACGATAACTCGCTCATGCGCACCGGCACGGTGCTCTCCACCGATGATCGCAATTGGGAGTGGCGCACTAACCGGGATCTGTGGGAGTGGCTGCGCACCTCCACCGCGGTGGCTGTGGACATGGAATCGTGCACGCTCGCGGCCAATGGCTACCGCTACCGCGTTCCTTATGGCACGCTGCTGTCGGTCTCTGACCTGCCGCTGCACGCGGTGCCGAAGTTGCCGGCGCAGGCGCAGGCTTTCTATTCCAATTCGAAGGAAGCCCACGTGATGTGCGCGGTGCGCGCCATGGAGCATCTAGCCGAGAATCCGGAGCGCCTGCGCACCCGCAAGCTGCGTCGGACTTTGGGCGAGGTTCCCTTCCGGTAGCTGCCTTTTCTTTGGCAGGCATCGCTCGTTAAACTACAAAGAAAGCCCATGACGCAAAAGGAGCCACACAATCGTGACTGAAAATTGGATCCACCCGGACCGGGAAAACCTCACCTGGGAGGTCTTCGGCGAGGCGAGCCGAAACCTATCGGAACAGATTGTGGCATCTGGTTGGTTCCCAGACCTCATCGTGGGCGTCGCCCGCGGCGGCCTGATCCCAGCCGGTGCTATCGGTTATGCCATCGGTGTCAAGGCTATGGGTGCTATCAATGTGGAGTTCTACACCGATATCGGCCAGACCCTAGACGAGCCTGTAATTCTTTCCCCGCAGCTGGATACGGATTCGCTGAAAGGCAAGAAGGTCCTGGTGGTCGATGACGTCGCGGATTCTGGCAAGACCTTGGATCTGGTGGTTAACCTGCTCAAGGAAACCGCAGATGATGTGCGCTCGGCCGTCATTTACACCAAACCGAAGACCATCTTTGAGCCGGATTTCTCGTGGAAGAAGACCGATCAGTGGATCAACTTCGCGTGGTCCGTGCTGCCCGTGATCGCCGCGGATGGCTCTTTTAAGGAAGGCTCCTAAGTCCACTAGGATGTGCAGGCGTGATTAAAGAACAGCCTGCTCCGACTAGCGTCATCGCCAGCTTCCGCTATGCATTTTCCTCGCCTGCGCGCCTGCGCAAGGAGGTGTTCGGCGGATTGGCGGTGGCGCTTGCTTTGATCCCAGAGGTCTTAAGCTTTTCTATCCTTGCGGGCTTGGACCCGCGGGTGGGATTGTTTTCCTCCGTCGTGATGGCAATGTCCATTGCCTTCACCGGTGGCCGGCCGGCGATGATTTCCGCGGCGGCTGGTGCAGTGGCCTTGGTAGTCTCACCGCTCGCGCATGAACATGGGCATGACTATGTGGTCGCTGCGGTGCTCTTGGCGGGAATCATGCAGGTGGTATTGGCCGCGGTGGGTGTAGCCAAGCTCATGCGCTTTATCCCGCGCTCGGTGATGACGGGATTTGTGAATGCGCTGGGCATCATGATGTTTACTACGCAGCTGCCGCACCTAATTGATGTGCCGTGGATGGTGTATCTGCTGGTGGCCATTGGCCTGGCTATCATGCTGGGGCTACCGCGGTTGACCACGGTGATTCCCGCCCCGCTGATTACCATTCTGGTGGTCAGCATCATTGCGGTGGCGGCTGGGTGGAAGGTGCCCGATGTGGCGGACCAGGGCGAGCCGCCCACCTCTTTGCCGGAGCTTTTCGTGCCGGATATTCCGTGGAACCTGGATACTCTGCAGCTGATAGCGCCGTATGCCTTTGGCATGGCTTTGGTGGGGCTGATGGAGTCGCTGCTGACGGCCAAGCTGGTCGATGACATTACGGATACCCACTCCGATAAGACGCGCGAGTCCTTTGGCCAGGGCGTGGGCAATATCCTCGCCGCGGCCATTGGCGGCATGGGCGTGTGCGCCATGATTGGCCAGACCATGATCGGCGTGAAGGCATCCCAGGCGCGCACGCGCTTGTCGACGTTCCTCGCGGGCGTCTTCCTCCTTATCCTCTGCCTGCTCTTTGGCGAGACCGTCGGCCGCATTCCGATGGCCGCGCTGGTGGCGGTGATGATCATCGTGGCCGCGACGACGGTGGATTGGCATTCGGTTCGCCCGCGCACGCTGAAGCTCATGCCGCTATCAGAAACGCTCGTGATGCTGGTGACGGTGGTAGGAACACTGGCCACGCATAACTTGGCGGTGGGCGTGGTGCTCGGCGTGGTGGCGGCCTCGATCGGCTTTGCCCGCCGCGTGGCCCACCTGGTGGAGGTGGAGCACGTAGGCGATGCCGAGTATGCGGTGCGCGGCCAGCTCTTCTTCGCCTCCTCCAATGACTTGGTCTATGCCTTTGATTACACGCTGGATGCTCAGCGCGTGGTGATTGATATGAGCAAGGCCGAGGTATGGGACGCCTCTACGGTGGCAACGTTGGATGCGGTGCAGAAGAAATACGCCGAGCGTGGCATCGAGGTAGAGTTCCGTGGCCTGGAAGGGGCGAGCGCGCAGCGCCTGAATCGCCTGAGTGGCCGTTTGAGTGATTAAAGTCACATTTATGGCTCGGGGTGTGCGGTTGCAAATGGTCGCTGCTGTAACGGGCGTCGAGTCGAGTCTGTGTCGTGGTGGAGGATGTGCGGTGACCTTGCGTTTTAGGGGACCTTTGCCCGCGCGCGGCGGCAAGCTTTGTCTTGGCTAACTTAGGTTACCCAATCTAAAAAAGTATAATGACGTGCAAGTTTACTTAAGTAGGCCTTGCTGGATCGCAGGGGAATCTTCTGTACTGTGGTGCTTAGCACTAATTAATTTCCCTATACAGAAAGGTTTTTACAATGGACGAGAAGCTGCAAACCCTCCTGAATGACCAGGTCATTAGCGAATATGGCGCTTCCATGGTCTACACCCAGCTGGCCTTCGAGATGGATAACCTCTCCTTCCCAGGCATGCGCGATTGGTTCATGGGCCAGGCTGCTGAGGAGCGCGAGCACGCAGAGAAGATTGCAGACCACTTGCTCTCCCGCGGATACCGCGTAGAGCTCAATGACATCCCGGTTGGTTCCGTCAAGGCCGCTAACCCGCAGGATGCCTTCCAGGCTTCCCTCGAGCACGAGCAGAAGGTTTCCGAGGAGATCCGCACCATCGCCCGCGCGGCGCTAGACGCACAGGATCTGGAATCCCGTCAGCTCGTTGACTGGTTCCTGAGCGAGCAGGTAGAGGAAGAAGCTACCGTTTCTGAGATTCTGGACCAGATCAAGCTGGTGGGCAATGATGGTTCTGGCCTGCTGCGCATCGATGAGCGCCTGGCTGGTCGCACCGAAGGCGGCGCCTAAGCGCGCGTGGGTGAATAACAAACCCATCAAGATTTAGCTCAATCCTCCCATAGCACTGCGGTGCGGTGGGAGGATTACTTCTATGTCAACGCAACGCAAGGCTTTGTGCGCCATAACCCTGTTAGTTCTGGCGCTCTTTCTCGTCGTGGGAGCGGCAATCATGTCCACTCACGTGGCCTTGGGAGTATTTTTGACCACCGCGGCGCTGATGCTTGGCCCATTCGCCGGGCTCGCGCTGCTGGTTTATGGCGTCGCCGGTAAGCGTGGGGTAGTCACGCGCTCGCTCTATAGCCTCGGCGGTATGCTGCTCATCGGTGCCATCGGCGGCATCTTCGCCTTGTCCATGGAGCAGGCGCCTGCGATGCTGCCTCTTTTTGTCGCTGGTGCGGGTGTGGGAATCGTAGCCGTGCTGACCCAAGCGCCGAAACGCGCATAAACTGGCCCCCGTTATGCCCAAACTCCTCTTTGATATGTACGGCGTGCTCATGCGCCCGGCAACCCCAGAAAGCCATGCGGATTTGGAGCGTCTCCTCGCGCCGCCAGATCCAGAGGCGATGTGGGAGGCCTACGGGTTTTATCGGCCGGACTACGATGCCGGCATTTTTAGCGATAGCCACTACTGGAATGAGGTAGCAGCCCGCGCCGGGTTGGGGGAGGTTCCCGTCGCTGAGGCAGTAGTGTGTGAAAACAGCGGCCTATTAGAAGCGGACCCCGACATGGTAGCGCTGGTCAAGGGGCTTATCGGGGAAGGCTATAGTGTGGGCATCTTATCCAATATCCCCACCACGCTGGCGGGCCAGGTGCGTAAAAAGCAGCCGTGGCTGGAGGATTGCGCGGCGGTGACTTTTAGCTGCGATATTGGCGTGGCCAAGCCGCACCCAGAGGCCTATCGTGTGGCCGTGGATGCGCTCTCCGCGCAGCCGAAAGATACGCACTTTTTTGATGACCGCGTCGATTACGTGGAGGGCGCTAGCTACTGCGGGCTCAATGCCCATCTCTTTCGCGGCATCGATTCGGTACGCGAGGTGCTAAGCGCACTGGAGTGAGCGGCCTAGCTCCAGCGGTTGGCGCAGGAGCTGGTCGGTGGCCACGGTGCGGGCTACCGCGCGGACAATCTCCTTATGGCCGGGGATCATGCGCAGCTGCAACTCATCGCCTGCGGAGGCGCGGACGGTGGCGGCAAATTGCTTGGGGGCCTGTGGGTCGTCGGTAAACGCGCCGCCGGCGATAACCACGGTGGCCGGGGAGTGGGCCTTGACCAGCTCCGCGGTGATGGCGCCCAACTGGCGGGCGCGCTCGTCCAAAATGGCGCGGACGGCGGGGTGGGAGTCGGCTACTTGGGCGGCGTCGGCAAGCGTGGCTACTTCCACGCCCTCGTGACGCACCTTCTCTAGGATCTGCTGGGTGGCCAGCAGGTGCTCGGAGGCGCCATAGCCCAGAAGTTCGGAGTTCGTCTGGGGTACGGGAATAATGGGGCTGACCTCGTCCTCGACGGAAAGTGCGGAGCCGATGGAATCGTCCGCGAAGAGCACCAGAACGCGCTCGCTGGTGCCAATCTCGGCCGCCTGGGTCTCGGAGCCGAGGATGGCCGGGATGGCGGAGGAGACTACCACGGGAACGCCGAACTGGAAGCGCAGGCGTTCGGCGATGTCCACGCCGTGCCAGTTGAGATTTTCCGCGGTGACCAGGCCGTTATCATCCACGGTGCCCGAGGTAGTCACGCCGAGGGAGACCAAGCGGTAGTCCAGGTTCGTCAGCATGCGATTGATGCCGGCCATGATGTGCTCGAGGAAGTCATCTTCGCTGAGGTTAGCCACCGGGGTGGTCAATTCCTCTTCGCTCAACGTGCGGCCCTTGATGTCATAAAGGCCGATGTAGGTCTGCTTGGTGCCCACGGAGATTCCGCCGAGCGCCCAGTCATTATCGGCCGCCTCGAGCGGCACCGTTGGCCGGCCGCGCCCGCGGGACTGGGTGAGGTCGGTGCGTTCCTGGATGAGGCCCGCGTTGAGTAGGGAAGTAGTGGCGCGCGTGATGGTGGGCTGGGAAAGCCCGGTGGCTTCCACTAGTTCGCTCCGGGTGATGATCGGGTTCAGGCGCACCAAATGGAGGCACTTTGCGGCCGGTGTGCGGGGCCGCGTGAACACTGGGCCAGATTTGATCATAAAAAGAAGTATAAGTATTCCAGACTGCTTTGTCTAATCTCATAAACACGCCATGTACCGAATGGTCTAAAGGTGGTGGTGGGCGCGCAGATACCTATGCTGGAGAGCATGCAGTCAGTAGCGGTTTATTGTGGTTCAGCAACAGGAAACTCCCCGGCCTATACACAAGCGGCACAGGAATTGGGCACGGAGCTGGCCCGACGCGGGCTGACCTTGGTCTACGGCGGTGGCAACATCGGCCTGATGCGCGAGGTAGCGGAGGCCTGCCTGTCTGCCGGCGGTACCGTCACCGGCGTGATGCCACAGTCCCTGGTGGATCTGGAGATCTCCCACCCCGGCCTGACCACCCTCGAAGTAGTCGGCTCCATGGCCGAGCGTAAGACGCGCATGGAGCAGCTTGCCGACGCCTTTATTTGCCTCCCCGGTGGCGTCGGCACCCTCGAAGAGCTCACCGAGGTGCTCACCCTGCAACAGCTGGGCACCATCCGCGGTCCGGTGGGCCTAGTAAATACCGAGGATTTTTGGCGTCCTTTCTACGCCATGTACGCCGCCATGGCCGAGTCCGGCTTCATCTTGCCGCGCTTTGTGGACGCATTGGTAATGAAGGAAAAACCGCAGGATATCCTGGATGAATTCGGCCGCTGGAACTATCCCGGTACAAAGTGGGACAACGATTAGTTAACAAGTTCGCAACTTCAGCCCGCCCGGGTGGCCTATAGCTGATACTTAGGGATAGACTTCCTCGTTATGAGTTCTGAGCAGACCGCTAAGCGCCAGCCCTCTCTACTGGACGCTTCGTGCGATAACTTCGTTCACGACCTAGCCGAGCTTTCCCCCACCGATGCCACCGCGTGGGGCATTGACGGCTACGAGGGCGAATTGCAGGATTTCTCCCCCGAGTACTTCACCGCCATCGCAAACCGCACCCGCGAAATGGTGGCGGACCTGGATGCCTTGGATGACACCACCGATGAGTCCGATGATGAGGATGACTTTGATGACGTGGACTATGTCACCGCGGCCGTCCTGCGTGATCGTCTCTGTCTTGAACTAGATCTGCACCACCACAGCGAGGATGTACGCTGCCTGAATAACATCGCCTCCCCGGTGCAGACCATCCGCGATACGCTGCTGCTCATGCCGCAGGACACGGACGAGGACCGCGATGCCATTCGCTCCCGCCTGTCCAAGGTGAAGACCTCCCTGGCCGGATACCGCAGCTCCTTGGAGGAAGCAGCCTCCCACGGCATGGTGGCACCGCACCGCCAGATCTCCGAGGTCATTGTGCAGTGCGAGCGGCTTGCCGACGCCGACTCGATGCTCGAGTCCCTCGGCCTCGACGCCGACTCCGCCGAGGTGCTCCAGGCCAAGGAGGCCTTTGGCGAGTTCTCCGATTGGCTCTCCAATGACCTGCAGCCCCAGGCGCCTAACAAGGACGCCGTGGGCCGCGAGCGCTACGAGCGTTTTTCCAAGCTCTTTGTGGGCGATGCCGTCAACCTCGATGAGGCCTATGAGTGGGGCCTGGATCAGGTGCGCAGCCTGCGCGCGGAGCAGGAAAGGATCGCCCACGAGCTCTACGGCTCCGATTGCTCGGTGCGCTCGGCGATGCGCAAGCTCAACCACGAGGAGCGCTATACCCTGCGCGGCACCGATGCCTTGGTGGAGTGGATGCAATCTACTGCCGACGGCGTCATCGCTGAGCTCAATGGCAAGGAATTCGATATTCCGGAGGAAGTAGAAGAGATCGAGTGCTGCATCGATCCGGCCGGCACCGGCGGCATCTTCTATACCCCGCCGAGCGATGACTTCTCCCGCCCGGGCCGCATGTGGTGGTCCGTGCCAGAAGGCCAGGACACATTCCACACCTGGCAGGAACTGACCACCGTCCACCACGAGGGCGTGCCGGGCCACCACCTGCAGCTAGGCTCCGCACTGGTGCAGGAGGATCTCAATCTGTGGCGCCGCGCGGTGACGTGGAACTCTGGTCATGGCGAGGGCTGGGCGCTCTACGCCGAACAGCTCATGGCCGAGTTGGGCTACATGGATGACCCGGGCTTCCGCATGGGCATGTTGGATGCGCAGCGCCTGCGCGCCGCCCGCGTGGTCGTGGACATCGGATTGCACTTGGGCAAGCAGTTGCCGGATTGCTCGACGTCCGGCGTGTGGGACAAGGCGCACGTGAAGACCTTCATGCGTGAGAACACCGCTATGGATGATGCGAACCTCAACTTTGAGGTCAATCGCTACCTCGGTTGGCCGGGCCAGGCGCCGTCCTATGCATTGGGGCAGCGCCTGTGGCAGGAGACCCGCGCTGAGGCCGAGAAGCAGGGGATGAGCGCGCGCGAGTTCCACTCCGAGGCCCTCGCCCTTGGCTCCGTGCCGATGTCCGTCCTGCGCGAGGCCGTCTTGGACAACTAGCGGCGCAGCAGCCGCTGGGCCAGCCGCAGCAGCTGTGGCAGGTAGCCCGCTACGACCAGCACCGCGATGAGTCGGGTGAGCTGCACCGCGATGACTGCTGGGCCCGCCCCGCCCTCCGCTGAGAGTGCGAGCACCGTTTCTAGCGCGCCGGGGCTGGTGGCCAGGTAGGCCTCAAAATAGGTGATGTGCAGCCATTTGGTCAGCGGCCAGGCGGTGGCCGCGCAGATGCCGATAATGACCACGATGAAAAGAACCGTGGCGGGCAATTGCTTGGCAAAGGCCTTGAGCGCCGGCAGCGAAAGCCCGCCGCCGCAGACCCAGCCGATGGACAAAAACGCCATCACCTTAAAGGCGTAGAGCGGCTCGAGCGTGTGGCCCTCCGGCAACACGAAAGAGGCTAGAACCGTCAACAGCAAGGGGCCGAGCACCGCGGCGGCGGGGAGATGGAGGAACTTGCCTACCTTTTCTCCTATGCAGGCAATGACAACCACTAGGGCAACTATCCACCATGTGGTTTCGCCGTCGACCGAAAGATCCGCCCCCTCGCCGGCGGGCGTGTCCAATAAGGCGACCACGGCGGGTAGCGATACCGAGACTACTAAGAGGCGCAGGTATTGGGTGAGGGCGACGTAGCGGAAGTCGGCACCGAGTTCGTCGGCAAGCGCAGGCATCAGCGAAGCACCGCCCGGCAGCATGGATAAAATGCCGGTTTCGGAGGAGACATCCTGTGGCTGCGCGCGGTGTAAGAGTTGGCCGCCGATAACGCCTACCATCAGTGTGACAAAGGACATCGTCAGGGCGGCAGGCAGGAAGCCAAGCAATTGGCCCACCGGCACCACGGTCAGCGGGATCGCAGCCATCATGCCGATAAAACCACGCGACATGCTATAAAAACTGCGGTTCACGCGCAGATCTTCCCCAGTAAAAAGCGCCGTGGCGCCGGAGGAGAGGATCGCTGCCAGGATCCAAGCCGCAGGTACGTGCCACATGCTAAAAAGCCAGCCCAGTGCGACCGATGCCGGAACAACAATGGCCCACCGTGCCACGGTATGGGCACTAAGCCCGGTGCCTTCCTGCTGTGCGGCCATGCGAGCCTCCTAGTTCTGCTGCGACAAAAGTATAGTGCCTCCTTCTGCTCTACTACGGAGAGGGCGGTAGGCGGGTTATCACCTTACATCATTTAAGATTTATGATCGGGGGCATGGAAATCGATGTGGTGCAGTGGATAATTCTCTTCTTTGGTACCGCGGCCGCGGGATGGGTCGATGCGGTCATCGGTGGTGGCGGATTGATCCTGATCCCGATGCTGCTGGCGGTCCTGCCGGGACTTGCTCCGGCCGCCGCTTTGGGCACTAGCAAGCTCGCCGCGGTAACCGGCACCGGATCCGCTGCCGTGACCCTCGCGCGCAAGGTGAAGCTGGACAAGGCAGAAATGGCGCGCTTCATCCTTATCGCGCTGGTCTGCTCCGGGTTGGGGGCCAGCGTGGCCTCGAGCCTCGATAAAGACATCATGCGCCCCATCATCATCGTGCTCATGGTGGCCGTGGGCATTTTCGTGGCCTTCAAGCCAGACTTTGGCAGTAGCGACTCGGCCGGAACCCGTGGTGGTTGGCGGACCGTCGTGGTTTTGGTGCTCTCCGGCATCATTTCCTTTTATGATGGCATCTTCGGTCCGGGTACCGGAATGTTTTTGATCATGGCCTTCACCTCTATTTTTGCGCAGAATTTCTTGACCTCTGCGGCCATGGCCAAGGTAGTCAATACCGCTACCAACTTAGGTGCGCTCGTCGTGTTCATTATTGGCGGGCACGTGTGGTGGACGCTCGGCATCGTGCTCGGCGTAGCCAATATCGCCGGCGCACTTCTCGGCGCTCGTACAGTACTTGGCGGCGGGGCCAAATTCATCCGCTACGCGCTGCTTACCTTGGTCGTGGTCATGAGCTGCTACCTAGGCTGGCAGCAATGGGGCTAACTATATTCGGTTTTTGGTGCGCGCGGTAGCAATCGCATTCCACGGGTCCTCCGGCCAGGGGTGCTTAGGGTAGCGGCCGCGCATATCGGCGCGCACGCCGGCATAAGGGCCGGACCAGAAGCTGGCGAGATCATCGGTAACCGCAAGCGGGCGGCCGGCGGGGGAGAGCAGGTGGAATTGCACGCGGTGGCCGCAGTATTTGGGGGATGCGGCCAGGCCGAAGCATTCCTGCAGCTTGATGTGGACCACGGGGCGGTCACCGGACCAATCGATGGCGGCATCACGGCCGGAGGGGACTGGGAGACGCTCGGGGGCGAGATCGTCCAGGTGGGTGGCTTCTGGCCAAGGAAGGAGGCGTTGTAGCGCGGGGTACATGTCGAGCTTGGCAGCGGGAGTGCCCTCCGCAATGCGGTGTAATTCGGGCCCGAGCCACTCGGCGGGATCCGCGGAATCGACATCGGGCCACGGCTCGCCATAGTGGGCGTGCAGGTGGCGCAAACGGTCTTTTAAGCTTTGGGCTTTCTCGCTGAAGGTGAAAAGCCCCAACCCTTCCTCGCGGATGCCGGCGGCAAGGGCTTCCTCGGCCGCGGGGCCGGTGACCTTGACAGGGGTTTCAGAGAGCGTGATGGCGCCCGCAGCCTTGACCTTGATGCCGCGTACGCGACCATCGCGCAGGAAAGCACGGGTTTCCTCGGTGACGCCGATAGTCTCTAGGGCTGCGGTTTCCTCGATGCGAGCGGCCGAGCGGATGATGGCATTGCCCGCATTGGACAAGGACACCTCTGCGATGGCAAGCCACGGGGCGCCGGCCAGGCCCGAGTTGTCCAGCAGCCGTGCGCGGGTGCCGCTGGCCAGCAGGTAATCCTCGCCCACGCGCTTGGCCACCTGCTCGGGAAAGGCGGTGGCGACGACCTCGCCGGGATCGGCGGGGCCGAAATCGTCGACGAGGCGGGCGAGCCGCTTGACCTCCCTTTGGGGTGGGCGGTGACGGGTGAGATCGGGGGTTAAGGGGGCGTCGGCAAGCGAGGCAATGATGGGCGCGGCCTGACTGCCGTGGCGGAGCAAGGAGGCGCCGAGGCGCGGATCGGTGGGCAGGAGGGCGAGCTCCTGTGTGGCACCAATGCGCTGAAGCGTCGCCTGCGCGGATGCCAGGGCCGGGGCCGGCGGCGGATCGAGCAACGGGAAGTCCGGGCCCGCGCCCCAGCAGTCCAGAAACAGCGCGGCCTGGGTCAGATCCGCGGACAGGATCTCCGGGGTGGTATGCGGAGAAAAGTGCTGGTAATCATCCTGCGAGTAGCAGCGAATGACGGTGCCGGGCGCCTCACGGCCGGCACGACCAGCGCGCTGGTCGGCACTCGACTTTGAGGTAGACACCGTCACTAGCCCGGACATGCCACGCTGCGCATCGCGCCGGGGAACGCGGGAGAGCCCGGCATCCACCACCACGCGCACGCCCGGTACGGTAAGCGAGGACTCCGCGATAGAGGTAGCCACGACGATGCGCCGCTCATCGGTATGCAGCGCGGCGTCTTGCTCCGCGGTGGTTTGCTTGCCATGCAGGGGGAACACATTGTGGCCTGCTAAGGCATCGCACACGAGGTTGACCTCGCGCACGCCGGGCACAAAGACCAGCGTTGATTCGTGCTGGCGGGCTGCCTGCTTGGCGACGTCCCCATAAAACTCCCTCGTTCCCGCCGCCCTGCCCGGCATGGGGGCGTAGTGGATATCGAGCGGGTGGGTGACTGCCTCGGTGACGTGGACGGGGGCGTCCATAAGCTGGGAAAAGCGTTGCGCATCCACGGTGGCGGACATGGCGATGACGCGGAAGTCCTCGCGTAGCTCGGCTAGTTCCAGGCACATGCCCA
Source organism: Corynebacterium marquesiae (assembly GCF_030229635.1). Classification (NCBI taxonomy): domain Bacteria; kingdom Bacillati; phylum Actinomycetota; class Actinomycetes; order Mycobacteriales; family Corynebacteriaceae; genus Corynebacterium; species Corynebacterium marquesiae. The sequence continues at coordinate 26,316 of NZ_JASPII010000010.1, forward strand.
GCACCAGATCCGTATCGAGCTGGCGCTCGTGGACCTCATCGATGGCAACGGCGGCGACACCCTCGAGTTCCGGATCCTTAAGCAGGCGGCGCAGCAGCACGCCCGGCGTGACGAATTCGACCTCACTGCCTTTGCGGGACTCGCCTCGGATGGCAAAGCCGACCTTGTCCGGGGTGCCGCTGAGAGCACTCAAGCGCTGTGCGGCCGCGCGGACAGCCACACGGCGCGGAGCGGTGACGATGACCTTTCCGCGCCCTGCCGCATGATTGGCCAGCGCCGGTGGCACGAGCGTGGTTTTACCCGTACCGGGTGGGGCCTGAATGACAACGTTTCCGGTTTCAGGTAGCGAATCGATGGTCTCGGCTACGGGCAGGCCCGCGCCGATGCGAGCGAGATCAAACATTTAGTTGGCGGCTCCAAAACCTTCGACGGGACCGTTGAGATCCTGGCGCTCCCAGGAGTCCTCGTTATTCTCCAGCTTGCGCACCACGCGGCCGGGTGATCCCAGGACCAGCGAATTATCCGGAATATCGGTGGTAATAAGCGTGCCTGCACCTATAACGCAGTTCTTTCCAATCGTGATGCCCGGCAGCACGGTGGCATTAGCACCGAGCCACGTATTATCACCGATGGTGATGGGCTTGGCAATCTCCCACCCACCGGCGCGCATCTCATGATCGTTTACCGGATGGCCCACCGTAATCAGCGAGCAATTGGGGCCCACCATCACGCCATTGCCGAGCGTTACCCGGGCCTGAGCCAGGATCGTAGCGCCGAAGTTAATGAAGACGCGCTCGCCGCATACTAGGTTGCAGCCGTACTCAAGGTTGAGCGGCACGTGCAGCCCCGGCACCGCAGATTCTTCCGGCAGTATCTCGCGCAGGATGCCCTTGGCGCGCTCTGGGTCCGTATTCTGTAGTTCGTTGAGCTGCTTAACCAAGCGAAAAGTACGCTGATGTTCGTCCTTGGCCTCCGGCATGCTCGGCAAGAACCACTCCCCACTGGTCATCCGCTCCCATGAGCCGTAGCGTTCCAAGTTCTGCCGCTCCTGTGCATCCATGGGTGTCATTGTAGAGGGTGGGTGGTGCTTAATAAGTATCTGCGAAAATCACTAAGGTTCCGGTAAATCACAAACTCACAGGCCGCTTTTGCTGGCTCGATAAAATCTGTAGACGACATTGGCAATGCGGTTGCTGATTCTCAGAGTTAAGCTTGAGTGTTAGTAGAAGGCCAAGCACAATGAGTGAGCATATGGAAACAGATTCAAGAAAAATCGTCGATAATATTTTGAGCGATATGGCGGAACTCAATGACTGGATCTGTATTGCTGATGCAACTGGGGCGAATGGGAAAAACTCGTTTTATGCTACGTATGACGATGTCGTTACCATCCTTAGCGCAGTCAAAAACTCCTCAGCAGTGACGCTTGGAAAGCTCGGCGGAGGATTTCACGACCTTCCGGATAGTTGGTCTCCTAGGGAAATAGCGAGCGAAGTGTTTTCCTCCCCGGATCCTATCGTTGAGATGATGAACTTCTGGATAAGGGAATTAGAAGACCCCCAGCGCTAGCTGCCGTAATCTTCACACCGCAAGTATTACGTTATGGATGAGGTGAATTCTGCACGTGGGAGGAGAGCTTATTCCACCTTTCGGTCTGAATGGATTACCGCAGTTTGAACTCTACGACGTCTACTTCGTCATCGTCACCTAAACCGGGATAGTGAGCATCTAGCGCTTTCTGAAGCTCGGTGAGAGAGCCAAAACCGTCATTTCGAGTTTGCTTTTCCGACAACTCACATCGCTGGGTAGAAACAACGGCCGTGACCTGTGCAGGAATGGTGACGACCTCTCCAGATTCTTTCTCGAAGACAATTTGGGCACTTCCTTCATGGAAGGGATCATCTACCCGAATGGTTTGTTGCTTTTCTCCGCTACGAATTGATTCCTCGTAGCCTTCCCACATGTAGATGCGCTGTTCTTTTTCCATATCTCGCCAGTTAAATGCGAACGGTAAAAGCTCCTCCACGGTAGGTGCTTCAAGCCCATTGCTTCCGCGCACGATACATCGAATGGACGGATCAATATCAAAAAGTACCTGGCGGCACTTACCGCAGGGAGGAATAACTTGACTAGTAGGTCCGTATACGGCGACTACTGCTTGGATTGGGTCCTTTGGATAACTAGCAGCATGGTTGGCTAAGGCTGAGACTTCCCCGCAAGGGCCACCGAGGAAATGGTGCGCGTTCAAACCGAGTACGTGTTTTCCTGATGTGGTAAGGAGTGCTGCGGCTACAGTGTGGTCTTCTCCGTCTTGAAAACGCTGTGCGTGGGTGGTTGCTTTGGCCAGCAAATTTCGAAGTTCGTTAGTAATCACTCTTTAAGGGTAATAACTGCCAACGCGCTTCATCTAGGTGACGACTGAGATCAGGAACATTGGGGGGTTTCCACGACCACTAGAAATCAAGCCCGCCGGGGAGACCATGAAACCCAGAGGATCCTGCACCGGGTGGGGCGCGGCGAAGGCTGGCGCGGTAGCCAGGGTTGCGGCGGTGTCCACCGCCAGGGCGATTGCGCAGGTGGTGGTGAGGCGGCGGGTAGTAGAAGCCTGAGAGGAGGATGAGTTCATGATGTTAATCAACGCACCAGGCAAAAGCCCGTTAACTCTCCGTGGTGTCCCCAGCGCCGGAGGTTGCGGGACCCTCCTCACCTTCCTGCTTGCGGAAGTTCTTCCACCACCAGCGGATCAGCAGCAGCACGATGATCGCCGCGGCAGCGAGGATGGTCCACATCCACCACTGCCAGGTTGTGCCCTGCCCGTCGAAGACGGACTCTTCCTGCGGGTCCATCGGCACGCGCTCGGCGGTGATGATCAGCCGGTGGGTGTTGATGCCATAGGGGGTGCAGGTGATGAGCGTGACCAAGTCCTTATTCGGCGTGCGGCGCAGCAGACTGGTCTTATCCGGGGTGACGACCTCGATATCCCGGACCTCATACTTCAGCTTCTCGCCCGCCGTGGCGACGTAGACCGGGTCGCCCTTCTCGATCTGGTCGAGGTTGTCCCACAGGGTGGCGTTCTGCAGTCCGGTATGGGCAGAAAGCGCGGAGAGTCGGCCCTCTGGTGGGGCGGGCGGGATAGCGCCATCCTCGCCGAGCTCGCCGGGTGCGCCAACAGGCAAGTCCGTGCCGTAAAGGTGGCCGACCCCGCGGGCCAGCACGCGGTCGGAGGTGCCGTGGAAGATTGGCAGATCGGAATTGATGGAGGGCAGCACAATGCGGCCCATGGCCTCGGTCTCATTCAGGACGGAGAGGTAATTCAGGTAGCGCTGATACGCCGGGGAGCTCTCGTCGTCGGAGCTGGTCCACGCATCGCTGGGATCGATATCCCCGAGGTTGGCGTTGTATTGCTGCGCCTCCTCCCAGGCCTTATTGAGGACCTCTGGGGGCACGCCCTTTTCCAGCTGCGAGTAGGTCTCGGCGGCGTGGGACTGCTGGTAGTTATTCCACTGGGTGGCAAGCACCGGGTATAGCAGTACGCCCAGGCCGGCGAGGATGAGGACGACGGCAATGATCGCGTTGGTGTTCAGTTTCTTGTCTTGGCGGGGCGGGGTCGCGTCCGTCGTGTTTGGCGTTGGGGGTTGGTTTGACATAGGCCTTAACTTCTACGAGGGGTTGGGGCTCGCTCCGGTGGAACGTGGAGAGTTGGAGTCTATTCTTCGCTGCGAGGGTACAAAAGGCGTAATTTTTGCTGTGAGATGCTTATCACTTTTTACCCTAATGTGGGGGAGTATATTACTGGTGCGCTTAGAGCGAAGAACTGTTCAACAGTCTAGGTCGGGAGCGATTTTGAGTCGCGCCGGCCAGATTTGTGTTGGGAGGATCAATAAGGTATGCCTTAATCATTTTAGCTGTTGAGGGGCGTCGAAGTGATAAGTTAATGATGTGCGGTTCACTAGGTGGGAATTGCGGGTCTGAAACCCGAGAATTGGTGACATCACAACAAAAGTGATCTGTCAACAATAGGGTTTGGGGCGCGTGTGACCACCAGCGAATTTTAAGGTGTCGTGGTTGAAAAGGCGGCAAGCTTAAAAGTAGCTAACCGGAGTGGGTCGCTGAACGTCGAGGGGTGCTACGCGCTCCAGTCACTACTGATGTAAAGGAATTCATTCCAGTGAAGAAGAACACTCTGACCATTCGTTCGGTCACTTTCGCCGCCGTCGCTGGCCTCTCCTTGGGTATCGCTGCCCCGGGCGCGATCGCTGGCGCTCAGGAGTCGACCGTCAACCAGACCGCAGGCGACTCCCCGCTGGTGAATAAGGACGCCAGGGGTGCGCTGACCATCCACAAGTTCGGTAACCCGATCAATGAAGGCACCCCGTCGGGCACTCTTGAAGATGCGAAGGACGTCGAGCGCAACGGTGGCAAGGCTCTGGAAGGGGTCGGTTTCACCGTGTACAAGATCAACAAGACTGCGGATGGCGCTACCGACATCGATGTCACCACGAATAAGGGGCTCGTCGCTGCCTCCAAGCTCAAGGCTGCAGACTTCTCCCAGGGAGCGCAGCTCAAGGGTGGTCTGCCGGCTGGAGTCCTCACCGAGGTCGCTTCCGGTACGACCGGTCCAAACGGCACCTGGGAGGTAAGTAAGAATCTGGAGCTCGGTGCCTACCTCGTCGTGGAGACCACCCCGAAGGAGGGCTACGACCCGGCTGTTCCGTTCATCGCATTCGTCCCAATGACCGCGGATAACGGTGGGGATAACCAGGGCACTAGCTGGAACTACGATGTCCACGCCTTCCCGAAGAACTACAAGGACGAAGAACCGACCAAGACCGTCAAGGACAAGGACCAGAATGCTGGCGACGAAAATCTGGTCTACACCGTCACTGGTACCGCTCGTCAGCTGAAGCCGAACACTGAGCGCACCCAGTTCCAGATCACGGACCAGATTGATCCGAAGCTCGAGATCACCGATGTGACGGTGAAGGTCGCTGGACAGGAGATTCAGCCGACGCAGGACGTTGATGGGAAGTTCTACGAGGGCAACAACGTCGACGTCTCCCTGAATGAGGAAACTGCTAAGTCCCTTAAGGCCGGCGACAAGGTTGAGGTAATCATCACGACTACGCTCAAGCCTGAGTTCAAGAACGCTACCGATATCGCGCCGAATAAGGCCCTGGTCTTCCAGAACAACCCGGATGGTTCCGAGAGCCAGACCCCGAAGGAGACCCCGGAGGTCAAGACCTACTGGGGCGGCCTTCAGTTCAAGAAGGTCGATGGCGACCGCAACGGTCTGGAAGGCGCCGAGTTCCAGATTGCTCGCCAGGCTGCTGGCCAGCAGTGCTCCGACATCGACACCACCAAGAAGGATTCCTGGGCTCCGGTCAACGGTGAGCAGGATGGCCAGGTTAAGACCACCTTCGTCTCTGGCCAGGACGGTACTGTCAAGATCACTGGTCTCCACGTCAATGACTTCGAAGACAATGCTGAGGTCGCCGCTGGCGAGCAGTCTCACTACTGCCTGATCGAGGTCAAGGCGCCGAAGGGCAAGGAGCTGCTCCCGGAGGCTCTCGAGTTCAAGCTGGTTGCTTCGGAGACCACCCCGGAGCGTGTCTACGAGCTGGCTTCTGTCCAGGTTGGTGCTAACGAGGGTGAGGTCGTTAACTCTGACGACACCACCCCGAACCTGCCGATGACCGGTGGCATGGGTGTTGGCATCCTGGCCGCAATCGGTGCCGCCATCGTGGCAGCCGGTGCATGGTTCGCACGCCGCGGCGCTAAGAACTAATAGCCCGCTGAATCGGTAAAACCTTCGCCCAGCGGACAACCCCGCGGGCGGAGGTTTCACCCAAAGCACAGCCAAGCAGAACCAACCCAGGAGTGCCCCGTGGATCACACCCTCAGCACAGACGTGGAACCGAAGAAGGAACCCCGCCGTGCCAACAGCACCAAGACCAGTCCCGTGCTGGCCGCGGTGCTCGTGATCCTCGGGGTGCTCGTGATGCTGTACCCGGTGACGTCCACCCTGTGGAATAACCACCTCGCCACGAAGGCCGCGCAGGAATACGCGAAACTCGAAAAGAGCACCCCACAAGAGGTGAAGAACACCCAGTGGGAGCGTGCCCACGAGTACAACGAGAACCGAACAACCGGCCCCATCCTCGACCCCTGGCTCGCCCGCTTCGACGAGAACAACCCGGACTACCAGGAATACCTGGACCAACTCGACGCGAACGACGCGATGGCGCGCCTCATCTTCCCCAAGATCAAGGCAGACCTGCCGATCTCCCACGGGACAGACAACGACACTTTGCAAAAAGGCTTGGGGCACCTCTTCGGCTCCGACCTGCCAGTCGGCGGCAAGGGCACGCACTCGGTGATCACCGGCCACACGGGCCTGGCGAACTCCACCATGTTCGACCACCTCAATAAGGCGGAGAAGGGTGACACCTTCTACGTCCAGGTCTCCGGCGAGAAGCTGAAGTACGTGGTCGACCAGATCAAGGTTGTGCTCCCCACCGAAACCGAGGACCTCCGCCCGGAGCAGGACAAGGACTACATCACCCTGATTACCTGCACCCCCTACGGGATCAACACGCACCGCCTGCTGGTGCGCGGCCACCAGGTCCCGCTGGACCCAGAGGATCACGAGGTTTTCGACAAGAACCACGGCCCCGGGTGGCAGTGGTGGATGTACGCGCTCCTCGCGGCAGCGGTCGTCGTGTTGCTCCTGCTGCTGCGGTGGCTGCTGAAGAACAAGCGGGATGGCGAATCCCAAGAAACGACAGAGACGATGAATAACGAAGGGGCTGGATCAGATGACTAGCCACGCACGCGCGGTGCGGATCAGCCGCAGCCTTGTGGTGGCCATCGCCCTCAGCGCTGGCCTGCTCGGCGGCGCATATGGTGGCGTCGGGGTTGCCGACGCAGCCAAGGTAGCCGGGCTGAGTGATCAGCCCGGGGTATCCCGCGACTACGGAACCGACACGCTGAGTATCACGCTTTCCCCGGGCAATGGGGACCCAGTCAATCCTGCCACGGGCAAGGTCGCGGGCGTGACCATCAAACTGGAGCGGCTGCAGGGCATCGACCCGGAGAACGCCGCCGATAAGGCGAAAGTCCGCAACACCAGCGCAGACAAGATCGCTGACTGGCCGACCGACCGCACGATCACAGCCGTGACCAACGAGGCCGGCCAGGTCCGATTCCAGGGGCTCGAGAAGGGCATATACCTGGTCACCTCCCAGGCGCCGGCTGGTGCCGCGGCGGGGGAGTACCGGGAAATCGAGCCCTTCCTCGTGGCGGTGCCGTTCCACACCGTCGCTGATAACCCTCGCCCGGTGGAGGGCGTGATCGTGGCGAAGACGAATACGACGGTTCCGCCGACCACTCCGCCGACCGAACCTCCGACGACGCCGCCCACCACCCCGCCCCCAGGGGACACCCCGCCGGGCGAGACACCGCCACCAGGGGAAACCCCGCCGGGCGAGACACCGCCACCAGGGGAAACCCCCGGGCCGGGTGAAGAGAAAGAACGCGAACAGGGCGACCTGGCGATGACTGGTGTGCAGATCATCGGGCTCGTCCTCGCCGCGGTGGCGCTGATGGGCGCTGGGTTGTTGATGCTGTTGATCACGAAGAAGCGAAAGCAAGAAGGGTAGCGACAATGAAAACAAAGTTCATGGGTGTAGCGGCCGCGCTAACCGCAGCGCTTGCGCTGGTTTTCGGCGTCGCTATCCCGGGCGCGCTACCGAGCCTGCCGGCCCCTGTTGCGCAGGCGCAGACCACGGCGATCCCGGTGAGCCCGCAGAAGCGAGACTTCAAAGACCTGGATACCAGAAAGTACAACCCGCCGTTCGAGTTCACGGTTGAGGAAGACGCCACGATCACGAGCCTTGATTTTCAAATTGGTGGTTCTGGCTGGCTGAAGGCATACGAGCTGAAAGTCGGGAACACTACACTTTCCCCGAAAATTTCACCATCGGGCAGTGCACAGCAAGCTCCGTTGACGGTTACCCATGATGGTCTGAATATTGCAGTGAAAAAGGGCGAAATCATTAGAATTTCGCCGTACTTTACTGCGCCTAAAGTATCGGGAACGGTGTCCGTTAGCCCGAAGGGGACTTTGAGCGGCAGTACCCCTCCGCCAACCGAGCCGAACCCGGAGCCGCAGCCTGACCCAGAGCCAACTCCGGAACCGAACCCGGGGGCGTCCGTGACTCCTGCGGCGCCAACCGCAGTTGATCCAGCCACCGCGCCATCGTGTGTTGAGAAGGGCTACATCAACATTCCAGACACGAAGGGTGTCGACTACTTCATTGGTGGCGAGCGCAAGCAAGCCGGTCAGCATTTCTACGAGGGCAAAAAGGCCACCGTTAAGGTCACGGCGAAGCCGCAGAACGGATACCAGTTCGCTGCCGGTGCAAAGACCGAGTGGTCCTTCGACTTCAGCGGCGAGGTGAAAGACTGTTCAGATTCTTCTGAAGACCCCAAGCCACCGGCGGTCGAAGGGCGTCACTTTGATGCCATCGGCCACGAGTTTGCAGTTAAAGCTGACCCAGTAGATCCGACCAAGCCCAATGCCTTTACGGCTAAGGTGACTGCGGAATCTCACATGAAGTACGCAACCGTGCGTATCGAGACTGACGCGACTTTCTTGGATCCGCAGAAGTACAACCTCACCCTGGATCAGATTGAGCCAGGTGTGACCTTGCAGAAACGCAACGTCAATATTGGCAACGGCTTCATCACCATGGACGTTGTTCCGGTAAAGGATGGTAAACCGGTTGACTCTGCCGTTGTACCGAAGGATGCGGTATTCACCTTCACTAATAATCTCTCGGAGAACAAGAATTTGAAGGTCGTTCTTGATGTGTATGGCGCGAATGAGAGCACACCAAAACCACCAGAGATTATCTCTCCGCCGGATGGAGCTCAGTGGGTTAACGGACGTGTCCCTAACCCGGAGCTTCCCCTGCGCTGTGGGCTCCGAATTGCGGTTGTAGCAGACCTTTCGACATCGCTCCGCTACGCAGATACTGATGGTTTCGAGGCATCCAAAAAGGCCGCGAATGCATTCATCGATTCCCTGCAGGGCACCCCAGCTGAGCTCGGAATCTATAACTTCGCAAGTAGCGGTCCGGCTAACCAGGCGGGAACGACACACGGTCAGAACCCACCCTATATTTCAATGCAGTCGGAGCAGGGCGTCCAGCGAGCAAAGGACGTAGTCAATAACTGGAGCTATAACGGAAATAACAGTGCTACGAACTGGGAAGCGGGTCTGAAGCAGGTCAAGGAACAGGACTACGACGTGGTCTACTTCATCACTGATGGTATGCCCACGACCTCTTCGACAATCAAGAATAAGGGCATCGGTGGCGAGTTCGTTCAGGCTAGTGCTCTCAACGACGCGATCAAGGCCGCCAACGAACTCAAAGCTGCCGGTACGCGTGTTGTTCCGATCATGGTTGATCTGACACTTGGCGGACGAAGCGGTCAACGCCCTGTTGTGCAGAATGATCTGGTGCTCAAAGACGCCAAGCGGATTGGCTGGACAGCAGATCCGGGACAAGCCCCAGGCCTCTACTACAAAATTCGAAGTGATCACCCGAAGGCTTTGCACGCCAATTACATCAACACCGACACCTTGGCGAATCTGAAAATGGCGTACGACGCGGCAGGCAGCCAGGCCCTGCAGGTGTTTGAACGGATGCCTAATGGGAGGTCAAACACAGTTACTTCGGACATGTCTAGGTGGACCTACGGTGCACGTGGTGTCGAGACCATGGGCGAGGATATCTCGGGCACTGGTGACACGGTGAGGGTGTCTAACTACAGCAATCTTGCGGAACAGATGAAAACAATCGCCCAAGACGTAACCACACGATGCAACGGTGTGGTGACCGTCAAGAAGCGCATTGTCGATGAAAACGGCAAGGTTCTTGAAGACGGTGCCCCAGGTTGGGAGTTCACCCTCTCTACCGGTGGCCAGGACATCATCGACCCAGGTAATGGCGAGCTCGTTCGGAGGTCGCTGAAGGCAACGTCCTCGGCCGACAGGGACCTTGGCACTGCCTCCTGGAACATCATGAGCGAACAAGAGCAGCAACTGACTCTGGTAGAGACACAGCAACCGGGTTTCAACCTCTATAAGAGGAATGACAAGAATGCCGTGTGTACCGAAACCCGTGACGGGGTAACGAAACCGGTTGAGGTCACAAATGACGGTGAGTTCGGTTTCAAGGTCAAGATGAGCGAGAAAGATAAGAAGCTGTCTTCGGTTTCCTGCGTAGTTGATAACTACAAGCAGCCGGAAACTCCGCCGGGCAAGCTGACCTTCAAGAAGGCTCAGTACGACGGCGATAAGATCGTGGAGATGTCTGGGCTGGGTGGCGCGACCTTCAAGATCTACCCGTCCAAGGGAGGCCAGCCGGACTACAGCGCTGGAGAGCTCTACACCATCAAGCCCGGGCAGGAGTCTATCGAAGTGAAGACGACCGGTACGTTCTTCCTCGTTGAAACGAAGGCTCCTAAGGGGCTCAACCTGCTGGCCCAGCCGGTCGAGTTTCAGATTTCAGTGGATGAGCAGACTAAGCAATATAAGATTTCTGCGGTCAGCACTAGCAGCGGACAAATCCAAGTGAGTGGCCAAGGCGATAAGATGATCCTGCAGGTGGCGGACACCACTGCCGGTAAGCTCCCGAAGACCGGCGGGTACGGCGTGGCCCTCGTGGGGCTCATTGGTGCCGTGCTCGCAGGCGCGGGCCTCCTGCTCGGCCGCCGTAAGACCACCTAAGCGGTAAAACCAGGCAGGGGAGTGGCGCGTGCATCGCGCCACCTGACCTAGGTAGTAGGCACATAAAGGAGGGGCGGGCTCAGCACACAACGCTGAGCCCGCCCCTTTTTCCTTGGGCTGCGTGCCACGGGCATGATCTCGATGCCAAGAACCGCTACCCCCAGTGGGCACTAATCGCTGCGTCACGCCAGAAGCAGAGGCAAGCGTTCAGAGGAGATGGACACCGGTTGAGGGCAAGCAAAGAATGAGGTTACCCTCGTTTAGTGGACACCCTATTAGTACGGATCTTGTGTCTGTAGGAGTGGGTGTTCATTGTGAGTTCGTCAGGGAAGAAGTACACCCCGGAGTACCGGCAGGAGGCTGCCAGACTGGTCATTGAGTCCGGGCACCCAATCGCTCATGTGGCTAAGGAAATTAGCGTATCAGCCACAATTTTAGGCAGGTGGGTCACACTCGAGCGGGAACGCCAAGGCTCGGTAGATGGCCGCAGTGATGTCGATATACGAGCCGAAAACGCTCGCCTGCGTCGTGAGTTAGCTGAGGCCAAGATGGATAGTGAGTTCTTGTCAAAAGGCACCGCCTTCGTCGCTTTGAGGCAACGCGATCGGAAAAATTTGAGCTACTACACCAGGAGAAGGCGAACTACAGCATAAAACGGATGAGCAGGTTATTAGAGGTTTCCCATTCTGGCTACTATAAATGGCAAAAGGCTCAAGCAGTACGGCTTCGTGGTGAAATCAGCGTCAGAGATTCCTCGACAAGTTAGACAGGAAAATTCATGACATCTGGGAAGATTCTGACGAAGTCTACGGTGCCCCACGGATTAGTGCAGAACTCTCTGAGGATGGGGTCTATGTCAATCGCTAAACCGTGGCCAAACGCCTGCGGATGATGAGTATTGAGGGCATCTCACCCAGGGCGTTTGTTCCCGTAACGACAATTCAATCCAAGCAGAAGTTCACGCCTGTAGACCTGGTAAAACGCCTATTTGATCAAGGCCAGCTTAATCGAGTGTTGATGTCGGATATTACCCATCTGCGCACGAATGAGGGCTAGCTGTACCTATGTGTTATCCGCGATGGACACTCCCGCCGAGTCCTAGGCTGGTCCATGGATAGTGTGCAGGATTCTTACCTGGTCGAACGTGCACTGCGCATGGCTTACATCCCGCGTGGTACCCAGTTCACCAGCGAACAGCTGTGGCAGGTCTGACAAGAACTAGGGATTGCACAATCGGTCGGCCGTACTGGTGTCTGCTTTGACAATGCGATGGCCGAGTCGTTCTGGTCGATAGTAAAGACCGAATTTTACGATCGGAAGAAATGACAAACCCGCAACGAAGCCCGGAAGACGGTGGGTCGCTGGATTGAGATCGTCTACAACCGGCGCCGTCGCCACTCGTCCATCGGGATGGTAAGCCCCGTTGATTTCGAAGCCCAGCTCGCTAATCAAAACGGTAATAAGAAGGCCGCTGCTTAACCCCTAAGCAGCTTAACAACGGGTCCACGACTTGCGGGTAACCCCACTACCGCTGACGATGGTCAGCGGCGAGGGCCGAGTCTGCGGGATATTTCCCAGCAGAAGTTAAACGCTGCGACCGATTACATGATTGATGAGTTAATGAGCCAGGGCATGAGCGAGAAGGAAGCCATCGAGTATTTAGACCGTGAGTTGGAAGAGGCTATCCCGGATGATTTCTGGGAAAGCACCGACTAAGGACTAATCCTGTTCCGGCTCCGGTGTGATTAGAGTTCGGCGTCCTAATCGTCTTCATGCTGTGCTTCCAGCTCTGGTGCCTTGTTCTCACTCTGGGTGTCGTGTGCGTTATCCACGGTCTGGTAGCCGGTAGGAGCCTCCTCGCCTAGTTCGAGGCTGGTGAGAAAGTCGAGGTTGTTGTGTTCCTACGGGCCGTGTGCAGTGGTGGTCTGGGGCACTTCAATAGGCCATTTGGAACCAGATAAACCAGCCGGTGAAACCCGCGTGAGGCGCCCTAGGCTTGGACCTATTGGTCTTGAACAGATTCTGATCCTTGGCGAGGATAATAGGTCTTGGTCGATTTATCGGGGCGTTGGGTTAGGGTGAGGTCATGCTTTTTGATTCGCTGCCGCGGCCGAGCGTGCGTGTAGCTCCGGGGGTGGGGCATGTGCCGGGATGGGCGGGCGTCGATAAGCAGAAGGCCTTGGTAGAAGAGATGCGCGGCATTGCGCGCGAGTATGCGGCTACGCCGATGGCGATGGTGCGGCCTCGGCTGAAATCCGGCGGGCAAATGAGCGTGTTTCAGCTGCATTTGGGCAGGTATTGGCATTATCCCAGCCATCGGTATGTAGACATTATGGACGGCACGCGGGTTCCGCCGGTGCCGGAGAGCCTGCAGCGGATTGCTCCGGGAGCGCTGCGCGCCGCGGCCGAAGTGGCTCCTGAACTTGAGTCCTGGGTGGAGACTTTTGTACCGGAGATGGCGCTAGTTAATTACTATCCGCCGGGCTCAGCCATGGGTATGCACGTGGATGCCTTTGAGGAATCACCTGCGCCGGTGATTTCGCTTTCCATTGGGGATGAGGCACTTTTCCGTATGGGGCATACCGAGTCGCGCACCCGGCCGTGGGATGATATCACGCTGTGCTCTGGGGATTTGGTGGTCTTTGGTGGGTCAAAGCGCTTTGCCTACCACGGGGTGGTGCGCGTTAATGACGGCACGTTGCCGGAGGGGTGCGGATTGAGTGAAGGACGTATCAACATCACTATCAGACAAGTTTCGGCACGGGCGGTAAGCTAGGGACGTTACATAAAGCTTGAAGGAAAGAAGGTTCTCTTATGTCTCGTATCGGCATCATCATCGGCACTACCCGTGATAGCTCGGCCGGCAAGGTAGTGGGTGAGTGGCTTTATGATCTTGCCCAGGGGCGCCAGGATGGGGTGGAGTACACCCTGCTGGATCTCAAGGAGTTTGATGTTCCGCTGCTGACCACTGACGTCATTCCTGCCACCGCTAATAAGCAGTATGCAGATGAAAAGGTGCAAGCTTGGTCTGATGCAGTGGATGCCTGCGATGGTTTCGTATTTGTTACCCCGGAGTACAACCGCTCCGTGCCGGGTCCATTCAAGAATGCCTTCGACTGCTTGGCCGGGGAGTGGACCGGTAAGCCGGTTGCGTTCGCCGGTTACGGTCCAGCGGGCGCAATCCGCGGCGTGGAAGCATGGCGCACTATCGTGGTCAACTTCTCCATGCCGCAGCTTCGCAATCAGCTGGACTTTGGCTTCTTCACCGACTGGACCGACGGCGAATTCCGCCCTGTAGATGCCAAGGTAGAACGCACCAATTCCTTGCTGGCCGAGCTGGAAGATGCTGTTACTGCATAATCAGTTCGCGTTGGCCGCATACAAAAAGCCAGCCCCCGCTGCTCGGAAAGAGCGCGGGGGCTGACTGTTATGTGGCTGGCTTAGTTACTGCAGGCCGAACTGATCCCAAGCGGCAGGGGAGAGGTTCTGGTACACGTGCTTGTGCTCTTGGTACTCAGCCAAGCCGGTGGGGCCAAGCTCGCGGCCGTTGCCGGACTGCTTGAAGCCGCCCCACTCTGCCTGCGGCAGGTAGGGGTGGAAGTCGTTGATCCAGATGGTGCCGTGGCGCAGGGCGCGGGCAACACGCTCGGCGCGGCCGGCGTCAGAAGTGTAGACGGCGCCAGCCAGACCGTACTCGGTGTCGTTGGCGATCTCGATGGCTTCTTCCTCGGTGGTGAAGGTCTCGATGGTCACGGTCGGGCCGAAGGCCTCGTCGTGGACGCAATCCATCTCGCGGGTAGCGCCATCGATGATGGTCGGCAGGTAGTAGATGCCGGCGCCCAGGTCGGTGGTGCCGGTGCCGTGCTGGCCGTTGGTGTCCTCGCTGGTAGCGGCGCGGCCACCGGTGAGGATCCTGGCGCCCTGCTCGCGCGCCTTGTCCACGTAGGCGGCGACCTTCTCGCGGTGATCGGCGGAGATGAGCGGGCCGGTCTCGGCCTTGTCATCGGTCGGGCCGCCGATCTTGATCTTATTGGCGCGCTCTACCAGGGCGTCGACGAACTTATCGTGCAGGGACTCTTCCACGACGATGCGGGAGCCTGCGGAGCAGACCTGGCCGGAGTGGAAGAAGGCGCCATTGAGGGCGTTGTCCACGGCGACGTCGAAGTCCGCATCGGCGAAGATGACGTTCGGGTTCTTGCCGCCGAGCTCGAGCGCGGTGCGCTTGACGGTCTCAGCCGCATTCTTGGCAATGATCTTGCCGGTGACCAGGCCACCGGTGAAGGAGACCATGTCCACATCCGGGTGCTGGGACAGCGGGTTGCCGCAGTTAGCGCCCGCACCGGTGATGAGGTTGCCTACGCCGTCTGGCAGGCCGCATTCCTTGAGGGCGGCCATGAGCAGCATGGCAGTGTGCGGGGTGAGCTCCGCCTGCTTGAGGACGAAGGTATTGCCGGCTGCCAGGGCCGGGCCAACCTTCCAAGAGACCTGCAGCAGCGGGTAGTTCCACGGGGTAATCAGGCCGCAGACGCCAACGGGCTCGGCGTCGATGCGCGAGCGCAGGTTGGGATCCTGCGGGTCAACTACGCGGCCGGCCTGGTGCTGGGCCAGGGTGCCGAAGAACTCGAAGGCGTTGGCGATGTCATCCATATCGCCCAGGGATTCCTCGTAGCGCTTGCCGGTATCGGCGGATTCGGCCTGTGCGAAAAGTTCCTTGTGCTCGCGGATGAAATCGGCCACGCGGATGACGATCTTGCCGCGTTCGGCGGACGGGGTATTGGCCCACTCACCGTTGTCGAAGGTTTCACGTGCAACCTTGATGGCGCGCTCGGTGTCCTCGTCGGAGGCCTCGGAAACCAGGCCCACGGTGGAGCCATCGGCCGGGCAGATGATGGTGCGGGTCTCGCCGCTCTGGGCGGCTTCCCACTTACCGTTGATGAAAAGGGACTTCGGGGCGCCGTCGGCATGTACGCCCTTCAGCAACTCGGTCTGGGTGGGGTCGAACAAAGTGTTCTGGGTGCTCAAGTGAAAAGCAACCTTTCTCTCATAGAGGTAGTTGTAATGGCCAGCTTAGCTATCTTCGCGCCAAGTGCGCTCGGGCTCGGCGCCATCGGAGACATCGGAATCGCCCGGCTGGGTCTGCTGCATGTGCAGGAAGGCCAGGTGACGCTCGTAGAGATCCAACACGTTATTAATGATCTGGTTCTCGGAATAGCCGTAGACGTCATAGCCCAGCGAACCGGTCATATCGTAGACCTCGAGGCGGTAGTATTGGTCTCCTTCGCCCGTGCTGAAGTCGGGGCGCTCGGCCGCAACCGGGAAGAGCTGATAGCGGAACATGCGCTCATTGTGCAGCTTAACTTCGAGGTCGAGCTGGGGAAGTTCGACGTCGGGAAGCTCACTGGTGAGCAAGAGGGCATCGTAGCCGCGGCTGCGCATGTGCGTTGCCACCTGCTGGAGGGCGTAGGTAGCGGTTTCGCGCAGGTAGGTATCCATCTCCTGCTTGGAGGGGAAGGTATTGGCGCGGTCGAGGCGGCTCTTCCAGAGGTCGGCGTTGGCCGGTTCGCGCTCGGTGCGGGAAGAAATCACGCCATGCATAGCGGTGGTGCGGGCCTCGCGCTGGATATTTTCCAGGCGCAGAGACTTCCACAGCGAGAACATGATGAGGTAAACCACGAACGCGAAAGGCAGGCCCATGACGACGGTCGCGGACTGCACGGTGGCAATGCCATCGATCTGCAGCAGGGCCAGGGTCAGTGCACCCACGGTCACGGACCAGAAGATGCGCAGCCAGCGGGAACCGTCCTGGCGGTTATCGGTAATGCGGGAGGTGAAGTTGGACATCACCAACGCGCCGGAGTCGGCCGAGGTGATGTAGAGCAGCAGGCCGATGAACGTGGTCAAGAAAATGACGATGGCAGAGCCCGGGAACTCTTGCAACATATCGTAGAAGCCCTGCTCAGGGACGTTGATCGCATTTTCGGCGAATTCGGGGTAGTCACCGGAGCGGACCATGTCCAAGGCGGTGTTGCCGAAGAAGGACATCCACATCAGGATGAACAGGAACGGGAAGGTGAGGGTGCCGAAGATGAACTGGCGCAGGGTGCGGCCGCGGGAGATGCGGGCCAAGAAGAGACCAACGAAGGTCGCCCAAGCAATCCACCATGCCCAGAAGAAGAGGGTCCAGGACTGCATCCAGGTATCGGCGGCCGCCTGGTCCTCGGCGAAGGCAAAGGTCTCCATGGTCCAAGATGGGAACTTCGAGACATAGTCGCCGATATTGGTCACGATGGCATCGAAGAGATACGCGGTTTTGCCAAAGACGACGACGTAAACCATCAGCGCGATGGCCAGGTAGACGTTGAGCTCGGAGAGGAAGCGAATGCCCTTATCCACGCCGGATACGGCCGAGAGGGTCGCAATAGTAATGGCGATGATGATGAGCGCGGCCTGCAGACCGAAGCCCTGCTCAAAGCCGAAGATGAGGTGAATGCCGTAGGACAGCTGCACCACGCCGATACCCAGGGAGGCGGTCACACCGAAGACGGTGCCCAGCATGGCGGCGATGTCGACAGCGGAGCCAATAGGGCCGTGCACGCGCTTGCCGATGAGCGGGTAGAGCGCGGAGCGGATAGCCAGCGGCATATTCAGACGGTAGGCAAAGTAGCCGAAGGCCATACCCATCAGGGCGTAGAGGGCCCAGCCGGTCAGGCCATAGTGGAACATGGCGTAGACCACGGCTTCCTTGGCGGCCTCCATAGTCTCGCCCTCGCCCACGGGCGGCGCCATGTACATGGTGACCGGCTCGGCGACGGCGAAAAACATGAGGTCCACGCCAATGCCGGCGGCAAAGAGCATGGACACCCAGGAGAAAGTATTGAATTTGGGCCGCGAGTGGTCTGGGCCTAAGCGGATATTGCCGGCATTGGAGATGGCAATATAAAGGACGAAAACCACGGCGATGGTGGCGGTGAGAACGTAGAACCAGCCGAGGTTGGTACCAATCCAGCCGGTGACATTGGCCAGGGTCTCCGCCGCTGATTCACGGCCAAAGCCGGCGTAGAGCACCATGGCGATGATCAACACGCCAGAGATAATAAATACCGGCCAGTTGGTCTTGGGTGCGGGGACCTCGCCCGCGCCTACATCATCGCCGGTTTCTGCCTTATAGCTGCCGACGAGGGCGCGGACTTGGTAGCGCGGGCTGCGCTTTTTGGTATCCCCAGAGGGGGTTGCGAGAGAGGTGTTTTTACCCCCTTGTTGGGGGTCTTTACTTGAAGTGTGAGACTCCTCAGGATCGTGAGGGTCAAAGTTAGCCATCTACTTCTCCTATTGTTGGTTGGTTTGGGTCGAATCTTTCGCACGGGTGCCCCAAAATGCTCACAAGATCGCAGGGAGAGATAGGTGAGTGAAATGAATCATATTCGGGCGAACTATGCGCAAAGACTTCGGATTTCATCTCCAGAGACATCCATCCGGACAAGGTAAATATACATTAAGATGGGCAAACTTCTAGAGGGATGTGTACTCTGGAGATAGTGCCCGCACATAAGGCGATGTGAATAAATACAGACTTTTGTATAAATTACAATATTTTCACTTCCGGTGGGGCAATCTTGACGTGTGAAATATTTCACAGAAAGAAGGGGATTTATGGGTTTTATGGACAAGCTGACCAAGAAGCGTTCCGCTAAAAAGGTCACCGATGAAGTAAGCGACGTAGTCGTCGTTGGCGGTGGCTCCGCAGGCTCCGTCATCGCCGCACGCCTGACCGAAGACAAGAACACCCGCGTGCTGGTCCTTGAGGCTGGCCGCCCAGATTCCCTGTGGGATCTGTTCATTCACATGCCATCCGGTTTCTCTTTCCCGATTGGTGCAAAGAACTATGACTGGATGTACGAGTCCGATCCGGAGCCGGAGATGAACGGCCGCCGCGTTTACCATGCCCGCGGCAAGGTTCTCGGCGGATCTTCTTCCATCAACGGCATGATCTACCAGCGCGGTAACCCGATGGACTATGAGAAGTGGGGCCAGAACCCGGGCATGGAGAACTGGGACTTCGCCCACTGCCTGCCGTACTTCAACCGCATGGAAACCGCCGCTGCGGCTGAGCCGAACGATCCGCGCCGTGGCCACGATGGCCCGCTGTACCTCTCCCGCGGTCCGGCTACCTCCGAGCTCTTCCAGGCCCTGTTCAAGTCCGTGCAGGAGGCCGGCTACAACCTGACCAATGACGTCAACGGTTACCGCCAGGAAGGCTTCGCTCCGTTCGACCGCAATATTAAGAACGGCAAGCGTTGGTCCGCTGCTCGCGCATACCTCTACCCCAACATGGATCGCGAGAACCTCGAGATCCGCACCCGCGCTTTCACCACCAAGATCCTCTTCGAGGGCCAGAAGGCCGTCGGCGTCGAGTACGAGTGGCAGGGCGGCGTTCACCGCGTCTATGCCGAGAAGATCGTCCTGTCCGCCGGTGCCATCAATACCCCGCAGCTGCTGGAAATCTCCGGCATTGGTGACCGTGAGATTCTGGAGAAGCATGGCATCGACGTCGTCAAGCACCTGCCGGGTGTGGGCGAGAACCTGCAGGACCACCTCGAGGTCTACATTCAGTATGAGACCACCAAGTCCACTGCTTCCTCCCAGCCTTACCTGGATAAGTGGCGCTGGCCGTTCATGGGCCTGCAGTGGCTGCTGACCCACAAGGGCCCGGTTGCTACCTCCCACTTCGAGGGCGGCGGCTTCGTGCGTTCCAATGAGAACGAGGATTACCCGAACCTCATGTTCCACTTCCTGCCGATGGCCGTGCGTTACGACGGCCAGAAGGCGGACGTCAAGCACGGCTTCCAGTGGCACGTGGGCCCGATGTTCTCCGATACCAAGGGCCACGTTCACATCAAGAGCGCCGATATCCACGACAAGCCGTCCATCCTCTTCAACTACCTGAAGACCGACCAGGACCGCCGCGAGTGGGTTGAGGCCGTACGCGTTGCCCGCTCCCTGCTGGATACCAAGGCTATGGAAGAGATAGGCGCCCGCGAGTTCAGCCCGGGCCCGGATGTCCAGACCGACGAGGAGATCCTGGAGTGGGTCCGCAACGATGGCGAGACCGCGCTGCACCCATCGTGCACCGCCAAGATGGGCGCGGAGTCCGATCCTATGGCCGTGGTTAACCCAGACACCATGGGTGTATGGGGCGTCGAAGGCCTCTACATTGCAGATGCCTCCGTATTCCCCTCCGTGACCAACGGCAATATCTACGCCCCAACCATGATGGTGGGCGAGAAGGCCGCTGACCTCATCGCCGGCCGCACCCCGCTGGAGCCAAACCACGCTGAGTGGTACAAGGCCAAGCAGGATATGCCGCTCTACGCTGAGGGCGAAGCAGTCCGCGATCACAAGCACTCCATCCAGGGCGCTGACCACTAAGCAGCCTCCCGCTGGATGGCTGTAGCGCCGCGTTCCCTTTTCCTGGGGGCGCGGCGCTTTTGCTTGCCGACGTCCCCCTTGGCCTCACCGTTGCTCCCTATCCGCTGGGCCAGAACCATGATTTAATCGCCTCGCAAGGAACTAGGTCCACTGTAATGGGGCACCAGAGTAAAGGAAGGCATTGATGCTCAGCATTATCGCTTTAGTCATTAGTATCGTTTTCGCCGTTGCCGTTATTAAAAAGCTCGATGACATCGATACACACCTGAAGGAACTACTCGCCTCGCGCGAAGATGGCGAAACACCGCGTTAATCGTGCGGGTGGCTAAGGAGATGGTGAACGAATTTCGAATTAACCAACTGCAAAAGGCCCATACCGACCGTGAAATGGAATTTTCCTGCGATATAGCTTGAAGGCTATGGCTTCGCCGCCCACGTCGCCTCCGCGTTGGGTTGGCAGCCGAACCGCGAAGGACCAGTCATCGGCTATCCCATCGACTAATTCTTGCAGGTGGCAGGACTTTCGCGTGACTGTTAGTTTAGCCCATTTTAAATAGTTCATTGCATACTGCATAATTCAGCGCATGCTGACTATTGCTTCGCGCCTCGACGTCATGAACCGGCTCGGCCGGGCCATGGCTGATCCGACGCGCTCCCGAATCCTGCTAACCCTACTAGACGGTCCGAGCTACCCGGCCGTGCTCGCGCAAAGCTTGGATCTGACCCGCTCGAACGTCTCGAACCACCTATCCTGCCTGCGCGATTGTGGCATTGTCGTAGCTGAGCCGGAGGGCCGCAAGACCCGCTACGAAATCGCCGATCCCCACCTCGCGGCAGCGCTCGAAGCGCTGGTCCACGCGACGCTGGCCGTCGACGAGAATGCCCCCTGTATCGACACTGAGTGCTCGGTGCCCGACTGCGGCGAGAAAGGAACGAACGCATGAGTTCAGCATGTGGATGCGAACACGAACCCGTCACGGAGATTGACGAGCTCGATCGGCCATGGTGGAAGGACCCTGAGCTACTGCTGCCGATCTTCTCCGGCGTAGCCCTCATAACAGGACTGGCGCTGGACTGGTCCGACTTGGAGACGCCCGCGACGGTACTGTATTGGGTTGGCCTGCTGTTGGGCGCTTACACGTTCGCGCCTGGAGCGATCCGGAACCTTGTCACGAAGCGCAAGCTCGGCATTGGCTTGCTAATGACGATCAGCGCGGTCGGCGCGGTGATCCTCGGATTCGTCGGAGAGGCCGCGGCGCTAGCGTTCCTGTACTCGATCGCCGAAGCACTGGAAGACAAGGCGATGGACCGGGCCCAAGGCGGACTGCGGGCACTGTTGAAGCTGGTACCGCAGACCGCGACGGTGCTGCGCGACGGCACAGCGGCCGAGGTCGCAGCGAAGGACCTCGAGGTTGGCGAGCTAATGCTCGTTCGCCCCGGGGAGCGGATCGCCACGGACGGCATCATTCGGTCCGGGCGCTCCAGCCTTGACACCTCAGCGATCACCGGAGAATCCATTCCGGAGGAGGTTGCGCCCGGCGACGAAGTGCCTGCGGGAGCGATCAACTCCGCCGGGGTGCTGGAGGTCGAGACGACCGCAGCTGGAACGGACAACTCGCTGACCACACTCGTGGACCTAGTCGAGCAAGCGCAGGCGGAAAAGGGCGACCGCGCCCGGATCGCCGACCGGATTGCCCAACCCCTAGTGCCCGGGGTGATGATCCTGGCGGTGCTGGTCGGCGTTATCGGCTCGCTGCTGGGCGACCCTGAGACGTGGATCACCCGTGCGCTGGTAGTCCTGGTCGCAGCGTCGCCGTGCGCGCTGGCAATCTCCGTGCCGCTGACGGTCGTGGCCGCGATCGGCGCGGCCAGCCAGTTCGGAGTGGTCATCAAGTCCGGCGCGGCGTTCGAGCGACTCGGTGGCATCCGTCACCTGGCAGTGGACAAAACCGGAACCCTTACCCGCAACCAGCCTGAGGTTACCGGCGTGGTCCCGGCAGACGGGTTCGATCGGACGCAGGTGCTTTCCTTCGCGGCAGCAGTTGAGCAGCAATCGACACACCCCCTCGCCGCGGCGATCGCGGCAGCGGGGCCCGAAGCACCCACCGCCTCGGACATCAGCGAGGAAGCTGGGCATGGCATTGGCGGCACCGTCGAAGGCCGACGGGTGCTGGTGGGTAGCCCCCGATGGATCGACGCCGGGCCACTGAAAGCGGACGTTGAGCGCATGGAGTCCGAGGGCCAGACCTGCGTCCTGGTCACCGTCGATGACGCCCTCGCCGGGGCGATCGGGGTCCGCGACGAGTTGCGGCCCGAGGTGCCCGAAGCCGTGCAGGCCCTGCACGCCAACGATGTGGAAGTAAGCATGCTCACCGGCGACAACACTCGCACCGCCCGGGCGCTGGCTGGAATCGCCGGAATCGACGACGTGCGCGCCGAGCTGCGCCCTGAGGACAAGGCAAGCATCGTCGCTGAATTCTCCTCCAAGACGCCGACGGCGATGATCGGCGACGGCATCAACGACGCGCCAGCACTGGCGGGTGCGACGGTGGGCATAGCGATGGGAGCGACCGGCTCTGACGCCGCGATCGAGTCCGCTGACGTCGCCTTCACCGGCCACGACCTCCGGCTAATCCCGAAGGCGCTGCAGCACGCCCGCCGAGGAAGCCGGATCATCAACCAGAACATCGTGCTGTCTCTGGCCATCATCATCGTGTTGATGCCACTGGCGATCAGCGGCGTGCTGGGTCTGGCCGCCGTCGTGTTGGTTCACGAGGTCGCCGAAGTGATCGTGATCTTGAACGGCCTGCGGGCTGCGCAAGCGAAGCGCTGAGGCTGCGACCGGCAAGTCTCATAAGGGTTAAACCACACGCCGAGCGTCCACACCTTGGGACAGGCACGTCATTCGAGTTCATAGTCCGTCGCCGTGGAATCGGGATCGTACTCGGTGACCTGTCCCTTCTCGGTGCGGGTGGGCACGGGGGCTGTGGGCGAGCCACCACCCGGCACGTGCCCCAGCCGGTCAAGGGTCCCCGAGCGCTCCGCGTCTCCAGCGCAGATCGTGGAAGGATCGAACTTGCTCAGGGACCAAGCGTCACTGCGAGACTCTTTTTGTCCCGCAACTTGAATAGTTCAGCGGCCTTGATACCGCGGACATCCATTCGGAGTGCTGCCGAGTCTCATCGACACAGCCCGTGACTACCTGGGCAGTGTGTTTGGCAAAGGACCCCACCCTCATCAGCGTTGCCGAGCCCTCGCCGTTCCAGTTGCCGTAACCGACTAGATGCAGATTCTTCGGCGCGGTTTTCGCGCAGTTTATTCGCCCCGATATGTCGCCCACTTGGACCGTTGCGGTGACGGTAATCCCCGTGGCGATGTCCGTGACATGGTTTTCTACCTTTGCGCTCATTGTGCGCGCAGCATCGCGCTGGATTGCGCATCATTTCGCGACCATCGATATCGTTTCTGGTCTTATCTTTGCGGTGCTGGGATTCATTATGGTCGTGGAGGGCGCTATCGAGCTCTTCGGTTAGTACAGGTAGTGGATTTCTATAAAAGAGTTGATATAGGAGCTACCTACATCACAGAACTTACCTGTTTCGCTGCAGGTGAGAGGGTTCTTATAGTGGCATGTGTTAATCCAATCGCATGCGAGTATGGAGGTGTTAGGTGGCTATTAGCGCCCTGGTGACCTTAATGGGCGTGTGGTTCGCGGCGATGGCCTCGCCGGGCCCAGACGTAGTGCAAATCATTCGCTTAGGTGCGCGTTCTACGCGCGCAGCCGTATGGGCGGCGCTTGGTAGTACCACCGGCCTTACCATTTGGACCGTGGCCTCCTTGGCGGGGCTATCTGCGCTGATTTCCGCGCACCCTGGCATCCTCGTGGCGCTGCAGGTTCTCGGTGGTTGTTACCTGCTGTGGATGGCCTATACCGCCATTACCGGCGGCATCAAGGAGCGCCGCGCACCCGCAACCGTAGTGGGCACCGAAACCCGCGCCCCGCAGCCGCGCGGGTTTACGCCGGACGGCATTATCAAGGCCGGCACCGCCTATCGCATGGGGTTTATCTGCGATCTCTCGAACCCTAAGGTGGTCATCTTCTTCGGCGCCATCTTTGCCAATTTCATTGATCCCGGCATGGGCATCGTCGCCAATCTCATGGTGGGTGCCGTATTGATTCTGGAAAGCCTCGTGCTTTTTGTCGGCGTGGCTTTGAGTACTCGTGCGGTCTCAAAGTGGATGGCTAAGAACTCCGCCTGGGTGGATATTGTCAGCGGCGTGGTCTTCCTCTTGCTCGGTGTCATCATCCTTTTTGAGGGCGTGCGTGGACTTATAGCCATGTAATCTGGATCCATGATTTTTACCACTACTAATACCGTTGATGGTTATGAGATTACGGACTATATCCGCATTATCGCCGGAGAGACCGTCATCGGTATTAATATGCTGAAGGATTTCGGGGCATCCATCCGCAATATCACCGGTGGGCGCTCCGCCGGGTACGAGAGCGAGGCCATCAAGGCGCGTGAGGCGGCACTCGATGAATTGTGGCGTCGCGGTCAGGAGCTCGGGGCCGATGGTGTGGTGGGCATTGCCTTCGATTATTCGCCCATGGGAACGTCGAATGACATGCTGATGGTCACGGCCACCGGCACGGCGGTGAAGCTGCGCGCCCGTGATTAAAATCGGCAAGAAAACACTGGCCCTGTGCGCTGGGTTATGCGCGGCCGCCGGACTCATGGCGGGGTGCGAGGAAGAACCGCCGCAGCCGGGCAGCGTGCCGAATGAATCGCAAGGCGTGGCCGATGGCTATATCACCACGCTGCCGGACCAGGGCACAACGGCCAATGGCCAGTACCAGATCATTAACCTACAAAATCATCGCAGTTTTGTAGTCCACGTGCCGTTTAATGCGGATAAGCACCACCGCTTGCCCGTGGTCGTGGCGATGCACGGCTATGAGATGGACGCCGGCAACATGTTCAAAGGCACCGACTTATCCCAGGGCGATGCCATCACGGTGTTCGTCCAAGGCGCGGGCAAGGCGTGGGCGCCGGCACCGTATGCGGTAACCAGCTTGGACGATGACCTCAAGTACGTGGATGACACGATTGATTTCGTCCGCCGTCACTATCCGGCTTCTGAGACCACCTATGGCGTGGGCTTTTCCAATGGCGGCGGATTCGTCCGCGCGGTGACCTGCAAGCGGCCGGGCCTATTCGATGCGGTGGCGACGGTCTCGGCGGCCAAGTATGACCGCGTGGAAAAAGACTGCGCCAGTGAGCCCACCGATTACCTCGATATTCACGGCACGGACGACGTGCTCATGAAATACGGTGGCGGGCACCAGCACGGCGCGCACTACCGCTCGGTGAAGCAATCGCTACGCGGAATCGCGAGGGAGAATGGGTGCAATCCGTTTCCAAAGCGGCGTCGGAAAGAAGCGGTGGAGCACTTCACCTGGCGGGTATGTGATGCGCGCACCGAGCAGTACACCATCCACGGTGGCACGCACACGTGGAATGGCGGGGCCACGGACCATTCCGGTTTGGTGAAAGCGGAGTGGACCACCGATACGGTCCTGGATTTCTTCCATATCGCCCACCCGTAGCGATAGCCGCGCGCGGGCTGGGTAAGCTGGGCGGCATGCTAGACATTCCTATCAACGGCGACTCCATCAAATTGGGCCAGTTCATCAAGCTGGCCAGCTTGGTGGCTACCGGCGGCGAGGCTAAAGAGCTCATCGCAGAAGGCGTAGTCACGGTCAATGGCGAGCCCGAGACGCGCCGGGGCGCCATGCTCCACCCAGGCGATGAGGTATGCATCGAGGACGCCTGCGCGCGCGTGGGCGAGCCGGACGATGACGATGATTACTTTGATGAAGCCACGGCCGACGACGACTTTGATCCGGAAAAGTGGAGGAATATGTAGATGCCAGCATTCGAAGCTGAAGTGGGCATGCCCTACTGGATCGACCTGACCACCTCGGACCCGCGCAAGTCCGCGCACTTCTACGAGCAGGTGCTGGGCTGGGAAATCTCCGCCGAGTCCGGCGAGGATAATCCCTACCAGATGGCGCGCCTGCAGGGCCTGCCCATCGCTGGGCTGATCCCGCAGCCGGAGGAGGCCCCCATGCCGGATACGTGGGTGACCTACTTCCTGTCCAAGGACATCGCGGGCGATTGCCAGCGCGCGCAGAACCTGGGCGGGCGCATCCTTGTGGAGCCGCAGCAGGTGCAGCTGGGGCACATGGCCCTGCTTGTCGACGCCGCCGGGGGCATGTTCGGCCTCATCCAACCCGCCGGCCCAGAGCACTTCGTGGCTGCCGGCGAGCCCGGCACCCCGGTCTGGCACGAGCTCACCGCTACCTCGGGCTTCCAGAACGCGATGGATTTTTATGGCGAGTTATTCAACTGGGAAATCCGCGCCATGCAGTCTGAGGATGAGAACTTCATCTATGCCACCGCGGAAGAAGACGGTGCGCCGTTTGCCGGGCTGTGGAACGCCGAGGGGCAGTTCCCGCCGCAGGTCCCGAGCTTCTGGCAGACCTACCTGGGCGTGCGCGATATCGACGCCGCTGCGAAGAAGGCCGTGGAACTAGGCGGCGAGGTCATCCGCGAACCATGGGATTCACCCTTCGGTCGCATGTGCCTTTTGGCCGATTCCACCGGTGCCACCATCACCCTCACCGAGGTCGAAGATGCCCCCGAAGAGGAGCCGACCGAATCGGATGACGTGTTGGGGCTCGACCCGCAGTAATTGCGATGAGTGAGTCGCCACTGGTCAAGCGCGTATTGGCGGTCGTTGCCGTAATCCCACCCGGCAACGTCACCTCCTATGGCGAGGTGGCTAAGGTGGCCGGCTGCGGCGCGCGCAACGTCGGGACCGTATTAAAACGCCACGGCGCTGGTACCGCCTGGTGGCGCGTCGTCCGCGCGGATGGCACCTCCCATGATCCCGCCCGCGCCGCAGAGTTCTGGGATCGCGAGGCCATCGCGCACGCTGGCGGCCGCGTTAAAATGCACGAGCACGGAATCGACGCCCGCGAATTACAGGAGTTGATGGAGTGAGGGCCTGGGTCATTCTTTTTCTCGCGATTGCTAGCGAAGTCGTGGGCACCGTCGCGCTGAAGTACGCCGTGGACCATTTCTGGATCTACGGCGTGGCCGCTTTTTGCTTCATCCTTGCCTTCGTGTTGCTCCATCGCGTGATGCAAGAAGGCGTCAACGTGGGCGTGGCCTATGGTCTCTGGGCATCTGGTGGAGTCATTTCCACTGCTCTGCTTTCCGCCGCGCTTTTTGGCGAGCCTCTCGGCGCGGTAAAACTCGCCGGCATCGCGCTCATCATGGGCGGCGTATTCTGCGTAGAAATGGGCGCTAAGCCGGACAAGAACCACGACCGCACCGTGGAGGTGGCGCCGCAATGATCTGGTTCCTCCTTTTCCTCGCCACCGCCATCGAGGTCACCGGCACGCTGTGCCTGCGCATGTCCGCGGTAACCGGCCGTCGCTTCTGGGTGGCGCTCGTTGCCCTGTGCTATGTCTCTGCCTACGGCTTCTTGGCGCTCGTGCTCAAGGCCGGCATGGATCTGGGCGTGGCCTACGGCATCTGGGCTGCCACCGGTGTTGCCCTGACCGCCATCGCCTCCTACCTCCTATTCAAGGAGCCATTTACCTGGCTGAAATCCCTCGGCGTGGTACTCATTGTCGGGGGAGTGCTGCTCGTAGAAGCCGGAGCGTAATACCCACGGTGACGCTAGGATATTTTCATGATGAAAAAGCTGGCGGTAGGTTCCCTGGTTACCGCATTTTCCCTCGCTATTGTCCCTGCCGCCCAGGCTGTCACCCTCGATCCGCACGCCGTGCCTGCGCGCACCCAAATTACCGTCCGACATGATTCTGGCGCGACTGTCTCCACCGCTAATGCCCATGAGTCTCGCCCCGCGCTGTCTTTAAGCAAGCTCTACTTAGGCTATTGGGTCCTAAAATACGGTGCACCGGCCGATAAAGCCCGCGTGGAGCATATGATTCGTGTGAGCGATGACAACGTGGCTACCGACTTGGACCGCCGTTACCCGCAGGCCATCCCCAGCATCATCCACGAGTTTGGCCTGCGCGAAACGCACTACACCGGCTACTGGGGGACAACGACCACCTCCACTGAGGATGTAGCGCGGTTTACCTCGCGTATCCAGCACGATCCCCTTGCCGCGCCCATCATGACCGGCATGGCTACCGCCGCTCCCGTGGCTGCCGATGGCTACCGGCAGGATTTTGGTACCTCCCGGATTCCCGGGGTTATCGGTACCAAGTTTGGCTGGTCAGACAATCGCCGCATCCATGCCTCGGTATCCACCGCCCCTGAATTTACCGTAGCCGCCAATACTTACGGTGATGCGGCTACCCATACCGCAGATGTCACCCACGCCGTACATAATGCCCCAGGCGCAATCCCCGCCGGTTCTAGCGAGGCCATTGGAGCTCGTATCGAGCACGATCTGCATCTGCAAGGCCCAGCGCGACAGGTAATCCGAGATGCCACCCGCACGGCAGCGAGCTACGAGCGTCAGGCCTGCGCGAGCGCGAACCAGGCGTTGGCGCAGGTAACGCCGCTGCGCGTGTGCAACTAGGATCTGCGGCGCCACAATGGATGCAAAATAAGCACGTTTCGTCTCTCACGGGGTGTGAAAAGGACGAAACGTGCTTGCTTTACAGAGTGGTCGGTGGCTTTAACGGATGAAGGCGAGGGCGTCGTCGGCAGTGCTGTGGCTATAGCTCTCATCGCCCTTGGCGAGCTTATTGCCGCGCAGCACCAGCCAGATGCTCAGCGGGTAGAGGATAAGCGCTACCGTGACGGCCTGGATAATGGCGGCCACCTCGGAATCGTGCAGGTAGTTCCAGCAAAAGTGGAGGAGGAACGCGGCGGCGAGGCAGCCGAGAAAGACACCGATGCGCCACCACAGCGGCTTGGCCGCGGCATAGAGCGCCCAGCCGATGCCCCAGCCGGCCAGCGCGGTGAGCAAGACGTGCAGGCCAGGGCCGGCGATGAGCCGCAGGCCCCACATCTCAAATAAGCCCTGGATATCGCTATCGGGATGCATGGTGGCACCCATGGCGCCGTAGAGGATGTTTTCGCAGGCCTCGAAGCCCAGGCCCACCACTGCGCCCACCATCCAGCCATGCCACGGGCGGTTGAGTTGGCGGAAGGACATGAGCACGAAGATAACGCCGGTGGCCTTAGAAATTTCCTCTGGGTAGGCGCCGCTCCAGGACATCATGGCATCGACCCAGCCGGTGCCGATGGCGAGCTGCATGACAGGACCGGAGCTGATAAGCGCTAGGGTTACGGCCACCCCGCCGCCCCAAAGGAAAGCCAGTAGGGCCCACAGGCGCGCCGGGCGGGCCCACATGGGGCTGCGCTGCAGCAGGAAGATGACCAGCGCCACGAGAACGGCGGCGATGAGCAGGCTGAGCAGGCCCATCAGGGGAGAGATCAAAAATGTGCTCAGCGTCTGGAAAAAGAAGGCGATGAGGCCAATGCCGGACAGGATCCACAGTGTGGTGCGAAAGAGCTTGGACATCTAGTACATCAACTCCCCGGAGAAGTCAGCGAATTCTGCATCGGCCGCAGCGGGCAGATCCTCTTGGCCGAAGGCATGCCAGATGCGGGAGGTGGTGGCCCGGGCCTGATCGCCCTTGCCGGTCACGGTGACCACCCAATCCTTGTTTTCGTCTTCGCCGGTGCCGTCGAGGGAGAGGGCGGCGGTGGAGGAGGGGGCGTCGGCAAGCAGGAGTGCTCCATTCGTGCCGTCGAAGGTAGGGGCATCGGCCGGCAAGGGTGCCATGGTTAGGGCGCGGACCATGCGGCGCAAGGTGGTGGCATCGTCTTTGGCATCCTCGGTGAGGGTGGCCTGTACGCTGACATCGCCGCAGTTCCAGCCGATGCTGGCGAGGGATTCATAGTCGCGCTCGCAGTAGAGATCGGGAACGTCAATCTCCCAATCCTGGCTAGGCTCGGTCAGGGTGACCTGCTCGACGTCCGCGGAGGAATCCGCCAGTGCCGCCTGCACAATTGTGGGCAAAGCGAGAACCACCGCCACGAACGCAATAACGGCGAGGAAAAGGCGCCGTGGATGCGCTGGAGGAAAGCGATAAAATTCCATAGCCCACACCTTATCTTGCTGCTTTGACCTAGAGTGGCAGGCATGAAAGATCTTTATCAACTAGTCAATGGACCCTGGCTGGAAAGCCACGTCATTCCCGATGATCGCGGCGTGGATGGCACCTTCCACGCGCTGCGCGACGAAGCCGAAGAACTCGTCCATGAGATCGTGGACAAGGACACCGGCCGCCCGGGCAAGCTCTATGCCTCCTTTATGGATACCGAGGGAGTCAACGCGGCCGGCATGGCTCCATTGGATGCGGATCTGGACCGCCTGAGCGCGGCCGACCCCGAGGAACTGGCACAGCGCCTGGGTGAACTTGAGCGCACCGGAGTTGGCTCCCCGGTGACCTTCTGGGTATCCAAGGACTCCGGTTCCGAGGACGCCATTGCTTATGTCATTCAATCCGGCCTGGGCCTGCCGGATGAGGCTTATTACCGCGAGGAAGCCCACGCGGAAACGCTGAGCGCTTATGAAAAGCACGTGGCTGAAATGCTGGAGTTCCTTGACCCAGCCCGCCTCTTTGGCCTGGGCGCCGAGGTAGCAGCCCACCGCATCGTCGGCTTGGAAAAGGAGCTGGCTGCTGGCCATTGGGATGTGGTCTCCACCCGCGATGCGGTCAAGACCTATAACCCGTGCGAGTTTAGCGAGCTGCCCACCATGACCCGCGCTTTGCTCTCCGGCGGCAACCTGCCAGAGCACCGCGTGGTCAATATGATGCCGTCTTATCTCGAGCACTTCGAGAGCCTCTTTACCTCCGAGCGCATGGCCGATTGGCAGCTGTGGGCCACCTGGCACATTCTGCGCTCCCGCGCGGCTATGCTGCCCGAGGAAGTAGGCGCGAAGAACTTCGAGTTCTATGGCACCAAGCTCTCCGGCGCTACCCAGCAGCGCGACCGCTGGAAGCGCGCCGTGGGCTTGGCCGAATCCCTAGTGGGCGAAGAGATTGGCCAAGTATTCGTGGAAAAGCACTTCCCGGCCTCCTCCAAGCGTGAGATGGATGAGCTGGTGGACTACCTCATCGCCGCCTACCGCGAGCGTATCTCTCAGCTGGAGTGGATGACGCCGGCCACCCGCGAGCGCGCCCTAGAAAAGCTGTCTCAGTTCAAGGCCAAGATTGGCTTCCCGGATTCCTGGCGCGATTACTCTGGCCTCGAGGTCTCCGCTAAGGGCGCAGACCTGCTGGCTAATGCCCGCGCCGGCTCCGCTTTCTCCCATGACTTTGAGCTGGCCAAGATTGGCAAGCCAGCTGACCGTAATGAGTGGGTGACCACCCCGCAGACGGTCAACGCCTTTTATAACCCAGTGGTCAATGACATCACCTTCCCGGCAGCTATCCTGCGCCCGCCGTTCTATAACCCAGAGGCCGATGCCGCAGAAAACTTTGGCGCCATCGGTGCCGTCATCGGCCACGAGATTGGTCATGGCTTTGATGATCAGGGCTCGCAGTTTGACGGCCAGGGCAACCTGAATTCCTGGTGGTCCGATGAGGACCGCGCCGCCTTTGAAAAGCTCACCGCCAAGCTGGTGGAGCAATTCAACGGCCAAGTGCCGACGGTGCTCAAGGAAGCCGGCATCGAATCCACCGGTGTAAATGGCAGCTTCACCCTGGGTGAAAATATCGGTGACCTAGGCGGTTTGGGTATCGCTGTGGTGGCTTTCAAGAACTACTGCGCCGATAAGGGCATTGACCTGCAGGGCAAGGAGGAGAAGTTCGAGGTAGATGGAGCCGAGCCAGAGCTGGCCGAGCACACCTACAACGGCCTACAACGCTTCTTCCTCGCCTGGGCCCGCGTATGGCGCACCGCCATCCGCCCGGAGATGGCCACCCAGTACCTGGCCATTGATCCGCACTCGCCGGCGGAGTTCCGCTGCAACCTCATTGCGGCCAATATCGCGGAGTTCTACGAGGCCTTTGAGATTGCAGAGGATTCTGCCATGTATATTGCGCCGGAGGATCGCGTCACCATTTGGTAGCCCTTTCCGCCGGTAGGCGGTGCGCGTAGGCTCGGTGACATGACTAACGCAGACGCTAACCAGGACCCGCACCGCCCGCTGGAGCCCGGCCAGGAATGGCACATCGGCGGCCAGGATCGCCAGATGGAGGAAAAGGAACAGCTCGAGCAACTCGTTGCCTATATCGATGCCCACTATGACACCCCGGATTTCCGCCCGCCGTGGGCCGGGGGCGGCTCCCCTGAGGCGGACCAATATTGCGCGCTCTTGCCGGATCGCATTACCCATGCGGCAATGATGGTGCTCGGTACTGCGGTGGACCATGCGCTACCGGGCACTGCGTACACGGAGGGCATTAGCGTAGAAGACTCCGAGGTGGGCGCCATCTTCCAGCCCACAAAGCCAACCGGCCGGTGGGCTGTCTCGCTGCATTCGGGCGGTTGGTGGCGCGGTGACGGTCAGGCGTTGGAGATGCAGTGGCGCCCCGAGGTAGCCGCCGCCGCGCAGCTATCCGGCACCACCATTTTTGACGTGGATTATCCGCTCGCTCCCGAGCACACCGTGGCAGAGATGGTCAGTGCAGTGCAGCAGGCCATCGACTATGCCCGCGCGCAGGGCGCTTCTAGCGTTACTACCTGGGGGTATTCTTCCGGCGGGGCCCTGGCGGCGCTCGTGCCTGCCGACGGCCTCCTGCTCACCTTCCCCGATTTCGGCGCCCTTGCACATCTGCCGGAGGAGCTGCGCGCCGGATACGAAATCCCGGCGGACCTATCTGAGCTAAGTCCGCACACCTTCGTGCAAACCGCAACCGAGGATGAGATTGCCGCGCGCGTTTGCGTGCCCGGTGCCGTTGCGCGCGATTATGTTTCCACCCACCGCGTATCTACCCCGGCGGTGGCCCGGCAGCGCGTGCGAGATGCGGCCACGTTCCTGGCAGGAGAGCTAGAAAAATAACAATTCCCTGGAGGTTCCATGCTAAAAAGGAACTAGTTTCAATAGGAGTGCGACTAGTTCCGCATGACCATATCCACTCATGGCGCGCTATCGCGCCTGCATAAATTCGCCGGCGTAATCATTGCGCCCTTCCTCATAGTCGCAGCATTAAGCGGGTTTCTCTATGCCTTGGCACCCACCTTTGAACCGTGGATTTACCACGATGAGGTAACCGCCACCGCGCAAGGCAGCCCGCGCAGCCTCGATGAACAGATTGCCGCCGCCCAGCGCCAGCACCCGGACGGGGACGTAGTTCGAGTCGAGCCTTCCGAAGATCCGCAGGAGACCACCCGCGTGCTTTTCGACGACCCCACCGCCCCCAACTCCAGCTATAGCCGGGCCGTCTTTGTAGACCCGGTGGACCTACATATCACTGGCGAACTACAACAATATGGCGGCTCGCGGGCGCTACCTTTCCGCACGTGGGCCTCTAATGGTCACCGCACTTTGTGGCTAGGCGAGCCGGGCCGCCTCTATGCCGAACTTGCGGCCTCGTGGCTCGGCGCGCTGAGCATCCTCGGTTTGTACCTATGGCTCAAGCGTAAGCAAAGGAATAAGAAGCAGCCCTCCAAGGTGCTGGCGCTGCACGCCCGCGTGGGTGCCTGGTTGCTGCCGGGCTTCCTCTTCTTGACCGTTACTGGGCTGACATGGTCGCTGGTGGCGGGCACAAGTATTGGCAAGGTGCGTGAGGAACTCAATTGGAAGGAACCGTCCGTGGCGACCTCCGTTGCAGAAGCGGGGGCTAGTACCGGAGTGGGGGAGCATGCTGGGCATTCCGGCCACGCGGTTCACGCCGGGCACGCGGGGCACGCTAGGCATACGGGACACCACGATGCTGCAGAACTTGCCGGGGCCCAAACCGCATTATCGGCAGCTCGCAGCCAAGGATTGACCGGGGTTCTGGAAATGACCCCACCGGAAAAGCCAGGCGATGCGTGGGGTGTGCGCGAGGGTCGTGCAGCCTTCAAGCTGCGCAGCGATGCCGTAGCAGTGACCCCGAACGGGGAGGTCATCGACCGCATCAATTCTGCTGACTGGCCGCTTGCCGCACAGCTAACCTCGTGGCTCATCCAGTTGCACATGGGCACTCTTTTTGGCATCTATAGCCAGGTTGCATTGGCGGTACTCGCTCTGGGCTTGCTCGTGGTGAGCATTGCAGGCCTGTGGATGTGGTGGATAAAAGCGCGCCGCAGCCTTCCCGAGCTAAAATTTACCCCCGCCGTGCTGGCGGGGGTGGTGGCCTACTCGATCATCGCGCCTCTCTTTGGCGCTTCGCTGTTGCTCTTTTTCCTAGGCGATTGGATTGTGCGGTGCCTGCGCGCCCCGCAGCGAGGTCGGGGCGCGGCCGCAAGTGAGACTACTCTTCGCCCTCGGGGCGAATTTTCATCTCGGAGTCTTTCCACAGTCCGGAACGGGTAATGTCCTCATAATCAATCTCGGCTGGGACTGGGGCATTGCCCTGTGAATCGGTACGCAGCTCGTACTTTTCAATGGCACCCCAATCGCGGGCCCAGTCATTATTGAGGTAGCTCGGGATCTCATAGGAGTAGTTGACCGCCTCCGCGGTGGACATGGCGCCACCGCCGGAGAAGGACTGGAAGTCCGTCAGCGAGGTCTGTGCTGAGGAATCCGGCAAGATGCGGTATTCCGGAATTTCCGTGACGCCGGCGAAGTGGTCAAAGGTGCGCTGGCACGGGAACTGCAGGGCTACGGCCCAGTCCAGCAGCGCCGGGGTGTCCTTGGAGAACTGGTTATTGATGGTATCCAGCTCTGGGACGCGCGGCGGAGTAAAGGCCAGCCAGTCATC
Source organism: Corynebacterium marquesiae (assembly GCF_030229635.1). Classification (NCBI taxonomy): domain Bacteria; kingdom Bacillati; phylum Actinomycetota; class Actinomycetes; order Mycobacteriales; family Corynebacteriaceae; genus Corynebacterium; species Corynebacterium marquesiae. Next base: position 61,454 of record NZ_JASPII010000010.1, read on the forward strand.
CTCATCGGTGGAGTCATCCGTTGCTACCAGGCGCACCACGTTGGCATCCTTTGGCAACTTATCCAGCGGCAGGCGCAGGTTGCGCCACTTTGGCGTGGCACCAACGGCGGCGAGTTCTTCCTCGCCAGTATTGGTGACCTTTCCGGAGTCATCGATGGTGCCGTACTCGAGGCTAAGCTCCATGCCTTCCTGCTCCACCCCGTTGACATCATGGTGGTAGATATTGCCGGCTGCAGAAACGGCCAGCACGGGAGCATTGTCCTTGGCCTCTGGCAGGTTGTACCACTTGGTGGTTACCTCAGAGGTGGAGTCTTGCTCCTCCGAATAAGAGCCAAGTACCGGGACCTTGGTGTAATCCAGGTTGAACGGCAGGTGCATGGTAGAGCCATTGACACCCTGGGTGCCGCGCACGCCGCCCTCCGAGGTATTGGTGGTTTCCTTGGATTTCTTGTCCTTTTTGTCTTGCTTATTCTTTGTCTCCTGGGAATCAGCGGAATCGCTGTTGCCGCCGGATTCGGTATCCGCGCCCGAGGTAGCGGTCTCCGCGCTTTCGGAGGAGGAGTCGCTGGAGCCATCCGCGATGGCACCCACGGAGGCGGAGTTCTGGTTTTCCGGCTCGATGGATTCGGGGATGAAGTTTGGATCGAAGCCCTTGTGGGGCTCGTCCTGGTCCACCAGGGAATCGCCCAAGTCGCCGTCCACCGGGGTCAGGAAGGAGTCATTGGTATTGGTCTCCACCATGGTTTGATCCGCCAGCGCGCAGGTATTGCCGCGCAGGGAAGCCAGGTTGCCCTTGCCCACGGAGTAGGAATCCGCCTGGGAGACGGTGGCCTTGGCAAAGGAAGCACAAGAAAGGGCAACCACGATGGCGCAGGCAAGGGCGATAGGCGCGGACATGATTCCGGCCGAACGCGAGACCTTGGCGGCGGCATTCTTCTCAAATTCCGCCAGGGTTCCGGCCTCTTCCGCCTGGGACTTGCGGTAGCTATGGCGCAGGGACTGCACCACGCCGATGGCGAAGATGATAAGCGCGATGGCGAGCAGCACCTTATTGGCCTCGATGGCCTTGAATTGCACCGTGCGATCCCACCACGGAATGCCAAAGGAGGATACGTACCACCAAGCGTTCCAGCCGGCGAAGGATATAGCCAGCAAGAAGACCACCGCGGCGATGGCGAAGGTGCGAGCGCGCGGCGAGCGCAGCGCGAACTGGGAGAGCACCACGGCACCGAGGGCGGCGATGACACCGGCCACGCCGGCGTAGATGCCAAAGTGGTGGGTCCACTTGGTGGGGGTGAACATGAGGAAGAACATGGACAGCGCCACGATGATGAGCAGGCGCTGGGTCGGGCCGACGGCAGCACCAACGACGCGACGGTCCTTGATAAAGGCCGCCACAATAAGCACCAGGCAGAAGAGCATGGTGAAGACCGCGAAGCGGCGGGTCAGCGAGCCATCCACGGATTCCTGGAAGAGGGTGGAGTAGCGCGCGTACTCCGCGTACCACGGCAAGGATGGGCCGACCTCGGAGCGCACGCGGGTGGACTCCAGCACGGTAGAGAGCGTCTGGTCACCAAAGGCGGCGACCATGATGGCGGTGCCAGCGCTCAGGAACGGCGCAATGAGCGAAAGCCAGCCGAGGGCGCCACCGCCCATGGACGGCACGCGCTCGGCCATGGCGCGGAAGAGGTGCGGCAGGCTGACGAGGAAGACGCCCACGGCAAAAAGGCCGGTCGGGCCGGCGGCCAATGTGATGGTTGCCGCGATGGTGCCCACGGCCGCCGGAAGCAGGCGGCGGGTGGCAATGGCACGCTCGAAGGAAGCCCAGGTAAACATCACGCCGAGCGCCACGATGGGCTCTGGGCGGGTGCCGTTGTTATACGGCAGCCAGAAGGCCAGGAACATCAGTGCTGCGGTCCAGTGGGCGACCCGACGGCCGTCGACAAGCTGGCCAAAGCGCGGCAGCATCTCGCGGGAAAGGATAAACCAGATGATGAGCCCGGAAATCAGGCCCGGCAGGCGCACGAAGACCGAGGCGGTAGAAATCTGGGAGAGTACGGCAACTAGGTCGTAATAGGGGGAGCCAAAGGGCGCCTCCGGCACGCCGTACCAGCGGTAGTAGTTGGCCATGTAGGTCGCGTGATCGAAGACGCGGCTCATGGAGAAGATGAAGCCATCATCCGAGGTATTGGCGCCGAGGATGTACCAGAATCCCAAAATGGCGGCCACCACGCCATCGAGCGGGCGCACCTTCTTCCACGTCTCAGGCATGAAACCGAAGCGGCGTCCATCAAGGCGGTCGATGCGCCATAGGCAGAACAGGGACACGGCCACCATGGCGATGCCCAACCACATGGCAATGGTCTTGAGCAACGTCGGGGACGAGGTAAAGCGGGAGTTGATATCGACGTGGACATTGAGGCCGTCGTCAAGCAGGGCTTGCACGTCAGCCTTATCGTCGATTTCGGTATAAACGCCGGTGACCTGCGGGCGCAGATCCTCCTCGGTGGTCTTTTCATGCTCGCCCACGCTCACGGAGGTGCCATCGCCCGTAGCGGAAATTTCAATCCTGGCGTCCTTGGGGAGCTTGGCTACCTCTTGGGCGTTGAGGGTAAGCAGCACCTCATCCAAGGACACAACGGACAGGCCCTCGTCATTCGCACGGACGAAAAGGCCGCGGTTGGAGGCCTTCTTGGACTCCGGTGGGACGGTGCCGTAGACCATGGACTGGCCCTCGCGCAGTTCATCGACTGCGGAGATGGGGATGGTGGCCTTCAGGTCCTCTGGGGCGACGGAAATGAGCGGCGCGTTGATGGACTGCACGGAATCATGCTGCGGCCAATCATAAGAGGATTGGGTTTGGGTCACCGGCAGTAGCGGGGTCGCTACAAAACACAGGAAACCAATCAGCCCGGCAATGATTGCGGTCCACCGCAGGCCCGCGGGGGCGGCGGTGAAGCGGGAGCCGGCAGCGGCAGGTCGCGCTTGGGTGGTATTCGTAGTGAGGCTATCTGACACGGCGATTAGTTTACGTCAGATAACCCCTTCGGCCCGCGGGCACACCCTGCCGCGGGCGGGAAGTGTGGGTGAACTTACTTGGTGCGAACGGCTGTTACAAAGGGGCCGGTTTGCTGTAGCCTCCAGCCCTTGTCAAAGACATCGGCGTTGAAGAAGACCGCGCGGTAGCGAATATTCGGCTGGTTGGGATAGATATCTTCTGCCAGGTGGAACTTGAAACCATCGTCCTTATTTTCCAGGTCGCCGCGGAACATCATGACATCCGGACCGCGCCAGGGAGCAGAATCCAAGGCCTTGCGGAACTCCTCCGGCTGCATATCCCAGGAATCATTGGCCCACGTTTCAATCTGCTCGTTGCGGGTGCTGAACTCGCCCAAGGGATTGGCGTAGTGGCTGGTAAAGGCGTTAAAGCCCCAGTAGGGGTAATAAGACATGAAGGTCTTTTCATCCGTGAGCACCACCGTCTCATCCGGCGTATAGCCCTGGTCCTGAATGAAGTTGTGAATATCCAGGTAGTAGTGGGCGGAATCGCTGGTGAAGCGGTCCGCGCGTTCGCCATAGCCATCGGTATCGCTATAGGCGTGATCGATGGCGTCCTCGTTGGCCTCTGGAATCTGCTGCGCATAGAAGACGCCGGCCAAGGCCAAGACGATGCCAAAGACCGCGGTGATCTGCTTATTGGTGGTGCGGGAAAAACGCGCCGGGTAGAGGCGGTGCACGCCGAGTAGACGAATCTCTGCCAGGGCCAGGATGCCGGCGGTGGCAAAGAGGAGCACCACGATCACCTCGAGGCGGAAGCTGAGCAGCGTGGTGCCGGCCAGGGTTGCCACCATAGACGCCACGGTCCACAGGTAGATGCCAAGGAGGGAGATGCCCAGTGCGCGTACCTCCACGTCATTGAGGCGGATGACGATGTAAATGAGCCCCATGAGGCAGAGGAAACCCACAATGCTCAAGGACAAGAAAGGCACTGGAATTTGCGTGCCTTCCTCCGGCAGGTAGTGCTGCGCGGTGGTTTGCAGCGGCACCGGTGAGTGCATGACTGACCATACGTAGGGTCCCCAGGCGATGAGTGCGATGGCAATGGAGCCTACCGCCATGATCACCAGGCGCAGGATGGGGCGCCACGTATGCTCATAGAGCGCGGTAAACAGCGCGATGAGGCTGACTACGGTAAGTGCGGCCGCAGCAGTGAAAAGGGTATAGAACGTAGCGGAAATGCCCAGGTAGAGCGTCACTCCCAGGGTGGCCAGCCAGGAGCCGCGGAAGGCCCGGGCGCTAAGTACCGCAACGGCGGGCAGGCCCATGGCAATGACCGCGGAATAGGGTTCCTCGGCCGCGATGGTGAGCGTAATCGCGGTGGTCACCAGGGCGATGGCGGTGGCGACCGGCAGGGAACTGGTCAGGCGCTGCCAGATGGGCACTAAAATACAGCCGGCCACGGCAATGGAGATGAGCGCCCAGGGCTGGTAGACCTCCCAGCCCGGAATTCCCATGAGCGCACCCAAGCGGCCGCCCAACCAGAACCAGCCAATCGGATAGAAGGATGGCATGTCCTGGTAGTTCATGTCCGCATAGCCCATCTCATCCACCGAACGGGTGAGGAACTGGGTGCGGAAGGCCTGGTCTACCTGCACGCCGTCGAGCCACAAGCGGGAGGCGGACAGCGGCAGGCCCACGGCGGCCAGGGTCAACAGGGCCGGGGAGAGGTAGGTGACCGCGTAGGTCAGCCAGGCCCGCCAGCGCGGCCGGGTAAAGGAATCCTTGTAGTGGTCATAGAGCCACCACACGCACAGCACGCCGGTCAGGGCCAGCGTGAGCACCACCCCCACCGTGGTCAACGCACGGGTGACCATGGAGGTATTAAAGGACGGCAGCGAGACCGTCTTGAAGGCAAACCAGCCCAGCAGCGTTACCACGCCACCGGCCAGGGCGGCCAGCACAATACCCAGCAAGGTCGCGCGAGGGGTCAGCGCATCGGCGCGGTAGGCCTCGGTGCGGTTATCCTCGCTCACGGGCGTTGACTGGGCGGGTACAGCGGTGCTTGTCATGCCCATTAGTTTCGCATACCCAAGCCCCACAGCCCAGATTTGGCGCGGGCAGGACAGCACTTGTTTGGTGGCATCCCTCTGATGCACCACCGCCCCCGTCACCTCCCTCGCCGCCGGCGTGCGGCGAGGGAGGTGACGGGGGCGGGGCGGCTACGCCTACGCGGAAAGCCGCGGCGTTTAGAACGGCAGCTTGCGGAAGATGGCCTGCGGGATGAACTTGAATGCCAAAGACACGTACTCAAAAAGTGGGTGTACAAAGATGGACTGCTTGCCCTCGAGCACGGCCTTGACGGTGGCCTCGGCAACGTCGGAAACGTTGACGGTCAGTGGGGCGTCGCCAGCCTCGGCGGACATCTTGGTGCGCACCTGGCCTGGGCGTACAACCAGCACGTTGGCTCCGGTGCCGCGCAGGGCCTCGCCCAAGTTGATGTAGAAGCCGTCCACGCCGGCCTTGGAGGCGCCGTAGACAAAGTTGGAACGGCGCACGCGCATGCCTGCCACGGAGGACATAGCGATGATGGTGCCGTGGCCCTGGTGCTTGAACTTCTCGCCCAAGAGCACGCCTACGGACACCGGTGCGGTGTAGTTGGTCTGTGCGGAGGCGACGGCCTTGTCGTGGTTTTGCCACAGCTCTTCCTGGTCACCCAGGGTGCCGAAGGCAACGATGGCTACGTCGACGTCGCCGCTTTCCCAGGCCTTATTAATAACGTCTGGGTGGGAGTCGAAGTCGGTGGCGTCGAAGTCCAAGACCTCTACGTCAGCGCCGCGGGATTCCAGGTCAGCCTTGGCCTGGGCGATGCGCGGGGACTCCGGGCGGGCGGCCAGGGTGACCTTGGCCGGGCCGCGCTGCAGGAACTCGGAGACGACGCCGAGGCCGATCTCAGAGGTGCCGCCCAGAAGCAGGATGTGTTGTGCTTGGCCTACTGCATTAAGCATGGTCAGTAAATCTCCTTAAAGGTGTTATTTCCAGTGATTAGTGCAGCTCGAGGCGGCGGGACATATCGGAGGCAAAGACGCCGGTCGGGTCGATCTCGTTGCGGGTCTTCAGCCAGCCTTCCATGCCCGGGTACATCTTGTGGAAGTTTTCGGCGGAGGTGCGGGATTCCTTGGCCAGGTAGAGGCGGCCGCCGAATTCCATCACGCGGCGGTCCAGGTCATCCAGGAACTTGCCCAGGCCCGGACGGATGGGGAAGTCCACGCAGACGTTCCAGCCCGGCATCGGGTAGGACAGCGGCGCGCGGTTGCCTTCACCGAAGAGCTTGAACACGTTGAGGGCGGAGTAGTGGCCGGAGCGCTGCATATCGCGGATGATCTCCTTGAACGGCTCCACAGCCTCGGTCGGTACCACGAACTGGTACTGCAGGAAGCCCTTGGAACCGTAGCCGCGGTTCCACTCGCCAATGAGATCCAGCGGCTGGTAGAACTGCGTCAGGTTCTTGACCTGGTTCTTCGCCGGTGCGCCCATGGTGTAGTACGCCAAGCCCACGGCGGAGAGGGAGAGCTTATTCATGGTCCAGGACGGGAAGATATCCGGCACCGTCATCAGCTGCGGCGCATTGAACTTCAGTGGGTCCTTGGCCAGCTTCGGGGCTAGCTCTTCCAGCTGCGCCAGGGTGGCCAGCGAACCGCGGGAAATGGTGGAGCGGCCCAGCTTTGGTTCTGGTGAGATGACATCGAACCAGGCGGAAGAATAGGTGTAGTTGTGCTCGGAGCCATCGGAGTGGAAGGCGATGGTTTCATCCAAGTTATCGGTGCGGTCCGTATCCGCGATGAAGTAGGCGGTTTCCGTCTTGGTCATGCGGATGGTGGCGCGCAGAATGATGCCGGTCAGGCCCATGCCGCCAACGGTGGCCCAGAAGAGGTCGCCGCTCGGGTCATCCTCGGAGCCTTCCGGGGTCAGGTGCAGCACGCGGCCATCGGCCACGAGCAGCTCCATGGAAACCACGTGGTCACCAAAGGAGCCGGCGGAGTGGTGGTTCTTACCGTGAATATCTGGGCCGATTGCGCCACCGATGGTGACCTGGCGGGTACCCGGCAAAACCGGAACCCACAGACCATAGGGCAGGGCAGCCTTCATCAGCTGGTCTAGGGTGACACCACCATCGACGTCTACCAGAGCGGACTCTGGGTCGATGGAGTGGATCTTATTGAGCTTTTGCATGTCGATGACCAAGCCGCCGCCGTTTTGGGCGGGGTCACCGTAGGAGCGGCCCATACCGCGGGCGATGACGCCGCGGCGCAGGTGGGCGGGCTTATCCGAGTTATCTTCTGCAACCTGAGCCACGGCCTTTTTGATCACGTCCACGTCTTCGGTGGAGAGCACGTGGGCGGTCGTCGGGGCGGTGCGGCCCCAGCCGTGCAGGGACTTTTCAGTAGTATGTAATTCCATCTCTTACTCTTTGCTCGACGGATGTATGTCGGTTCTCTAGCCTACCTAGCTCACACAAGGGCAGGCGGAGTGACGCGAGTGATATTCGGAACAAAACGGACGCTTGTACTGCCCGAATGTGCCCGTTTACAGATCCATGAGCGCGCGGATCTCCTCCGGCAGTTCCTCTTGGGATTCAATAATCGGGCCGTCATACTCCCGCAAAAGTTCATAGACGCGAGCCCGTGAGGAGGAGTCCAGCATGGGCAATTCCTCTGCCATCAGGCGAGTCATGAAAGGGCTCAACGGCACATCGGTATGCTCCGTGGCCTCGAAGTGGCCGTTGCGCTTATCGTCCTCTGCGCGCACATCCTGTGCCGCCTGCTGCGCCGGCGTCATATGCTTTGTCTTTTCCGAGTACATGCGCATTAGCTTACTGCCGCTTAAAGTAGTCGCTATGACCAACAACCGCGAAACGCAAGATCAGCACCAAGACAACTACGCCCTCGATGACACTCTGGCTGGTCGTATCACCCAGGCCGCCGCCGTGGGCATTGCGACCTCCTATCCGGATTGGATTAAATCCAAAGGCGGTTTGATTACTGCCTATACCTTGTCTTTCTTTGGTTTTGGCGCCCTGGTGGCCTATACCAACGCGCACGCTGAGCAGGACGGCGATGAGCCGCGCTCGCCGCAGGATAGTGCCGATCAAGGCCTCAAGCCCTGGGCTATTTTCGCCGCAGTGGTGCTGCTGCTCATCCTGGGCGGGTGGATGAACGTTGCCCTTTCCCGCCGGATGGTGAAGTTCCTGCGCAAGCGCGGTGCCAAGCGGCCGTGGACCCTCTTGGGCGCCATTGGGGCGGCGCTGACGTTCCTCATTAGTGAGCTGGAAGCGCGCGATATTGCAAAACTAGCTTCCTAAAACTTGCGTATGGTGGGGCTCATGAATGCAGGGGTCACCGATATCGCACAGGCGCGGGCCAAACGCGCCGATGGCGTGGTATCCCTCAAACGCGAGCCCCTCACCATCATCTGCCAAGCCGCGAATATTCGCGCCGATGGCGAGGTGCACCGCCAGATTGGTTTTAGCGATGCTCTGACCTTTACCGAGCTACACCGCGTTCTGCGTATCTGCTTTGGCCTGCCGGAGGAGGAATCTCCCTGGCACTTTTATGAACACACCGAAGCCCGTGGCCCGCGCATCGATCCCGAGCGCCAGGCCTCCGAATTCCTGTGGCGCGAAGGCGATCAAGTCGACTTCGCCTGGGGACTGTGGGACTTCGAGCTGGTAGTAGCCGAGATCTATCCCCGCGATAATGGCACCCCAGAGGCGCTGTGCGTGGGCGGCTCAGGCTCGCTCTTTCAGCCCTTTGAGTTGACCAGCGTGAACCGTGAATTGACCGGACAGGAAGTTACCGATGAGGTCTTTTCCGCGGTATCGTCCCCCGTGCGCGATTTAATTGAGCGCACCAAACTCTATGACTTCGTCCCGCTGCTGCAAGCGATGGACCTAGGCAGGGAAACCGACCTATCACCGCATGCTTCCCGCGTGCTCGCCAGCTTGCCGCGCGAGGTGACCCATGAAGGCAAAGACGCCTTTTGGTCCATGGCGCTTGCCCTTTCCTGTATGGGCGGCGCGGAGCTGACCGATTCCGTCGTGGAGACCACCATGGATGCGCTCGGCTGGGTCAATGACAATGGCACGGCGCTCTCCGGGGCCGACGTGCGGCAGCTTTGCGCGGCGTCGTTACAGCAATTGGCCGAGATCGGCGCTTATGGCACCGAATCCGCCGCGCCGGTGGATCGGTTGGACATGTACCGAGCGCTCTTGCGCGGGTAGGCTACTCACTCGTGACTAATTCCGCTGACGACGCCGTAGAAGTAAAGCCCTCATCCACCTCGCTGCACACCCAGCTGGTGCGTTTTATTTCCGTGGGCGTATTTACCGCCGCCATTGACTATGGTCTCACGCTTTTATTGACCTATCTGGGGCTGCACCGTTCCGCCGCCAAGGCCATCGGTTGGGTTTTTGGCACCATCGCCGCCTACCTGGCCAATGCGCGGTGGACCTTCGGGGCCAAGGTGTCTGGCCGCACAGCCGCGACCGTGGGCATTTTGTACGCCTCTACCTTTGCGGTCCAAAACTTCCTGTACTGGGTGCTCAATGAGCCGCTTATGGCTCTCGGCTTTGAGGGTGCGGTAAAAGACACCATCGCCTTCGTCATCGCCCAAGGCGTGGCCACGGTGACCAACTTTGCCATTCAAAGGGCCTTTATCTTTAAGGAAAAATAGATGGCAGCAGCCTCCTCACGGACGTGGCGCGGCGCGGCTCAGCGGGCTTCGCGCTCGACCAGCCTGCGCGCGCAAAGCGCCAAGTTCGCTGTGACGGGGGCGCTTGCCGCGCTTATCGACGTCTCCTTAACCTGGCTCCTGCAGATCGGCTTCGGCCTGCTTAGCGCCGACCCCGCCCGTGCGGTGGGCTTTATTATCGGTACCTGGGCAGCCTATCTACTCAATCGCCGCTGGACCTTCCAGGCCGAAGCCACCGCGGTGCGCTTCGCCGGTGTCCTTGCCACCTACGGCGTGACCTTCGTGGTCAATATGGTGGCCTATAAGGTCCTTTTTGAGCTTTTCGCCGTCCACTGGGAGTGGAACTCGACCCTTTCCCTCGTGGTGGCCTTTGCTATCTCGCAGGGCACCGCGACCGTGGTGAACTTTGCGGTGCAACGCTGGATTATTTTTAGGAAGGCGGGGGTCAGGGTCGTCGCCAAGCAGGATCCGTCCTAGCCCTGGTTAGGGCGGCGGAAATCTTCTTGGCGCCCGCGGTTGTGGAGTTTTAGCCATTCGATAAAGCCGGCCGGGTCGTGGCGCTGGACCAAGAAGAACCAGCCAAAGCGGGCAAATTCCTGCGGCAGTAGCTTGCGCATACCACGCTGCCACAGCAGGTAACCGCGATTGCGGTAGGTGAAAAAGCGTTTGAACTCGCCCTCTGGGTACTGGGTATGCATCTTGCCGCCCAGGATGGGTTTGAACTCATCCGATCCGTCCGGGTGTAGGTAGCTGGTGGTCAGCGCCGTGCCGAAGGAGAGCCCGGAGTTGGCCAGCCGGCGGTGGTATTCCACCTCATCGCCGCGGATAAACAGGCGGTAGTCCGGCACGCCAATGATCTCCATGGCCGCGGCGGAAATCAGCGCACCGTTAAAAAGCGAGGCGATGCCGGGCAGGAAATCGCCTTCCAGTTCCTCCATCCGGCGGCGCCATACCAGCCCCTGGCGCAGGGGGAAGGCGAGGCGGCCGGGATCGTCAATATTGCATACCGCCGGGGATACCTCATGCAGGCGGTTGGCTTCGGCCACTCGATACAGCTCCGCTAGTACCGTGTGATCGGCGGGGCGGCCATCGTCATCAGCGCACCACACGGCATCGGCGCCCAAGGAAAGGGCGGTGAGAAAGCCCAGTGCAAAGCCGCCAGCGCCGCCCAGGTTGGTTTCCGAAGGTACGTAGACGCCCCGGTCACCCGCCATAGATTCGACGAGTTCGCGCACCGCATCTTCCGCGCCATTATCCACCACGACTACCCACTGCACAGGGTGGGTTTGGTGGACTACCTGTTCAAGCGAGGCCCGCAGTAGCTCGGCGCGCTGATGGGTAACAATGACGGCGGCGGTGGAACCGGTGGAAGTCAGGGTGGCAGTCATGGGTTCCATCTTGCCACCGGGGTAGGGGGCCAGCGCAGAAACACTCCGCGCGGGTGAAGCGAAAAGTAGATATAGAGGCGGCTTTGCGGATACTGTGAGATCTATGGAAGACTTCTGGCCACCTTTTGCGGTGATCATTCGGGCCTGCGATGATACGGGCCGCGGAGTTGACCTGCGTGTCATGCGCGATGAAGACATCGCCCAGGTGGCTCAAGTGTGTGCGGTAGATATCTATGGCGCAACCATTCCAGAACATGCATTTCCCTGGCTTTTTGATGAGAAGACGAATACCACCGCCGCCATGGCCCAACACCGATGGGAGCACCGGGCGCAGCTGCGCGTCGATAATTGGACCTTGGATTTCATTGCCCGCGACGTAGAAACCCAAGAATTGGTGGGTGTGGTGGACCTATCGGCCGAAAACTTTGCGGCCGCGCGAGAAGTGCAGACCGCATCATGGGTACTGCACCGCTTCCAAGGCCAAGGCTATGGCACGCTTATCCGCCAAGCGGTGGCCGAGTTTTCCTTCTCACACCTCGATGCGCATTCGCTGCGCACCTGTTGGATAAAAACCAACCGCGCCTCGGCTCGGGTGAGTGAAAAGATGGGCTACCGCATATATACCGAGAAAAAGGAAGAGCCTGCGGGCCCAGAAAAGATTAACCGGCCGGTGGTCAGCGCGCGCCTGAGCGCTGTGGACTATCACCGGCCAGAAGGGGTGCAGGTGGACGTGACGGGCGTGGGGGAGCAGCTGCTACATATGCTCAGCTAGTTGCCGCTGGTGTCCTCATTTTCAAAACGCTCGCGCAGGTCGCGCACATACTCGCCCACCTCAGGGCCCTCGTATTCACCGACAACGTCAGAAACCTCACCCACCGAGCGGATCTCGCCATGGTCGATCCACAAGGCGGTATTGCATAGCTGCGCCAAAAAGTCATTGGAGTGGGAGGCAAAGACCAAGATACCGGAGCGCTTCACCAGCTCTTGCAGGCGCACACGGGCCTTGGCCATGAAAGCGGCGTCCACGGCGCCGATGCCCTCATCCAACAGCAGGATTTCCGGCTCAATGGATGTCACCACGCCGAGCGCCAAGCGCACGCGCATACCGGTGGAATAGGTGCGCAGCGGCATGGAGAGATAATCGCCGAGTTCAGAAAACTCCGCAATCTCATCCATCTTTTTCTTCATCTGCTTGATGGACTGGCCCAAAAAGAGGCCACGGATAATGATGTTGTCGTAGCCAGAGACCTCTGGGTCCATGCCCACGCCCAAATCAAAGACGGGGGCCACGCGGCCGCGCACATCGGCAGAACCACGGGTGGGCTCGTAAATGCCAGACAAAAGGCGCAGAAGGGTGGACTTGCCGGCGCCGTTATGGCCCACCAAACCTACGCGGTCGCCCTCGCGCAGGTGCAGGTTAATATCCTTTAGCGCCTCCACCACGACGGTGTTCTGGGCATTTTTGCCAATGGCGCCACCGGCCGAAGAAAGCATGGCCTTCTTTAGCGAGCGGGATTTGGCATCAAAGATGGGAAAGTCCACGCACGCGTTATACGTATCAATCGAGACCATCAGTCTGTATCCTTTCGAGGAATCTCAGGAAGTGCAGGGCGTGGGCTTAAACCCAGTAACTGACGCGGAAGCGCCACTTGCGCATGACCAAGCCGGCGATGAGCAGGCCGAGTACGGTGCAGCCGATGACGATCCACCAGTGGTAGGCGGCCACCGGCTCGCCGATCATGGGCGCACGGACGATTTCCAGGTAGTGATAGAGCGGGTTGATCTCCGCGATGCGGGCGCGGCCGGCCACCGCACCGCCCTGGTCCTTCAAGGTATTGGTCATCCACACAATGGGGGTGACGTAGAACAGCAGCTGGGTCAGTGCTTCTAGCAGTGGGGCTACGTCGCGGAAGCGGGTAGCGATGATGCCAAAGAACATCGTGACCCACACGCCGTTGACCAATAACAAGGCCAAACCAGGGATAAACAGGAAGAACTCCCAGCCTAGGCTGCGCGGGAAGATAAGGATAAGCAGCAACCAGATGATGAGGTTATGGCCCAAAAACAGTGTCTGGCGCCATACGAGGCGGTAAACGTGCACCGACAGCGGGGCGGGGAGCTGTTTAATCAAGCCCTCGTTGTCAATGAAGACGGTGGAGCCTTCCTTGATGCAACCCGAGATGAAGGTCCACATAATAAGGCCCACGGTGACGTGGGGGAGGAACTCCGCGACGGGAATCTGGAAGAGCATGGAATACAACAGGCCCAAGGCAAGGGCCATCACGCCGGTGGCGATGGTGATCCAAAACGGGCCCAGGACAGAGCGGCGGTAGCGCTGCTTAATATCTTGAATGCCCAGTTTGAACCACAGCTCGCGCTGCTGTGCACCCTGCACCAGGTCCGCGAAGGCGGCCTTGAGGGTCTCGGACTGGGACGCTGGGGTGGCCTCGCCGTCTGGCTGGGAGGTCATGCGGGCGATATCAGCGCGCAGTTGATTGTTATCTTGCACGCTCAACACCCTAGCGCGCGGGCTGGGCAAACGGGAACTACACGCCGCCAGCCTGCGAAAACAGCGATATACAGCGAAAATCCAGATTTGGGAAACTTGGGGCAAACGCGTATACAGTAGGGAACCGACCGCCACTGTGTGGCGATGCCTAGTGCGATAAAGAAGGGGACCGTAATGCCAGCAGGAGCTTCGGCACACTACGACGTATTCAGTGTGCGCGGTTTATACACCGGGCTATCTGATGGTTGGACCTACCTCAACGCGCACGCGGTGCCCCAAATTTCTGAGCGCGTCGCCTCCGGCGTGGCGCGATCCTTCCGGATGTCCACTGCGGTGGCCACCCAGGAGGGCCCAGGCGGCGCCCACTCTGCCACGCCCGCGCCGGGCCGTTTGGAAGGCGATGGTAATTACACCGCCGCACGCATGGCTGTAGCGGATCTGACCGGGTCCAAGGCAGACCGCGTGGTGCTTGGCCCGTCCTTGCCCGTGTTGTACCAGTCCTTGGCGCACGCGGCCCGTCCGCTGTTGGGCAGCAATTCCTCGATGGTGCTCTCCAAGCTGGATCCGCCGTCTTTGTACTCGGCATTTTCTGAGGTCAAGGCAGAGACCCGCTGGGCCCAGCCAGACTTGGGCACGGGTGAGCTGCCAGGTTTCCAATTTGCCGAGCTTGTCGACGGCTCCACGCGCCTCGTCGCTTTTTCCGCCGCGCACGAGCTTTTGGGCACGGTCTCCCCGGCGGCTGAGATCATTGACACCGTCCATGAGCGCTCCCGCGCCTGGACGCTTCTCGACGTCTCTGCGATCGCCCCCTATCGCCCCATCAACTTTGATGATCTCGGCGCCGATATCTTGGGTCTCGACCTGGGACTGCTGGGCGGACCGCAGCTAGCAGCGTTGGTCTTCCGCGATACCCGCATGTTCCGCCGCCTCGATGCCCTCGATCCGGTGCATACCGGCAAGGGCGCCCGCAAGCTGGAAACACCCATTTCCTCTGGCCTGGCCGGCGGTGTCGGACCGCTCGTGGACCACCTTGCTGCTCTAGCCGGTGGGGAGAGCGGCTCGCGCCGCAAGCGCTTGCGTACCTCCATGGATGCGCTCAGCGCCTATTTGGAGGAGTTGCGCGCGGACCTGTATTCCTTCTTGAGCACCCTGCCCGCCGTGCATATTCTTGGCGTGACCGGGGAAGCGGCCGCCGGCGCGTCCGACGATCGCCTGCCGCGCCTCACCTTCGCAGTAAAGGGTGTTCCGGCCGAGACCGTGTATAAGCGACTCTTTGATAACGGCCTTGTTACCACGCTTGCCCCGCAGACTCCGTTGCTCACGGAGATGGGCGTGGAAGAAATTGGCGGTGCCGTTACCGTTGCGCTCGGCCCCTTCAATACCTATCACGACGTCGAGCATCTCATCCGCGTTGTAGCCTCACTGGCTTAAACGGTAAGCACCAAGGTGCCGGTGACTTCGCCGCTGTCTAGGGCAGTGTGGGCTTGGGCGGCGTCGGCAAGCGGGTAAGTGGCGTGCAGCGCGTGCTTTACACGGCCGTCCTCCAACATGGGCCACACATTTTCTACCGTGCCCGCCACAATCTGTGCCTTATCCTCCAGATCGCGGGCGCGCAGCGTCGTGCCTTGGATGGTCAGGCGCTTGGGAAGCATGGCGCCCAAGTTGATTTCCGCCTTGGTGCCGCCCTGCATACCAATGATGATGAGCTTGCCGTCCTTAGCCAGGCACTTCATATTCTTTTCCAGATATTTCGCGCCGATGATGTCCAGAATGACATCGCAGCTTCCCTTCAACTCTTCTACGAAGTCGTGCTCCTTATAGTTGATGAGAATATCTGCGCCCAGTTCGCGGCAACGCTCCAACTTCTCTTGCGAACCGGCTGTGACCGCTACCTCTGCGCCGAGCGCCTTGGCTACCTGAATGGCAAAAGTACCAATGCCGCCGCCTCCGCCATGGATAAGGACGCGTTGGCCCTCGTGAAGGCCTGCCTCAATTCCCAGGTTGGACCACACGGTGCACCCGACCTCAACCACCGCTGCAGTTTCTTCAACGCTCAACCCCTTGGGCACGGGAAGCAGCTGGCCCTGCGGAACCGCGACGTATTCGGCGTAGCCACCACCGGCAAGCAGGCAGCCCACCTCGGTGCCTACCTTCCAGTTCGTATCCCCGGCATCGGCGATAGTGCCTGCTGCTTCTAAGCCCAAGATTTCCGATGCCCCCGGTGGTGGCGGATAGGCACCCATCGTCTGCAGGATATCGCCGCGGTTAACGCCAGCTGCCTGCACCTTGACGAGCACTTCTCCCGAGCGCAGCTTAGGGACCTCGACTTCGCGGAGCTCTAAGGACCGGCGATCCTGCGGATCGGTCTGAACGATGGCTTTCATGTGTGTTGTAGTCATGGGCCCAATCTAACGAATCTTGTGTGTTCTGAGCCACTGGATTCGGAGTATTCTACGGTGACATTCAGTGTTGCAGGTGGCTTTTTGGGAAACCGGGCTATCTATTTAGTACACTGACCAAGTTGCTTCGTAGGCACGATGAGTGTTTTCGAAGAACAGCATGGAGACGTGGCAGAGCGGCCGAATGCACCGGTCTTGAAAACCGGCGAGGTAATACCTCCGCGGGTTCAAATCCCGCCGTCTCCGCAGCTGCCTAAGCTTCCTTTCGAAGTTAAAGGAGCATAGAAGCTTATAGCTTCTGAGTGAGGGAGTGCAGTATTAAGGCACCCTACCGATTCGGTAGGGTGCCTGCTCACGTTTTGGATGGTTTCGCTGGGTGACAGTGAAAATTAAGTCCACGGCCAGACAGCGTTTACATTGAATTCCTACCTTGAGCTACGGACTTTCAAACACCGTTAACGTTGAGGTGACTATGACAAATTATATTTCCTACTTGGCCGAAGAACAGGTACCAGAATCATATGGCTGGCTTGCGGGCGGGATAGGTGCCGTCATCGTTATCGCCCTGTTGGTCTTTTGGGTGGCTTCGCTCATATCCATCATTCGCTCGGGATATAGCGTAGGGGTCAAAATACTGCTGGCGATGGCGGCGTTTGCCTACCCGTTCCTCGGGCCACTTGTATGGTTCCTTTTTGCGCGGAATAAGGAGCATAAGACCAAAATCGACCGATAGGCTGCGGTCTTGCCAAGGGGAATTCGGTTACTGCTGCTCGAGCCAGGAATTGATACCGCCGCGCAGGGAGACGACGTTGGTGAAGCCGCGCTTGCGAAGGACATCGACGGCTTGTGCGGAACGCATGCCGCTGGCGCAGTAGATAACCGCCGCAGCATCTCGTTCGATGTCGGGGTCTTCGCCGGCGAGGATGCGGTCGAGCTCAAAGTGCGTGGAGTTGGGGATGGCGGATTGGGCACGCTCGGGGGAGGTGCGGACGTCGATAAGCGGGGCGCGCGGGGGAATCTCGCGGACCTCGGGGGCGTCGGCAGGCTGGGTGGGTTGCGCGCCGGTGGACTGGAGGGGAATGTATTCCCAGGTACCGGAAAGGGCATCGAAGTAGCCGAGCGTGCCGATGAGTTGAGTGCCCACGCCGGTGATGAGTTTGAGAGCTTCGAGCGCCATGGCTGAGCCGACAACGCCGACCACCGGGCCTAAGACTCCGGCCTGCGAGCAGGAGGGAACCTCACCGGGTGCGGGAGCGGTGGGGAAGACGTCTTCGTAGACGGGGCCGTGGCCGGACCAGAAAACGCTGAGCTGGGCATCAAAGCCGAGGATGGAGGCCCATATGTGTGGGATGCCGAGCTCGTGGGCAGCCCAGGAGTTGAGGTAGCGGGCGTCGAAGTTATCGGTGCCGTCGAGGATGAGATCGCAGCCGCGCAATTGTTTTAGTGCCGTCGCTGATTCGAGGCGGCCGTGACAGGTGATGTCCACCTCTGGATTGAGCGCGCGGACGGCGGCTGCGGCGGAATCCGTCTTCGGCGTGCCGATGGCGGCGGTGGTGTGGATGACTTGGCGGTGCAGGTTGGAGGGGGAGACCACGTCGTCGTCGAAAAGCGAAATGCGGCCCACGCCCGCCCCGGCTAGGTAAAGCAGGGCCGGGGAGCCCAGGCCGCCGGCACCAATGACCGCTACGTGGGCTTCGCTGAGCTTGCGCTGTCCCTCCTCGCCCCAGAGCGCTTCCTGGCGGGCATAGCGGAGGCTCATTCCAGGCCCACCCAATTGGTGGAGCCATCGCCGTGGCTTTGTTCCTTCCAGATGGGGACCTCCGCCTTGACGCGATCGGCGCATTCCTCGGCGGCCTGGAAGGCATCGCCGCGGTGCGCGGCGGCCGCTACTACGGCAAAGGCTAGGTCACCGACCTTGAGATCACCTGTACGGTGGGCGGCCCACAGGCGCACTGGGTGGTTGGCCGCGACGGAATCGGTGACCTCTTGCAGCTTCTCTGGCGCGGATGGGTGGGCGCTGTAGGACAGCAAAGTCACATTGGGCCGGCCGCCGTCGTGATCGCGCACAATCCCTTCAAACGTGACAACGGCACCCATGGCGGCCGTGACGGCCTCTTCCTTGGCAGCGGCAAGAAGGGATTCTAGGGGTTGATCGCTCAGCAGCGTGCTAATGGTGCAGCCGGTTTGCTCGGCCACATAGGAGGGATCAGTGCTCATGTTTTCCTTCTAACATATCGACGATCGGAACGATTAATTCTTCCAAAACCGCGCAGCCGTCCTTTACCCCGCCGGTAGAACCGGGAAGAGTCATGGCAAAGGTGGAATCATTGACGCCGGCAACGGCGCGAGAAGCCACCGCGGTGGGCACGGTTTCCAAACCCTTCTGCCAGAAGGCCACCGCGATGCCGGGCAGCTCGCGGGTGATATGTGGTGCTACGGCTTCTACCGTCTGGTCATCTTGGGTCAGCCCAGTGCCGCCGGAGGTCAGGATGACTGCGGGTTTTTCGGCGAACGCGGCGTCAACAGCTGCGGCAATATCGGCATCGGGGACGATTCGCGCGTCGGGGCAGTCAAAGCCCTTGCGGCGCAAGAACTCCACCGCGATGGGGCCGGAGCGATCTTCGTAGATGCCCGCGGCGGCGCGCGTAGAAGCGACGATGACGAGGGCGGTTCGCTGTGGGCTCATAGTGGGTAGACCTCTACTTCCTCGCCTGCTTCGAGGCGTTGATCGGCAGGGATGCGGATGAGATGGGTGGCGTCTGCCGCTTGGGCGAGCAGGTGGGAGCTGGCGCCACCGAGGATGTGGGCATGGGAATCGACGCGCCCGCGGCGGAATTGGTCCTTGTGTGGGAGGCCGTCGATACCCGCGGCCAGGGGGACGCGGAAAGGCTGCGGAGCCCAGCCGAGCGCAGGGGCAACGAAGAGACGGAAACTTACCAACGTGGAAATGGGGTTTCCAGGCAAGCAGATCACTGGGGTGTCGTGAAAAGTGGCGATGCCCTGCGGGCCGCCGGGTTGCTGGTCCACGTGGCCGAACCAGCCATCGAGCACCTGGCGGACTACTTCAAATTTCCCGGCGGAAATTCCGCCTGCGGTAATGAGGGCGTCCGGGTGGTGTTGCGCGATGGCTTCCGTGAAAGCGCGCTCTAGGGCCTGTGGGTCATCGTCGGTAGTGATATACCCCGCGACGTCGATGCCGGCGCGGCCGGCCATTGCCGTTAAGAGGGGCGCATTGGCATCCGGAATGGCGGCGCTGCCATGGCCGATTTCAGCGCCGCCGGTGCAGATGAGGATGCGGGCGGGGCGGTAGACCTCTACCTCGTCGATTCCTTGGGAAGCGAGGGCGGCCAAGCGCACCGGCGTGAGCTTATCGCCGCGGGCGGCGAGGAGGGTGCCTTTTTCCAGGTCGGAGCCGGTGCGGCGGATGAATTGGCCTGGCGAGGTCTCTGGCACGGTAATGCGGTCACCCGGAGCGAGGAATTCTTGTGGTTCGCAGCGCTCGATGGGCACGATGGCTGCAGTTCCTTCCGGTACCTTGGCGCCGGTCATGATGGGGCAGGCGCTGGAAAGCGGGCTGTCGAGTACCTGGGCGGGCTCAGTGCCGGCCGCGATGGTGGGGCCCACCGGGTAGGTCCCGGCCGCACACTGCGGGAGGGCGTAGCCATCCATCTGGGAGTTATCAAAGCGAGGGGAGGGGAAGCCAGCGTGGATATCCGCAGCCAGAACCATATCCTGCGCTTGGGTGAGGGGCACGGTGGCGGCTTGGCGTGCGGGCAGGGCCGCGGCGACCTCGCGCGCGTGAGTCTTGGGTGTGCGCATGGCGGCTAGTTTACCCGCGGTCTCGACATGGCACGGGCGTGCGGGGCATAGTAGAGGGCATGTTGACCGTTCACTATTTCGCCGCCGCCCGCGCCGCTGCGGGCGTGGCGTCTGAGCAGGTAGAAGCCCCCGCCACCTTGGGTGATCTGGTGGCGCAGCTGGGCAGGGAACATGCCGGAACCACCGAGGCTGGCATGAGCCTGAAAGAGGTATTGGGGCGCTGTAGTTTTCTTATCGACGGCGCCGGGAACACCGCCATGGATTCCCCCCTGGCTGGCGTGACCCGCGTGGATGTGCTTCCACCTTTTGCAGGTGGCTAATCGCGCTGCCGCAGCGGGCTAGTAAAGAAGTTGATGACGCTGCTGACGATGGACAGCACGATGGCGCCGATAATCGCGGCGCCCCAAGAGTCGATGACAAGGTGGCCGATTCCCAAGTCCAGGGAGTTGAGCGCCCACTCCACGATGATGAGCGCGGCACCGTTGATGACGAGGGAGAACAGCCCAAGCGTCAAGCAGGTCAGCGGTGCGCCAAGGACACGCAACACTGGCATGACCACTGCATTAATGATGATGAAGACGATGGCAATGGCGATGAAATTGCCGGTCTCGGCCGGGGTGATGGTGATGCCGGGAATGACGGTGACCACCGCCCACAGCGCCACCGCGATGGCAAAGACGTTCAGGGCGAAGTTAATAAGTGATCGCATTTAGCCTCCTATGGTTGCGTTCCACGCCTGCAGCAGGGTGTCGGTTTCTTCCTCGGTGGTTACGGTAATGCGTAGGCCTTCGCTAAATGCGCGCACGAGCACGCCGCGTTCGGCCAGGCGAGCGGCTACCTCCTGCGGGGTACCAAGGCGGGCCAGATTCGCGGCCGGCAGCCAGACATGGTTTGCCTCGGAATGCGGCACGCCCCACTCCTGCAAGGCTTCTTCTAGGCGCTCGCGCTGGCCGACGACCTCATCGGTGCGCTCCCGCAGCGAATCCTGCGCCGCCAGTGCCGTGCGGGCACCAACCTGCGCCACGGTGCTGGCGGAGAAGGGGATGGCCACTTTATTGAGGGCCTCGATAATATTTTCCGGGCCAAATGCATAACCGATGCGTACTCCGGCCAGGCCATAAGCCTTAGAGAAGGTGCGCAGGCACACCAGGTTGGGATAGGTGCCCACCAGCTCCGTGCCCAGCGGGGTGTCGGTGGCGCGGTTGTATTCGATATAGGCCTCGTCGAGGGCTACGAGGACATCGGCAGACACAGCATCCATGAATGCGGCGAACTCGTCCTTGGTCACTGTGGTGCCGGAAGGGTTATTGGGGTTGCACACGAAGATAAGCTTGGTTTTATCCGTGATTTTCTTCGCCATGGCAGGAAGGTCCACGCGCTGGTCTGTGCGGAGCGGAACCGGGATGGGGTGGGCTCCCACCACCTGGGCGAAGATGGGGTAGGCCTCGAAGGAGCGCCATGGGAAGAGAATTTCATCGTCCGGAGTGGCGGCAATTTCTACCAACTGTTGGCACAATGCGGACGAGCCGGTGCCCACCGCAACCTGCGCCCGATCTACTCCTAGGTGGGCGGCGAGATCCTCGCGCAGTGCGGTGGCCGCTATATCCGGGTAGCGATTAGCCTGTGCGGCTGCCTCTGCCATAGCCGCGGCTGCCTCTGGCAGGGGCGGGTGTGCGGCCTCATTGGAGGAAAGCTTGAGTGCGTCATCATTGCGCGCACCAGCGACGTAGGCAGGGATGGCATTCAGGTCGGGGCGAATCATGGATACCACTTTAGGGCCTGCGCCTTTGCTGCGGGAGCGAAAGCAGGGGGCTAGTTTGGCAGCGGCGGGGCAGGCAGGTATTCTCAAACGAGGTTCCTTGTGAACCGTGGAGATGTGCCAGAGCGGCCGAATGGGGCTCCCTGCTAAGGAGTTGACCCTTCTGGGGTCCGGAGGTTCGAATCCTCTCATCTCCGCCATCTAATCCCGAGCGTGCGCGCTCGGGATTTTTTAATTCGCGGTTTCTATTCTCGTCGGCTCTATGCAGCGGAGAAATCTGCTATTTGTGCTGGTACTTGGCGCAGCGGCGGAAAAGTGTGAGCATGCCGGTGCCGAAAATAAAGCTTCCAGTAAACGCCGCAGCGCGCAGGGAAGTAACCTCGTGGAAGAGGGCAGGCACCATGAGAATCGCGATAATAGAGCTAATGATTCCTAGGACGAGGAAAGTAATCGTCACGATAGGTCCGGGTGTGGATTGCTGCGGCACGGAGGACGGTCCTTTCATCGCTCAATTCTGATGAAAATAACTCTAGGTTGCCCCCTTAGGAGCCGCAATAGGAAATTCCTAAGGGGGCCAAGCAGGGCCTTAGGATTCCAGGACAGGAAAGACCTCGTCGCGCAGCAGGTGGGCGAGCTCCCGCTTTGGGTTGGTGGGGTCTACCCATGCGACTTCGGCAATCTCGGCAGCCGCTCGGGCAAGGACGGGGCGTGGATAAGCAAAGATATGCCCGCGAACGGTTTCACCGGGTTCATTGGCGGCCGGTGCGTCGAAGATGCCGAGCGGGGAAAGCTCTGGGAGGCGGACGTCAACGCCGATTTCTTCTGCAACCTCGCGGGCTGCGGCCTGTGCGGGGGTTTCGCCAGCCTCAAGCTTGCCGCCGGGCAGTTGGAACTTGGTGGAAGAATCTTTGCGCACGGTGAGGACATGGCCAAAGGAATTACGGAAAACTACGGCGGCAACTTCAATCATGGCCCGACTATAACTCGCTGCGGCGGGTTAATTCAGAATGCCGGGTGCCCACTCACGCTCCACTTGGGCAAGCGCTGCTTCTATCTGCTGCTCATTCAAGCCGATATCGGGAGTGCCGGCGGATACGGGGTCACCGGCGAGCACGGTCAGTAGCGCCCAGCCATTATTAATGGTGGGGCTCACACGCAGATCCTCGGGGCTTTCCGCAATAGCAGTGCCATCTGACCTCATCGCTTCAGGCGGATAGTCGACAGCCTTCACGGTTGCGAGCTCTGGTAGTACTTCCGTGGAGCCATCAGGAAAGAACACCATGATGCGCGCCCGGTGGAAGTAATAGTGGTCATCGCCTATAGGGTTCTTTTCTTCCTTGGAATCAAAGTGGTAGAAGTTTCCCATCAGTATCGGATAAAACTCGAGCCAATTATTGGCCCACGCTTTGCGGAGCAGAGTGTGCTCATTGTGGGTCGAGGCCAGCCAGCGAACGGGCTTGGAAATGCCGAATGCAATGATAGGCAGGCTGATGAGCAAAGCGATGCGGAAATCGAGTCCCGTAAGAGCAAAAGGGAAGAGCCCGAGAATTACGATGGGACCCATATGGAAGAGCTGTAAGAGGAAGTCGAATCTCGTATGGTTCTTGGTGGGGCAAGGGCCGTTGCTCACAACGGCCGCGCGCAAGCCGGTGGTATCGGGGCGCGGATTTGGGGTGCTGACGCGCTTGATGTTCTCTTTGCTGAAAAACTCGTCCTCGTTCGCGGAGGATGGCACGTAGTTGCATAAGCGCAGGTTCATGGGGGCGGGCGCTCCTTTGCTCAGAGGGCTGGCCAGTGCCTATGAGGCTACGGGAAGGCGAAGTTTTGCGTGGGCTTGTCGCGACGTAGGAGATAAATGAATATAAAGTGGTGCCCATGAGTGACTCGAGGTTTCCCCGCTCGGTGTTTGCAGTCGGCACCGACCCTGATCCGCGTTTCACGCTCGCTAATGAGCGCACGTTCCTGGCGTGGATTCGCACTTCCCTAGCGTTGATTGCTGGCGGAGTAGCACTTGAGGCCTTTGATGTTCCCCTTCCAAGCGCCCTGCGTGCTACGGTGTCGGTCTTCATGCTGATAGTCGCCATAATCTTGCCCGTGGTGGCGTGGGGGCATTGGAAGCAATCAGAGCGCGCGATGCGAGAGAATCGATCGCTTCCGTTTAGTTTCGGCCTTCCGGTCCTTGTTGCCGTGATCGTGGTGGTGGCCGGTGCGCTTTTGGTAGGCGAGTTCCTTGCCTAACCAGCCCTTTGATCCCGGCCTGCAACCAGAGCGTACGCGCCTGTCGTGGCAGCGCACCCTTTTGGCCCTTTCCTTAGTGTTGCTAGGTGTGATGCGGACGGTGAGTGTGCGCGTCTTCTTGCCGCTCGTCCTCCTTGCCGCCGGGGTGCTGGCGCTGGTCTTGGCGGTGTGGCAACGTGCCTCGCTTGTTGACGTCGCCCTTTCTTCCCAGACTCCCCTCCCGCATGCAATCATTTTGGCCAGTACTGCCGGTCTGGTTTCTTTGCTAGCAGCCTTCGCCCTGTGGGGTCTATTCCTGTAGTCGTCCCGATGTCATCATCGAGGTGGCTTCTGGGCGTCCTCATGCGGCCAGAGATGATCTCTGAAGGATTTTCTGGGCAAATCGCGTATTCTAAGAAACCTGAAGTCAATAACCTGGGGTTGGAAAGGCGGATAGGCCATGGCGGAGACCACCGAGCGGGCTAGCGATATTGTCGAGGCATGGCTAAAGCAAGAAGACGCCATTAGCCCCACCAAGGCCCCACGCCTCCAGGAACTCCTGGAGAAGGTGCCCCTGCAGGAACTCATCGCCGTCGTCGAGCGACAAAATGCCGTCCGCTCAGCCTTGGCCCTGCGCCTGCTGCCGCGCCAGAAATCAATCGTCGTCTTTGACGCCCTCGATGCAAAGCACCAGGCCGATATCATCGATGAGCTGGGCAATGCCGATGTTTATGAGTTCTTCGATGAGCTCGATCCGGAAGACCGCGTGGCCCTGCTGGATGAGCTGCCCGCGGAAATCGCGGACCGCCTGCTGCGCTCGCTGACGCAATCCAAGCGCGACGTCACGGGCGTGGTGCTGGGCTATGACAAAGGGTCGGTGGGCCGCCGCATGTCGCCCGAGGTGCCCGTAATCCACCCAGAGATGAGCGTTAAGGACGCGCTATTTAAACTGCGGGAGACGGCGAATGAGCTGGAAACCATCTACACCGTGCCCATTACCCGCGAGGATAGGCGCCTGGTGGGCGTGGTGAGCCTGCGCGAAATCTTCACCGCTGATGCCACGCTGACCATGGCCGATATTATGCACGACCCCATCTTTGCCCGTGCTAGTGCTGATGCGGAAGAAACCGCGCGTTGGTTCCTCCCATTGGACATTCTTGCACTGCCTATCGTGGATGATTCTCACCGCTTAGTTGGCCTGCTGACGTGGGATGATGCTACGGACATCGTGGAAGAAGAAGATAGTGAGGACTCCGCTCGCGCCGGCGGTACCGAGGCCCTCCAGCAACCTTATTTATCCACGCCTTTGCTCAAGTTGGTGCGCTCGCGCATCGTATGGCTGCTCGTATTGGCCGTCTCTGCGCTACTGACGGTGCAGGTGCTCGATTCTTTTGAAGACACATTGGCCAAGGCTGTGGTTCTTTCGCTATTTATCCCGCTGCTGACCGGCACCGGTGGCAATACCGGCAACCAGGCGGCGACCACGGTGACGCGTGCCTTGGCGCTGGGCGATGTCCGCACGCGCGATCTCCTCGCCGTCATGTGGCGCGAGCTGCGCGTCGGCATGCTGCTCGGCGCGGTGCTGGGACTAGCTGGCTTGGGACTGGCCACCTTGGTCTATGGCCTAAGCATCGGCCTCGTCATCGGCTCGACGCTGTTTTTGATTTGTTCGATTTCTGCGACCGTCGGCGGGCTCATGCCCATCGTGGCTAAGACCATCGGCGCCGATCCAGCAGTATTCTCCAACCCGTTTATCTCTACCTTCTGCGATGCCACGGGCCTGATTATCTACTTCCTGATTGCCAAGACCGTATTGGGAATCTAACTCGCCGTTCCTTAGCTCGGGGGTAGGGAAGTGGTGGACTCATTTCTGGTTTCGGGCAGGTGCAGTGTGTGCTCTGTGGGGGTGCGGGGGTAGTTCTATGTGGCGGGATATGGTTTCTGCGTCACATGTTTTGTATGGTCAGTGCATGCTTCGCAGTGAACTGGATAACTTTCGGTCTGCTGCCTCGGCCTAGCTAATAAACTGGGAAATACGGAGCATATCCCACAGCACAATCCTCTCTAAGTGAAGGAGCGCGCGGTATGACCACCCCGCATACTCACGAATCTACTGCCCACACCGAAGGTGACGAAGCCCCCGGAGCGCCGCGTAGCGAGTGGCGCCGCCAGTTCATCGGCCTTTTCATCGGCTTGGGTTTGGCCGTACTGGTCTTCTTTTTCTTCCCCTCGAATGCGATCGAGACCGTACAGGGCTCCGCAGGTGCAGATCCGGAAGCCGAGTACACGCTCAGCGCCATCCGCACCGTCGCTGCCGTAACCATCTTGATGGGCGTGTGGTGGATGACCGAGGCCATTCCGCTCGCCGCCACCGCGCTGCTGCCGCTGGTCATCTTCCCGCTCGCTGGTGTGGGAACGATTAAAGAGGTAGGTGCCCCATACGCGTCCGCCACCATTTTCTTGTTCATGGGTGGCTTCCTTATCGCGCTTGCTCTGCAGCGCTGGAACTTGCACCGCCGCCTAGCGCTGTACGTGGTGAAGATCATCGGCACCTCGCCCAAGCGCCTGATCTTGGGATTCATGCTGGCCACCGGCTTTTTGTCCATGTGGGTATCTAATACCGCCACGGCCGTGGTGATGCTCCCGATCGGCACCTCGGTGCTGGCACTGACCGCGGAAACCGTAGGCGGCTGGGATAAACAGAAGAAGTTTGCCACGGCACTGATGCTGGGTATCGCGTATTCCGCCTCCATCGGTTCGCTAGGTACGCTCATCGGTACCCCGCCGAATGCCTTCCTTAATGCATATATGGCCGATACCTGGGACGTTACCCTCGGCTTTGGACGGTGGATGGCAGTTGGTGTGCCGCTTGCAGCAATCTTCTTGCTGATTGCCTGGGCACTGCTCATCACCGTTTTCAAGCCGGAGATGAAGGATATTCCAGGCGGCCGCGAGCTTATTAACGACGAAATTGAAGCCCTCGGCCCCTGGACCCGCCCCCAGATCATGACCGGCATCATCTTCGTCCTCGCCGCCGCAGCCTGGGTTACCCTGCCGTTGGTCCTCAAAGAATTTGAGAACTATGACGATGCCATCGTGGGCATTGCCGCTGGCATCTTGCTCTTTATCCTGCCCGCGGATAACCAGCGCCGCATCCGTTTGCTGGACTGGAAGACGGCCAATGAAATGCCGTGGGACGTCCTCCTGCTCTTCGGCGGCGGCCTGTCGCTGTCCTCGGTCTTTAATTCCTCCGGCCTGTCCCTGTGGATTGGTGAGATGGCCAAGGGGCTTAGCGTCCTGCCCGTTGTCCTCATCGTCTCTGCCGTGGCTGCGCTGGTGCTCTTCCTGACGGAGATCACCTCCAATACGGCTACGGCGGCTACGTTCATTCCGATTATGGGTGGCGTCGCCGTGGGTGTGGGGCTTACTGCCGATGGCGATATCAACGTCCTTCTGCTCACCATCCCGGTGGCGCTCGCGGCAACCTGCGCATTCATGCTCCCAGTTGCCACCCCGCCGAACGCCATTGCTTATGGCTCTGGCTACGTCAAGATCGGCGAGATGATCAAGGGCGGTCTCGGACTCAATATCATCGGCATCTTCCTCATCACCCTTACGGTGTACCTGCTGGCAGTGCCTATCTTCGGCCTTTCAATCTAGGCGCCGTAGCCATTCCCTAATGAAAAACATTATCAATAGGGAATGGCTGCTCCCGTTACTGTGCTGTCCGGATTTTTAGGCAGCGGAAAAACTACGCTCTTAAACCACCTGCTTGCTAACCGCGAGGGGCGCAAGCTTGCCGGCATCGTCAACGACTTCTCCGAGGTTAATATTGATGCTGCCCTCGTTGCCGGCGAAGGTCACCTCGAGCGTGGTGAGGACCGCTTTGTCGAGCTATCCAATGGCTGTATCTGCTGCACCTTGCGCGAAGATCTCATCGATTCCGTGGGTAAGCTGGCCCGCTCCGGCCGCTTCGATCAGATCGTCATCGAGTCCACTGGCATTTCCGAGCCTATGCCCGTGGCCGCCACCTTTGAATGGGAGTTTGCGGACGCCACCACGCTTGCTGACGTCGCTCCTATTGACACCATGGTCTCTCTCGTGGATGCTTCCGCTTTTCTTGATTGCCTGCGTCGCGGCAAGAGCCTCGCGTCTGAGAATATTGAGGCCACACCCAGCGATGATCGCACCGTGGCCGACCTCCTAGTGGACCAAGTCGAGTTTGCTGACCTTATCCTTGTTACTAAGACCGATCTGGTTGATGCTGCCGAAACCGAACGTGTCATCGCTACCGTTCGCGCCATGAACCGCCGCGCCCGCGTCGTGATTGTTACCAACGGTGTTATCGACCCACGGCTTGTCCTCGATGCCCACTTGTATGACACCGCTACCGCTGCCACCTATCACGGCTACGCCGAAGAGCTGGTCAACCCGCATACCCCCGAGACCGAGGAATATGGTATTTCCTCCGTCGTTTTTCGCGCCGACCGCCCCTTTAATCGCGAGCGTTTACTTGCCGCCCTGCGGGCTAGCACCGGTCTTGTACGTTCCAAGGGGTACTGCTGGATCGATACCGATCTGCGCGTTGCGCACGCCTGGCAGCAAGCTGGCCCGAACCTCCAGATCGTGCCCGCTTCCCTCTGGGCGGCCAATGGTGTTACCCCTGGTGCTGAAATTGTTCTCATCGGCATTGACTTCGACCACGAGACCACCCTGCAGGCATTCCGGGACGCCCTGCTTTCCGACGCCGAAGTTGCCGCCCTCATTCCTTCCTAAAGCCTTCCCGCTTCTCGTGGGTAAACACTAAGTGAACTGGGGATTTGGTAGTTTCCTAGACCGTGGGTATAGTTATTTCTCGTTGCACAGCAGAGCGCACGCACTGCTTACCAACGGTCTGCGCCCGTAGCTCAACGGATAGAGCATCTGACTACGGATCAGAAGGTTGGGGGTTCGAATCCCTCCGGGCGCACAATTGTCATGAGTCGCGACATGTTTGACAGATGAGTCGCGGCATCGTTGACAAACCGGCATCTCAGTTGCTTTTTGTTC
>NZ_JASPII010000011.1:0-84547 GCF_030229635.1 Corynebacterium marquesiae
CGAGATGGCCCCTAAACCACCGCCATGAAACTAACCCCAGATTCGAAAACAGATACACCACTACCCAGGACTTGACCCAAGCGCGCTGCCCAGCGAGCGAAGAAAGCAAAGCGCAACATTGAGTGCAACGGCTATATTGAAGGAGCGAAAGCCACCGGATGGAAACAAGCCATCAACCAACTAGCCGTGGCTTACCCCAACCGATTCGCAGATTACTTGTAAACCAAGCCTCCGCACACAAAGAATCGGACACTCTCTACCTCTCCGGATTTGCAACCGGAAGGAGCGACTGCAACTAGCTCCTCCAGCACGAGCAATAGTTCAACTATCAGCTCTAGTTCCACAAGCTCTGCGGCCGAGTCGTCCTCTTCGGAGCCGCAACCGGCAGCGGAAGCTGAGCCTTCGCTTGCCGACGCTCCCCTAACGAACACCGCCCAATCCACCACAGAACCCACCCTGACCGAGTGCGTATATGGCGGCGGTAGTTGGACCACCAACGGTTGGTACAGCGATGGGACTATTCGCTGGGCGCAAGAATGCCAGAACCTCCACGACGAGCAAATGGCAAAATACCCCTACCGGTGCCCGCAAACGGATCACTACGTCTCCGATCCATCTCAGTGCTCCTCGCCGGTAGGCAACGGGGATCGCGGCTCAGATTCAGATTATGATCCCAACATCCCTGCTTATATGACACGTTCTGCCGAAGTTGAGCAGATGCGCGCTGAAAACCAGAAGTGGTGGTTTAACTGCCAGGCAGAGCATTCGGCTGAATATTGCCGCGAGAACGATCCTTGGAGTCCATAGATTTCATGCTGATTTAACCAGCGATTCACTGCCGCTATTTAGGCTGGAAAAGTTCCTTTTAACCTCTTGTGGAGCTTTGTATGCCTTATTCAAATAGTCGTCCTTCTTTTAACCGTCGTAACTTCCTGCAGATTGCTGGTGTTTCGGCCGCAGCAGTGGCTGCGGGGATTAGTGCACCGGCGAAGGCGGGTGCGCAGTCGAGTCTGAGTTCATGGGGATCCTCGCAAGGTGGTGAACTGCCGCAGGATTCGGAACTTTTTGGCCTGGGCGTAGCGGCGGGTACGCCGCGGCACGATTCGATGATTTTGTGGACCCGCTTGGCCCCGGAACCGCTGGCCGAGGATGGTCACGGCGGCATGACCGGCGGCGATGTCCGCGTGGGTTGGGAAGTTGCGAAGGATGAGAGGTTTGGGGACGTCGTCAAGCAGGGCGAAGCCCTAGCCCAACGCGAGCTGGCGCACTCGGTACATCCACAGGTAACTGGGCTGGAACCTGCAACTGAGTACTTTTATCGCTTCCGCGTGGATGGCAAGGTGAGCCCCGTAGGTCGGTTTAAGACTCTGCCGGCGCCCGGTGCGAAGGTGGATAATTTCACCTTCACAGTGGCTTCGTGTCAGGCGTGGTACCACGGCTATTTCACCCCGTGGAAGCATATTGCGCAGGAACCGGACCTGGATATGACGATTTTCGTGGGTGACTACATTTACGAATACGGCATTGTGGAAGGCGATAATCTCTGGCGCCAGGGCGCAAGCGTGCCCAATGTTTTCAAGGCAACGGTGGAGACTCTGGAGCAGTATCGCCTGCGCTACTCGCTCTTCAAATCTGATAAGCACCTGCAGGCCGCGCACGCACGCGCCGCGATGGCGATTGTGTGGGATGACCACGAAGTAGAAAATAACTACGCCGGTAGTTGGTCCGAGATTGGCACCACGGCCGAGCACTTCCTGTACCAGCGCGCGGCTGCCTACCGTGCCTTTTATGAGAATCTTCCGGTGGCCCCGCCGGCGCTTCCCGAAGGCCCCAATAACCGCATCTATGATTCTTTCGACGTGGGCACGCTAATGCGTTTCAATCTAGTCGATACCCGCCAATACCGCGAAGAATCCGCGGAGGATGCCAGCATCTTGGGCGCGGAGCAAGAGCAGTGGCTCAACGATAAACTCACCACCTCCCCGGCACAGTGGAACGTGGTGGTCAATAGCGTGGTCGTCGTACCGATCGCCGATAGCACCGACCAGTGGGACGGCTTCCCAGCAGCCCGCCGCCGCCTTATCGAGTCCCTCTCCAAGGTCAGCGATCCCGTTGTCTTCACCGGCGATATTCACCAACACTGCGCTGCCGAAATCCAATCCGAATCCGGCCAGCCCGTCGGCGTGGAATTGGTCGCTACCTCCATTGCTTCCGATGGCGATGGCTTCGCTGGTTCCAAGAGCACCGAGTGGCTGGAAAAGCCGTATGTGAAGGCCATGGATAAGCGCCGTGGCTACATCAAAGTGCGCGCTACCCGCGAGCACCTCGATTCCGAATTCGTTGTCGTGCCCTGGATCGAGCGCGATGATACCGCCCCGCGTGAGACTGCTTTCTCCTTCCGTACCAATGCCGGCGAGCACACGCTGCGCTCCCTCTAAGCCCCGAAAGGACAATTCATCATGGGACTTTTTAGCTCGCTTTCCTCTTCTTCCTCTCGCCACGGTTCTTCCCGCAAACATTCCTCTGACCAGGGTTCCTCTGCTCCAGCTCCTACCGCGAGTGCTGCTCCGCCGGTCGTAACCGGCATTCAGGCAGAGCCGCAGCTCATGGAAAACTACATCACCTGGGAACATGTTTCTTGGAACGTCGTTTTGGATCACTACCGAGTCATCGGCACCGATCCTAATGGTGTAGACGTGCTGCTGGGCAAGACCATCTTCCCTTTCTTCCACCACTCACGGCGCGATGTTGCCGGTGAAAAATGGTCATATTATGTCAAGGTGGTTGATGCTGCCGGTGCTGAGTCCTCTCCTTCTGGCAAAGCGACGTCTACCTCCCTGCCTTCGGTCACTGCCGGCAAAGCGCTAGCCACGATTGGTTCCTTTGACCGAAAGGGCACGGAATTTCAGTACTCACCAAAGGACTATAAGAAGATCGTCACCGCGCACCCAGACCAGACAATCACTGTTGGACCGGATGCTACGCCTGCCGAGGTCCCCTATCTCCTCCCCGGCCCCGGCGACAAGTGGGCGGGCAGCAAGTCCTACACGCTGAAGTGGACGGTGAAATTGGATAAGCCTGCTTCAAAAGCGGCGCTGGCATTGTGGCTCATTGATACCACCAAGCTCGGCGGTGTTCTCGATATCACGATTAATGATTTTCATAAACAAATAGAGCTCCCACAGGGCGCAACGCAAGGTTCGCGCCAAGGCGATGCCAGCGGGGACCCGACCCCGCTGCGCCCCGCAGCAATCGAGTTTGATCTCGCCGAAGATACCCTGAAGGAAGGAGAGAACCAGCTGGTCTTCACCCTGCGCGAAGGCGGCTGGCTTGCATGGGATGCGCTGGGAATCTTTGCTAAGTAACACCGCGCAGGCGGTGCTTTGCCTGGAAACGGGAAATTGTTCACCGATTCCTGATGTACGGTAGTAACATCTGCACCCTTCTACTACATCGTCAGCAGCAAAGGACGCCGACGTTGAAAGGACTTAGCTTCCGTTATGCCTACAGTTTCTGATCGCCTGCACCGAGCCCAGCAGGATTTTAACGCGGTGATCACCATCATCCCGTTTGATGAGCACGCGGTGGATGAATCGCCCACGCTCATGGGACAACCGGTGGCATTCAAGGACATCGTTGATGTGGCGTGTGTGGCTACTACCTGCGGCACCAAGGTCAATGTTGGCCGCGCACCGGTCAAGGATGCGCCAGTGGTGCAGCGCTTGACGGCGAAGGGTGCGCTGCCGGTGGCGAAGGCGAACCTGCAGGAATTTTCCTATGGCATTTTGGGCGATGCCTCCGCGTATGGACGAGTTATCAATCCGCGGGATCCCGAAGTGTGCGGCGGTGGATCGAGTTCCGGTTCGGCGGCACTGGTAGCTTGCGGCGCGCTGCAGCTTACGGTGGGTTCCGATAGCGCCGGCTCGGTGCGTGTGCCTGCCGCATGCCAGGGCGTGCTGGGTTTCAAACCCACCTTTGGTCTCATTCCGGTAGAAGGCGTCTTTCCCTTCGCCCCGAGCTTTGACTGCGTTGGATTCTTTGCCAGCTCAATTGACCTGATTGAGCAGGCCTTTATTGCCACCGCAGATGAGGAACCAGCCGCAGCGCAAGACGTTTCTACAGTTGATATCACGGCCCTCAAGGCCAAGGGAGAGCGCTTCGCGGATCTTTTGGCGGCGCTGGAGCACTCGGACTTTGAGCTCGCCGAGAGCGTGGATTTGGAAGACACCATCGCCGCCACGGCTGAGCTCTACGAGCCGATGCGCTTGAAGGAGGTCTATGACGTCCACCGGCCGTTGCTGGACCAACGCGATAAGTATCAGGACGTGATCCTGCAGCGTGTACTGGGCGGGGAAAATATCAGCCAAGAAAATTATGACGCGGCCGCACAGGGCGTGAAAGAGCTGCGCGAGAAAGCGCTTGCCCTGCTTGGCGACGCCCCCATTATCCTCACCCCTACCCTCGATTCCGGCCCCCTCAAGTGGTCCGATATCACCGCGGAAAATACTGCGGAATCGGCCGCGAGCCTGCGGCGCTGGACCGAGCCTTTCAACGTGCTCGGATGGCCGGCGATTACGGTGCCGCTGCGCGGCGAAGAGGAAGAAGGTGTGGGTGATGCGGTGCAGGTCGTCGGCAAGCCGGGCGAGGACCTGACCGTGCTGCGCGTTGCCCGCGCTCTGCAGGCCCTGCTCTAGGCCTCGGCCAGCACTGTCTTTTCCT
Source organism: Corynebacterium marquesiae (assembly GCF_030229635.1). NCBI lineage: Bacteria > Bacillati > Actinomycetota > Actinomycetes > Mycobacteriales > Corynebacteriaceae > Corynebacterium > Corynebacterium marquesiae. The sequence goes on from NZ_JASPII010000011.1 coordinate 4,720, forward strand.
GCGTGCGCGGCCGCCAATAGGCGGCTTCTACGGCGCTAAGCTCCTTGAAGTGCGATGAGGTGAGCTCATCCATTGCTTGGATATAGCTAGGAACCTCCTCACGCGGCAGGCGCAACCCCATGGTCAAATGCGGGGTCCACCGCGGCCCGCGCCCATCCGGATTAGCGGCACTGATTTTTCGCGCGGCAATTTCTAGCTCATCGGTCGTTTCAAGGAGCCAAGCCACCGTCTGCTTGCGTTTGGTGCCAAAAATGACGTTTCCTACCCGCCGGAAATCTGCCGGCATGACGGCCGGCAACAGCTGCGCTGCTAAATCCACGATCTCTGGCTGCATATGCGGCGAAAAGGTCACAGTAATGTGCGGGCGTTGCTGCTGGACGGGAAAGCCGCGCTCTGCAAGGCCGGCAAAGATTTCGCGCACCTGTTCCTCCTGCTTTTGCGGCAGGTAGAGCAAGATATTATCCGGCGATGCTTTACTCACAGGCGAGCGTTCCCTTTCTGTAGTGGAGTGCTTCCAGCGTACAGTCCAAGAAGTGGATCACTGCCTCTTGTGCCAGCGCAAACGTTTGCCGTTTAATGAGAGTCATGAGCACTTCAGAGTCATCGCCCCTCATCCTCGCCATCACGGCGTGTCCGACGGGCATCGCACATACCTACATGGCGGCCGAAAACCTCGAGGCCGCAGCCCAAGAATTGGGCTACCGCATCAAGATTGAAACTCACGGTTCCATCGGCGTCGAAGGAACCTTTAGCAAGCAAGATATCGAAGACGCTGATGCCATTGTCATCGGTGCCGATACTGTAATTTCCAAAGACCGCTTCCATGGCAAACGCCTCGAGGCCACCGGTGTGGACGAGGCCATCAAACACCCGAAGGAACTGCTCAGCAGAGCCTTGAGCGCCTCGCGCTGGGAGGGCTCTTCCGAGAAGACAGAGGAAGAGACGCCTCGCAAAAATAGCGTTGGTCAAACCTTGTACAAGGCACTGATGAACGGCGTCTCGCACATGATCCCGTTCGTAGTGACCGGTGGTCTGCTCATCGCGGTCGCCCTCTCCATCGGCGGCACGCCCACACCGGAGGGCATGGCGATTCCGGAAGATAGCTTCTGGAATACGGTCAATGAGCTTGGCGCGCTGGCGTTTTCGCTGATGGTCCCGGTGCTCTCTGGCTATATTGCGGTGGGCATCGCGGACCGGCCGGGCCTTGCCCCTGGCCTTATTACTGGCCTCATCGCCACCACCGGCTCGCTTTACGGTTCTGAGGCGGGCGCCGGTTTCTTGGGCGGCATTGTCACCGGTATTTTGTCCGGTTATGTGGCTCTTGCCATTAAGAAGATTCCGGTACACAAGTTCATTGCACCGATTTGGCCCATCATCGTCATCCCGATTTTCACCACGCTGATCGTGGGGCTCATCTTCATCTTGCTCATTGGCGCACCAGTTTCGGCCGCGTTCGAGGCAATGACCGACTATCTCGCTGGCATGCAGGGCTCCTCCGTCATCGTGCTGGGTCTTATCCTGGGCGCCATGATCGCCTTCGATATGGGTGGTCCCTTTAATAAAACAGCCTTCCTCTTTGGCGGCGGCATGATCGCGGCCGGTAATGCGGCACCCATGGGCATGGCAGCATGCGCGATTGCCGTACCGCCTCTCGCCGTTGGTGTAGCTACGCTCCTGCGCCGCCGGTGGTTTACCAAGGCTGAAAATGATGCGGGCATCGCCGCATTGTTCATGGGATTCTTCGGCATTACTGAGGGCGCCATCCCGCTCGCGGCCGCACGCCCGCTACAGGTTATCCCTGCCAACGTTGCCGGTGGCGCCGTAGCTGGTGCGCTCGCCGGTCTATTTGGTGTACAAGACCACGTCATGCACGGCGGCCCGATCGTCGCGGTGCTCGGCGCGGTAGATAACGTCGTTGGTTTCTTTATCGCCATGCTTGCCGGCATCGCTGTCTGTGCTGGCCTTATTCTCCTGCTAGTGGGATTGACGCAGCGCAAGGATAAGCCGCTTGTTGCTGTCGATACGATTAGCCTCGATAAAGACCTGGGTTCTTCCAGCGAAGAGGTCATTCGCTCCATGGTGAAGCTCACCTCTTCGCGAATGTCCGATGCAGAAGCGGTCGCCAGCGCCGCGTTGAAGCGCGAATCCACCCGTTCCACTGGAGTGGGCCACGGAGTGGCCATTCCGCACGCTCGATCTGCGGGGGTGAAGGTACCAACTCTCGCCTTCGCGCGCCTGCCCCAGGGCGTCACGTGGGCCGCGGGTGAGGACCCGACCACCTTGGCCTTCCTTATTGCCGTTCCGGATAACGCCGGAAAGCAGCACCTCAAGCTGCTCTCCAAGCTGGCCCGCAGCATCATGAAAGAGGACTTCCGCGCACAGCTCCACGGTGCGAAGACGCGCAAGGAAGCCGCCGACATCATTTCAAAGGTGCTCTCCCCTGCACCATCGACTGACAACGCAGCCGCAACCTCCCAGGCCTAAATTGTCTTGCAGCTACTAGCGCTCAGCGGTTATCCCCGCTGGGCGCTTTTCTTATGCCAACACCGCGCAGGAATGAACTGCTCCCCATTAGTTGGACTGAGAAATCAGTTGCCAACAACTAGTGGGGAGCAGTTCAGACCCTCTTACCCGGGGCGGGGCGGTTTTCTCATGCCTAGGTGGGGGTGCGCACGCGGGTAAATGAAAAGTAACCGTCTTCACAAATGACAGTGGCGAGGGTTACACTAAAAGGCATTCGAATTGTTCAACAATCTTAAAGGACGGTGTTGAATGTCCTCGCTCCATATTGATTTGAACGCGGACTTGGGAGAAACGACCGCGGGCAATCCGGTCGCGGATGACGCGGCGATGCTGGAGATGGTGTCCTCCGCAAACGTGGCCACGGGCTTCCACGCGGGTGACCCACACTCGATTGCCGGCACGCTCAAGGCGGCTGCAGGAGCAGGCGTAGCCGTAGGCGCGCACGTGGGTTATAACGACGCCGCAGGTTTCGGTCGCCGCTTCATTGATTACAACCCGAACGAACTCGCAGACGAGGTGACTTACCAAATTGGCGCGCTCGACGCTTTGGCCCGCGCCAATGGCACCAAGGTTTCCTATGTGAAGCCGCACGGTGCGATGTATAACGCCATCGTGAAGGATAAGGCGCAGGCAGAAGGCGTCATCAAGGGCATTAAGGCCTTTGGTGATTTGCCGGTGATGCTGCTGCCGGGGGGAGTAGCGGTGGACGTCGCCAAGCGCAGCGGGCTTACCGTCATCCGTGAAGCCTTTGCAGACCGCAACTACAACCCCGATGGCACGCTCGTCTCGCGCAAGGAAGCCAATGCGGTGCTGGGTAGCGCCGATGAGGTGGTGCAGCGAGTACTGGAGGTGGCGCAGACCGGGTCGATCACGGCCGTGGATGGCACGAAGTTAGAGGTAGATGCACAATCCGTATGCACCCACGGCGATTCGCCCGGCGCGGTGAAGTTGCTGCGCGGCGTAGTGGAGCGCCTGCGGGAAGAAGGCATCGAGATTCGGAGCTTTATCTAATGCACATTAATTTTGTGGGCACGCGCGCGTTGCTCATTGACCTGGATGGATTGAACCAGGTGATGGATTGGCACGCGGCGCTTTCTGCCAAGCCGTTGAAGAATCAGGTGGACTGCATCGCGGCCGCCACCACCTTGCTGCTGACCTTTGAAGCACCCGATTCGGCGCGCGATGCGGCGGAATTTTTGCAGGACTTCTCCCCTGCCGCCGCGACGGCTGCGGAGGCACGCACGGTAGAAATTGATGTGCTCTATGACGGCGAGGATGTGGACGAGGCCGCAGACCTGCTGGGACTTTCGCGCGAAGCGCTCATTAACTGGCATACCTCTACCGAGTGGACCGCAGCATTCGGTGGCTTTGCTCCAGGCTTTACCTACTGCGCGCCGTCGGACCCCTCCCAGGCGCGCGCGGTGCCCCGCCGGTCCAATCCCCGTACCGCGGTACCGGCCGGCGCCGTAGGTATCGCGGGCGAGTTTTCCGCGGTGTACCCACGCGTTTCCCCGGGCGGCTGGCAGCTGCTGGGCACCACCAATACGCCGATGTGGGATTCCAATGCTAACCCGCCGGCGCTGGTACAGCCGGGAGACCGCGTGCGCTATCGCAGCGTGGATAAGCTGCCGGAGCTAGTCGATCACTCTGCCCGCTCGAAACGCGCCCCTGCCCGCTTGCCGCGCATGGAGGTTATCGATGCCGGCCTACTCACCCTCTACCAAGACCTGGGCCGCCCCGGTGTGGGCGATCTCGGCGTGACCCCCTCCGGTGCCGCCGACCGCGCCGCCGCCGCGACCGCCAACGTGGCCGTGGGCAATCCGCGCGGGGCAACAGTGCTGGAGAATATCGGCGGCATTAAGCTCCACGCGCTCACCGATACCGTCATTTGTGTCACCGGCGCGACCGCGCGTGTGCGCCTCGGCGAGATGCCAGTCCACCTCGCCCGCCCCGTGCTGGTCACGGCCGGGCACACCGTCACGGTGGATCCTGCAACGGTAGGCATGCGCAATTACGTGGCCATCCGCGGCGGCATTATTGCTGAATCCGAGCTTGGCTCCGCGGCCACTGACGTCCTTTCTGGCCTTGGCCCGGACCCGGTCACCACCGGCGATGTCATCGGCGTGCTGCCGCGCTCTACCGGCATGACCGACGCCCAGCTGGCTAACCCGCTGCGCGTGCGTGAAAGCTCCGATGGCAAAACCCGCGCCACCTTGCGCTGCGTGCTCGGACCGCGCGATGACTGGTTTGGCGATAATGTCTCCGCCTTCCTGGACACCGAGTGGACCGTCACTTCGGATTCCAACCGCGTGGGCCTGCGCCTCGATGGCGAGGAGACGATTGAACGCGTCAAAGACGGCGAGCTCCCCTCCGAGGGCATGGTCGCCGGCTCCATCCAAATCCCACCTAATGGCAAGCCCGTGGTCTTCCTGCGCGATCATGCCGTGACCGGCGGCTACCCGGTAATCGCCACCGTCTTGGAAGAAGATATTGATATTGCCGCGCAGCTACCACCCGGCGCGCGCGTGAACTTTGAACTCGTTGCACCCCAAGCCTTGAACACTGGAGAACAGAATGCAGATTAAAACCGTCCTCATTGCTAACCGCGGCGAGATTGCCGTGCGTATCGCCCGCGTCGCCCGCGACCTGGGCATTAAGTCCATCGCCATTTATTCCGAGGCGGACGCAGGTGCCCTGCATACCCAGGTAGCGGATGAAGCTTATGCGCTGCCGGGCAATACCGCGGCCGATACCTACATGAACGTGCCCGCGCTGCTTGATATCGCGGTGCGTGCCGGTGCCGATGCCATCCACCCGGGCTACGGCTTCTTGTCCGAAAACGCCGACTTTGCCCGCACGGTTACCGAGGCCGGCATGATCTGGATTGGCCCGTCGCCAGAGTCCATCGAGTTGCTCGGTGACAAGATCGCTGCGCGCCGCGTGGCCGAGGAGGTCGGCGCGCCACTGGCACCGGGTACCTCCGATCCCATCGATGACTGGCAGGAGGCCCGCGCCTTCGCCGAAGAGCACGGTCTGCCCATTGCCATCAAGGCCGCTTATGGCGGTGGCGGACGCGGCTTGAAGGTCGTGGACAATATGGAAGAGATTGAGGGTGCATTCAATTCTGCCGGCCGCGAGGCCATGGAGGCTTTCGGCCGCGCTGAGTGCTATGTGGAGAAGTTCCTCACCCACCCGCGCCACGTCGAGGCCCAGGTGCTGGCCGATACGCACGGCAATGTGCGCGTGCTCGGCACCCGCGACTGCTCCACCCAGCGCCGCTTCCAAAAGCTCATTGAGGAGGCTCCGGCGCCCGCGCTTTCCGACGCCCAACGCAACGGCATCATCGAAGGCGCCCGCTCCATTTGTTCCAAGGTAGGCTACACCGGCGCCGGCACCGTGGAATACATCGTCTCCGAAGACGGCACCATCTCCTTCCTCGAGGTCAATACCCGCGTGCAGGTCGAGCACCCAGTCACCGAGGTAGTCACCGGCACCGATATCATCGCCGAGCAATTCCGCATCGCGGCCGGCGAGCCGCTGTCCTTCGATGCGGATCCGGAGTCCCACGGCCACGCTTTTGAATTCCGTATCAATGCCGAGGACATCCTCAATGGCTTCGCCCCGTGCCCCGGCACCATCGTCTCCTTCGAGCCGCCCACCGGCCCGGGCATCCGCGTAGATTCCGCGGTGCGCTCTGGCTCTATCATTCCGCCGTACTATGATTCCCTGATTGCCAAGCTGGTGGTGTGGGGCCCGACCCGCGAGATCGCCCTGGCTCGCGCCCGCTTTGCCCTGCGCGAGTTCACCGTTACCGGCGTGCGCACAGTGCTGCCGTTCCACCGCGACATGATGGATGAGCCTGCACTCATCGGCACCGCCGCCCCAGCAGACGATGCCGCTGCCGCCGGCGCCGCCGAGATTGGCGTATTTACTGACTGGGTGGATCACAACTACCGCCCGTCTGCCGCCAACCAGGTGGAAAAAGTCGAGGCCATTTACACCCAGCGCCGCACTGTGGCCGTAGAAATCGACGGCAAGCTGGTCAACGTCGGCGTCCCCGTGGATTTCCTTGCCGCGCCGGGCGCCGCCTCGGCCGGTGGCTCCGCGTCCACCGCACCGTCTTCGGCTGGCGCGCAGTCCACCGATGACAATGCGGTCACCTCCCCGTTCGAGGCCAACCTCGTGGCCTGGAACGTCGCGGACGGCGATACCGTGGCCGAGGGCGATGCCATCGCCACCGTCGAGGCCATGAAGATGGAATCGGCCATCAAGGCTCCGCGCGGCGGTACCATCAAGCTCCTGGCCGCAGAAGGTGACCGTTTGGATTCCTCCAAGGTCATCGCGACCATCGATTAGCGCTCGCTCCATCGTTATGCACCTCATCTTGAATGTGAGGTGCATAACTTTTTAGTACAGTTGTGGTCATGCTTTCCCAGTCTGTCGCCTCCGAGTTGCGCGAGGCCATCTCCGCCGGCGAGTTTCAGCCGGGCGAGCAGCTCAGCGAGGTCAAGGCGGCCGAGCGCTTTCACTGCTCGCGCAATACCCTCCGCGAGTCTTTCACCAGACTTGCCGCGGAGCGCATCGTCGAGCGCATCCCCAACCGAGGCGTATTCCTTGCGACGCCCGATGCAGACTACATCCGCGACCTCTTCGCCGCCCGCGCGGCAATCGAGCCTGCCGCGGTACGTTGGGGCGCTTTTTCCGACGCCCCCTCACTCGTCACCCTGACTTCCTCTGCCTTCGACTACGCGGCACGCGGCGAGCACCAGGAAGTCTCCGCCATCAATCAGCGCTTCCACCGCGCGCTGGTGGCCGCGCTAGGCTCCCCTACCTTGAATGAGCAGATGGATAATCTGCTCGCCCGCATGCGGCTCACCTTCTTGCTAGCAATCCCGCGGTACCCGCAGCTTCATGCGGACCATATTCAAGGAAATATCACCTTGGCCACGCTTATCGCAGATGGAAAACGCCTCGAGGCCGCCACGCTTTCGCATGACAGCCTCATGAATACCTGCGAGAAGATCCTCGCCGTGCTGGACGATTAAGGAATGAGAAAATCTTGATCGCGGGCGTTGGTCACGAGCATCTGGCCCGGTGCGTGCGTAATAGCTAAGCGCGGCTTAGATTCCATCACGATGGCCTGCGGGGTCACACCACAGGCCCAAAAGACCGGCAGGCAGCCCTCCGGCACTTCGCCCGGATCACCAAAGTCCGGGCGGTTCAAGTCCTCAATACCAATGGCCGCCGGGTCACCCACGTGGACCGGGGCGCCGTGAACTGATGGGTAACGGGAGGTAATCCGCACGGCATCGGAGACCTGCGCGGCCGGAATCGGGCGCATGGAGACCACCATGGGCCCGGAAAAGACACCGGCCGGGGTGGTGGGAATCGTGGTTTTAAACATCGGCACGTTGCGCTGCTGGGCAATGTGCGCGACCTCAATGTCGTTATCCTGCAGCGCAGTCTCAAAGGTAAAAGAGCAACCGATGAGGAAGCTGACCATGTCTGGGGTGTAGTACGGGGTGGCGTCGGCAAGCGTAGCTGTATGCTCGCCATTTTCAAAGACACGGTAGGCCGGAATATCGGTGCGGATGTCCCCGCCCGGCAGCAGCTCGGAGGTGTACTGACCGGCTTCCAGCACGCCCACAATCGGGCATGGCTTGGGATTGCGCTGGGCAAAGAGTAAGAAGTCAAAGGCGTATTCCTGCGGCACGGCCAGCAGGTTAGCCTGCATGAAACCGCGGGCATGCCCGGCGGTGGTGACCATGTCATGGCTGCGCGCATACTCACGCACTTGCTCTGGGGTCTGCATTATGCCCACAGCTCGGTGATGCCGGAGAAGGCCTTGAAGCCGATGAAGATGGTGAGTACCCACGCCAGGGCGCCGATAACCAGCAACCACTTGGGATATTTATAGCCCTGTAGGAGGTCGCGGCGGCGCCAGGCCACCCACATCACGAGGGCGAAACCGATGGGCAGGATCAGGCCATTGATGGCGCCGGCGAAGATGAGCAACTTCTGTGGCGCGGAGTTGATGGCTACGAAGACTACCGTGCACACCGCAATGAAGATAATGGTGAGGATATTGCGGGTGCGCGTCGAGGTGCCCTGGGAGGTCACGAAGGATACCGAGGTATAGGCGGCGCCGATAACCGAGGACAAACCGGCCGCGAAGAGGACCACGCCGAAGGCACGCAGGCCAAACTCGCCGGCGGCATTGTAGAAGGCATCGGCCGCGGTGTTGTCGTCCGAAAGCGCCACGCCGGTGGCGACCACACCGAGAACCGCCAAGAAAAGGAGCATACGCATGATGCCGGTGACCACGATGCCGCTTACCGAGGTATAGGTAATGTTCTTGACGTTTTCCACGCCGGTGTGGCCAGAATCGATGAGGCGGTGCGCGCCGGCAAAGGTGATATAACCACCAACGGTGCCACCAATGATGGTGGTAATGACGAAGAAGTCGATCTCGCCCGGTGCGACGGTATTCTTTAGGGCCTCGCCCACCGGTGGCTGGCTGACCACCGCAACGTAGAGCATAAGCAAGATCATGACCGCACCCAGGACCGCTACGAGGCGGTCGAGGGCCATACCCGCCTTTTTGGAGAGGAAGATGAAGATCGCGATGGCCGCGGCAATGACACCGCCGATGCGCGAATCGATGCCCAGCATCGCGTTAATGCCTAGGCCAGAACCGGCGATATTGCCGATATTAAAGACCGCGCCGCCGATGAACACGAATATGGCAAGCACCCAGCCCAGGCCAGGGAGCACGGTATTGCCCAAAGTATTGGCGCGCATGCCGGTCACGCAGAGAACTCGCCACACATTGAGCTGGATAGCGATGTCAACGAGGATGGACAGCACAATCGCAAACGCGAAGGAAGCGCCCATCTGCACGGTAAAGACCGAGGTCTGGGTCAAAAATCCCGGACCGATGGCGGAGGTGGCCATAAGGAACATGGCACCAGCCATGGCGCCGAGGCCTTTGGGCGGGGTCTTGTCCCCCGCCTGCGCCGGAGTGGCGTGTGATGTCTCAGCACTCACTAGATTTCACCTTTCGTGATGCAGGTCGCATTAGTTTGTGATGCGCATCATCTTAAAGGTTGCTATGCCTTTTGTTCAACAACTTTTATGTACTGCGGGGTGGCGCGGGGGTGATCTAGGCAACTTTCCCGCCGCGTTTTCCCAGGTGGCTAGAGATTATCCGCAATGCCTCGTCCACCGCTTTCACCTCGCTGGAACCAAAGCGCAGCACCACGTATCTGCGGTTTTCTAGCGCTCGCTGCCTCTTTATCTGCTGCTTGACCACGTGGGCGGGTGTCTCGCCATAGGTACCGTCATATTTGGCATCGCCATCGACCTCAAGTACCAGCCAGCCATCGAGACAGAGATCCGCCCGATATTTCCCGAGCAACGGCTTCTGCGGCTCAATTTTCACCTGCGGGAAACGCTCGATAATGAGGGCTCGCAGATAGGACTCATAGGGCGATTCCGATCCGCCATACGCGTGCTCGATAACCTTACGCATAGCTGCTTGTCCCCTAGTGCGCCGCATTTTTGCCAGTTCTTCGCGCAAGTCATAGGTGGTGACGTCGTGTTGTCTGAGCGCAGAATCGGTAGCTACCAGGCCATCTGGGAAGCCATGTAGCCGGGCGATTTCGAGGCAGGTGCGGGCGGGATTCGTGGCGCGCACACCAGCTATCGACACCGTGGATTCCTGGAGGAACTTTACCCGGCGGTACCGGTATCCTTTCGCGGTGAGCCTGCGAGGGGGAACGCTTCCCGAAGGCACCGCTAACTCCACCTCCTCCCCTTCCCTAGAAATTACCCATATTCCCCACAGCCGCGCAGCCGATTTGCTGATGAGGACGGCGCGGTGAGTGCTCCACCCGGCAGCGACTACTTTGGCGAATTGTTGTTTATGGCGCACCCATTGCCTCCAGGTGGCCGTGGGAAGGGCGACCCAGGGCGCTATCTGGGTGAGCTCCCCGCACTGGAGGGCTAAATGGTGCGGACTTTCGGCTCCGGCGTAACGAAGGTTGATGAAGTGATCTGTAATCATGGTTTCATCTTCGCGGCTGGCGGGGCGGGGCACGCGTCATGAGGCTCAGGAAGGTGAACTTCCGAGGAGCTCGAGTGGGGTCGGAACTTTAGGTCCAAGGTGATCGGGCCGAATTGAGGGCGTTGAGGCTGAATTGAGGGCGGGTTGTGCTCAGATCAGCTCGATCACATTCGACCTAAGGGGAAGTAGTTCAAAGCGGCGGTGTGGGGGATAATTCAGCAGCGCTGTTAACCGTGCTTTACTAGAGATAATGGAACCCATCGAGCTCTCAGAACTAACCGGTACGCAATCGCGCACCTACGGCACCCGCAAGATCACCTCGGATATGGTCTCAGCACCAATCCACGTTGCGGTCGCGCTCTGGGACGAGCGTTGGGATTCCGCCCCCAACGGCACCATCGAAGGCTGGGTCATCGCGGTCAATACTAAACAGACGCGTTTTGTGCGCCGCGGCCAAACGAAGAAGGGCGATATCGTCGATATCGCCGTACGCGAGGTCAAACGAGCACTCAAAGGACTCGACGGGCGGGTGTGGATTGTCACTGGTCGCAGACAGAATGCGTTGCGAGCGGCACTCACGGCAGACGGTTTCACGGTGACGGGAAGCTTTGCGGAAGAAAATAGGGCTTCGAAGAGCGCGAGCTCTGTGCGCCGAAAACAAGCCGGCATCACCGCACGAAAAGCGCGCAAGATGGGTGAGGCGCCGAAAAAGAAGCAAGCGGCACAGGTAGAGACGCCGAAAGCACACTGGTGGCCGAACTTCTCGCGCGCCTCCTCGTGGCCCGAGGGCGACGTGGTTCGCATAGCCACCGATGCTTCCTCGGATACTGTATTCAAGGGGTCGATGTGCTTCGTTGCGGGAAACGGCGACTACCGGTTACGAACTCGAGAAACCAAGGCGAGCACGGATGAGCTCGAGCTCGAAGCACTGACGCTCGCGCTGAAATACCTGCTCAAGGTGGGTGCGCGCAAGGCGGTTATTGAGTCCGATTCCGTAGCCGCTTTGGAGGCGGTCGAGCAGATTGTGCATAAGCGCGGCTCTAAAGCATCGCGGCCGGGGCGCACGTGGCGAGGGGTGTCTTCGGGTGCGCGGTCCCGATTCCAGCAAGCTTGGGGCGATATCCAAGGCCAATGCGAGGTCGACATTCGCCGTGTGCTCGGGCATGCGGGCGATCCGCTGAATCGGGCGGCCGACCAGATTGCGTACATGGGGTTGCGCGCGATTGCGCATCCGATGAAGCAGTCTCGCGAGACTCTGCGCGAGGGAATTCAGAAAGCCCTCTCGGCATTGTGATCCGATCGGTGTGTTTAGGGCTTAGGGCCGATCTGATCAGGCCGAATTGAGGGAGTTAAGGCCGATCTGAGGCGGCCCAGCCTTCAGATCAGCCTGATCAGTATGGACCTAACGACAATAGGCGCGTCGACAAGAGGCGCACTGGGAGGGGCGCAACTAAGCCGAGCCGGGCTGCAGAGTTAGGCGAGGCGGCGGGCCCCGTCTCCCGGGCGGGCCACCAAGAAGGTGGGTTCTGGGAAGCTGCGGGATGCTGCGGCGTCGTAAATGGCCTGGGCAGTGGACTCGACGTCGGAACGGGGGATGAGCGCGATGACTGCGCCGCCGAAGCCGCCACCAGTCATGCGGGTGCCGATTTCGCCGGCCGCGGTGAAAGCGGAGTCAAGCTCGGGGGTCGTGACTTCGTACAGGTCGCGCAGGGAAATGTGGCTTTCGCGCATGAGGCGGCGGAACTCTGCCGGGGCGGATGAGGTGAGCGCGGTAGCGGCGGCTAAGGTGCGCTCAGTCTCTTCCACCACGTGACGCACGCGGCGGCGGTAGAGTTCAGCCTCCTGGGGGTTGACGGTCGCGGCGAAGGCGACGGCATCCGGGATTTCGCGGATGGAGCGGCCGGCGGCAGCCTGAACGGCGTCGATGATGCCACGGCGGGAGGCATATTGACCGTCGGAAAGCGTATGCGGCGCATTGGTGTCCGCGATAAGCAGCACCATGTCCTGGGCCTCGATATTGAACGGCACGCGCTCGACGGCGCCGGTGGAAAAATCCAGGAATAGCGCCTTGCCGCGCTGGCCGAGGAGGCTGGCGTTTTGATCCAAGCCACCGGTAGAGGCGCCAACCACCTCGTTTTCGGCGCGGATGCAAGCCTGGGCCAGCTGCGCGCGGGCGGCATCATCGGGAGCTTTGCCGTGGCAAAGCTCGTAGGCGGCCACGGCCACGGAGCACTCGAGGGCGGCGGAGCTGGACAGGCCAGAGCCGACGGGGACATCGGAGACAATGGCAATATCGAGGCCGGTGCAGTTCAGGACGCCCGCGGCAGTGGCGGCCCAGACGGTGCCGGCGACGTAGCCGGACCAGTCGGAAGGGTGGCCGGGGCGGACTTCGGAGAGTGGGAGGCTAGCTTGGGCAACGCTGCCGTCGTATTCGGAGGCTATCCGGAGAAGGCCATCGGTGCGGGGTGCGACGGCGACGGCGGTGTTTTGTTCCAGCGCAAAGGGGATGGAGGCGCCGCCGGCGTAATCGATGTGCTCGCCGATGAGATTGACGCGGCCGGGCGCGGCCCACACACCGGCGGGCTCGGGCGCGTCCGGGAAGGCAGCGGTGAAGAGGTCGCGGGCTGCGGCTGCTAGCTCCGCATCGCTGCGGGTGTCAATCCAGTTAAGCATCCCAGATCTCCTTAAAGCGGGCGGCGATGCGCTCCGGGGTGGTGTCATTGATCCACACGGCCTGCGAGGACTCGGAACCGGCGAGGTACTTCATGCGGCCGGGCGAGCGCATGAGCGAAAAGAGCTGCAGGTGCATGCGGATGCCGGGGCGCAGGTCCGGGTCCACCGGCGCTTGGGTCCAGCCGGCGATATACGGGGTCTTGTCCACGCCATCGAAGAAGCGGTCCACGGCGGAGTACAGCTTCTTGAGCAGGGGCGCGAGGTCGGCGCGTTGGGCGCCGGAAAGCGCGGCGAAATCGGGGACCTCCTCATTGGGCAGGACCATGGCTTCGAGCGGCCATTTGGCGGCGGCGGGGACGAAGACGGTGAAGTGCTCGGTTTCGGCGATGATGCGGGTGCCGGCGGCGCGCTCACGATCGAGGAGATCCTGGAAGAGGTCGCCGTCGTAGGCCCGGGCGGAATCCACGATGGAGCGCAGGCGCGGTGAGAGGAATGGATAGGAATAAATCTGGCCGTGCGGGTGTTGGAGGGTCACGCCGATTTCTTCGCCGCGGTTTTCAAAGGGGAATACCTGCTGCACGCCGTCAATCTGGGAAAGCGCAGCGGTGCGGTGAGCCCAGGCCTCGATCACGGTGCGGATGCGCGATTCCGGCAGGTCCTTGAAGGACAAAGCTGGGTCCTCGGTAAAGCACACCACCTCACAGCGGGCGCGGGCGGGAAGGCGTGGCACCATGCCAAGCAGGTTATCGTCCTCCGGATGCTCGATGTCCGCGGTGGTGGCAAAGGACGGGAAGCGGTTTTCAAAGACCACCACGTCATAGCTGGGGCTGGGGATCTCCGTAGGCAGCTGGCCTTCGCGCGTGGGCGCCAGCGGGTTCTCGTTGGCCGGTGGCAAGAAGGTGCGGTTCATACGGTGGGCGGCAAAGGCCACCCAATCCCCGGTAAGGGGATCCCGGCGCATCTCGGAGGCGGGGGCGACGGTGGGGATGTCGCGGGCGTCGACAAGCACGCGATCGGGGTGGGGTTGGTCATCGAAGTAGAGGATCTCGCGGCCGTCGGCAAGCGCGGCAGAGGTAATCTCAACCATTAGTTTTCTCCTGGGATGGTGATGGGCTTCAGGCGCGCCCACAGCACAAAGGCGGCGGCCACGGCCAGCAAAGCAAGGCTTGCCCATAGGTTATCGCTGGCGTTCTTAGCATGCCCGGTATCCGGGTTGATGCCTGGGTCAAGGAAGAAATAGCAGCCGAGCAAAATTAGGCCGTAGAGGCCGAGGAGTGCGGCGATAACATTGCGCAGGTCGAATGCGCCCGCGCGCTTTTTCTCAGACATGTTGGGCTCCTTAGGCAAAGATGACGTTGAGGGCTACGGCCATCACCAGGCAAATGATGCCCAGCGGGACGGTCTGCTGGTACCACGGCAAGGACTTTTCGGTGTAGTCCTCAAAGTGATCCTTGGGGGTCACGGAAGAAACAAAACCAACCAGCTCGCTATCCGGCTTGGGCTGGGTGAACAGGGTAACCACGATGGAGACTAGGATATCCACCACGAAGGCGACACCGGCCGCCACAAAGGCCGTGCCTTGGCCCGGCAGGTTGATCATGTCCGTAAAGGATGCGACGTACCAGAAAGCGATGGCGGAAGCGGTACCGGCTACGAGTCCGGACCAACCGGCGTGCGGGGTCATGCGCTTCCAGAACATGCCCAGAATGAAGGTGGCAAACAGCGGCGCATTGAAGAACCCAAACAGGGTTTGCAGGTAGTCCATGATATTGCCAAAGTTTTGCGCGAGCAGCGCGGTAAAGATGGCAATAGCGGTGGCGATAACCGTGGCGATGCGGCCGAACTTCAGGTAGTAGTCATCCTCGCGGTCCTTGACCACGTAGGTCTGCCAGATGTCATAGGAGATGACGGTATTAAAGGCCGAGATATTCGCAGCCATGCCGGCCATGAAGGAAGCGAGCAGGCCGGCGATCGCCACGCCTAGCAGGCCATTAGGCAAAAGGTCGCGCATGAGCAGCAAGATGGCGTCATTCGGCTCCGCGCGCTCCTCCATCAAATCGGCCACGGAGACGGAGGCGACCATGCCCGGAATAACCACGAGGAAGGGCACGAACATCTTGGGGAAGGCACCGATGATCGGCGTCTTGCGGGCAGCCGAAATGGAATCCGAGGCCATGGCGCGCTGAACTTCCACGAAGTTGGTGGTCCAATAGCCAAAGGAGAGCACGAAGCCGAGGCCCAGCACGATGCCGATGACGGACCACACCGGGTTCTCAAAACCGGAGATATCCGTGCCCGGCCAAGTGTGGAAGTGCGATTCCTGGGCCACCGCGTCCTTCAGCCCGCTCCAACCACCAACGCGGTTCAAACCAATGATGGTCAGCGGGGCGAGTGCGGCGATGATGACGAAGAACTGGAGGACCTCGTTATAGATGGCGGCCGAAAGTCCGCCCAGGGTGATATAGGACAGCACGATGAGTCCAGCCACGAGGAGCGATACCCACATCTGCCAGCCCAGCAGGGCCTCCACGATGGTGGCCAGCAAGTACAGGTTCACGCCGGCAATAAGCAGCTGGGCCACAGCGAAAGAAATCGCGTTGACCAGGTGCGCGGCGTTGCCAAAGCGCTTGCGCATAAACTCCGGCACCGAACGCACCTTGGAGCCGTAGTAGAACGGCATCATCACAATGCCCAAAAAGACCATGGCCGGGATGGCGCCGATCCAGAAGTAGTGCATGGTTTGGAAGCCATACTCCACGCCATTGGCGGACATACCGATGATTTCCACCGCGCCCAGGTTGGCCGAGACGAAGGCCAGGCCGGTAACCCAGGCGGGCAATCCCCGGCCGGAGAGGAAGAAGTCGATGGAGCTAGACACTCGGGCCTTGGCGGCCCAGCCGATGCCTAGCACGAAGAGGAAGTAGATGGCTACCAAGAAGTAGTCCACCCAGGAGGCATCGAGCCTCAATACGGATTCAGCAGTCTCCATGGCTGACCTTTCTAGTTATTGTTCTCTGCTGCAAGGCGCAGCGTGAATCTCTGCGGTTTCTGAGCGCTCAGGCGCGCGAGGTCTTGACCGCTGCGCAGCGCATTCGGCGGCGCGCTCATGGGCTCCACGGCTAATGCCTTGCCGGGGCCGCCTGCCCGCGGGAAATCGGCCGGGGTAAACATCTGCACCCAGTTCAGGCCCTCGCCCATCTCCAAGCGCACACCCTTTCCACCGGCCGAATACACGGCCGTCAGTGGGCCTTCGCCGTGGAAGCAATCGTCCCAATCCACCTCGGCGATGGGCTGATTAGCGATGCGCACCTGCTGCGTCTTTCCCGTAGGCAGGTTGCGGGCGTTTAGCAGGTGGCGCTTGCCGACGTCCACACTGAGCTCCGCTTCCTCCGCCCCCGCCCCTTGTGGGGAGAGGTAGAGGTGCAGCCCATAGGCGAAGGGAACCTCGCCGGGCTCCGTGGTGCGTGCGGTCAGCTGGTGGTGCAATCCCTGCTCATCGAGGGCGTAGGTGGCCTCTAGTTGAATCGTCCACGGCCAGCCCTGGCGCGGCTCAATATCAAAGGCGAGAGCCACCCGGTTGGCCGAGCGTTCCTTGATGCGCCACCAATCCACCGCGAATCCATGGATGGCGTTATTGCGCTCCGGTTCGTCGATCTCCAACTGGTGTCCGGTCCCCTGCCATTCAAACCAGCCATCTTCGGTGCGATTTGGCCACGGCGCCAGCACCACTCCAGCCATCAGCGGCGGCTTGCCCCCATAGCTTTCTACCAAGGGCGCACCGCGATAGGTCAGCGCCTTGAGAGCACCGCCGAATAGACCAATCTCGGCCGCATAATCGCCATGGGCAAGTGCGACGCTGGGGTAGTCAGCGTCAGGGCCAGCCGCTCCTCCACTGGTCATAACAAAGACCTTTCTGGCTATAACTTTCGTTGCATTTAGCCTAGGAGTACTGCGAAGCGTCGGTCAATCGTTTGCATAACTACCGACTCAAACCCACGGTTTCAGCAGCTCACCGCCCTTGAGTTAACCTCCAGTTAACCTCTTTCGGGGTTGGAAGCGCCGGTGGACAGCGGGCCGCCACACCGGGCGGGAACACTACCCCTGCATCCGCCGCCACACTATTCGCGCCGCGGAGTGTGACGTAGCCAAGACTTCGCGCAGGTAATTGCGCGGCATCAACCGCCACGGGGTGCGCGCGGAATGCAGGTGCACGGCAATGCCCAAGTGCCAAGCCCACAACGCTGTGCGCAGGACATGAAAATCATTAGTCACCACGTGCAATACGGAATCCGGGGCCAAGCGGTGGGCATTCTCTAGGTTTTCATTAGTGCTCGTGGCTTCCAGTTCCACCACAATGCGCTCGGCCGGCACGCCACGTTCGATGAGGTATGTAGCCATTGGTCCCGCCTCACCACGGCCGGAGACAATGATGCGCTGACCGCTATAAAGCGCCAACGCTTTATCAAGGCGCGAGCGCAGCATAGCGCCGGGATAGCCATGGGTTACGCGGGAACCCAAGACGAGAAGCGGGTCAGACATGGATACCAGCATAGACTTGCCAGCTCTTGACAGGAAGATGGAAATAGCCGTACCTTTAACTCCAATGTGCAATCGATTGCACCCAGGAGGGCCGGACACCGGCTCACACGCCCAAACCAAGGAGGACAGCATGGCCGGAACCACGCTCAAAGACGTGGCCGCTGCTGCCGGAGTATCCATTTCTACCGCGTCCCGCTCACTCTCGGGCAACCCAGCCATCTCGGAGTCCACGCGCCAACGCGTCAAGGATACGGCCATCAAGCTCAACTATAGGCCCAATGCTCAAGCCCGGGCATTGCGCAGCTCCCGCTCCAATGCCATCGGCCTGGTTATCCCCAGCCTGGACAATGCCTACTTCGCCGCGATGGCCGCAGCCATCGAAGAAGCCGCCGATAAGCAGGGCCTAGCCACGATGATCACCAGTTGCGGCGAGGATCCACAGCGGCTGGTCAAGGCACTCGATGCCCTCATGGAACGCCAGGTGGACGGCATTATCGCCGTACCGCTCGAAGGCGCTGAAGAAGCACTCGAGCAGGCGCGCAGCTACCGTCCGCTCGTGCTCATTGACCGCGCCCTGGGCCAAATTCCTGCAGTACTCTCAGACCCGCACACGGGAATGCAACAAGCCGTGGAACAACTCAAGGAGAAGGGGCATACGCACATCGGCTACCTGTCCGGGCCGCAGGAAACCTCCACCGGCCGCCAGCGCCTCCAAGCATTCAAAACAGCCACCCGCGGTATGCCTACCCATATCCACCACGGCAGCTACCGCCACCGCGAGGGCTATAAGGGTGCTATCGCACTCCTGCAGGAAGGCGTCACCGCGCTCATTGCCGGAGATTCCATGATGACGGCCGGCGCGCTGGAGGCCTGTCATAATGCGGGCAAGCGCATCGGAGAAGAAATCGCGCTCGTCGGCTTCGATGATTTCATCTACCTGCGCTTCCAACCCTCCCCTATCTCAGTGGTAGACCAGGATGTGGCCAGAATGGGCGAGACCGCCACAGCCAAGCTCATCACGGCAATCAATGATAAGCACCAACCGGAAGGCGAGGTGCTAGAAACCCGCTACATCCCGCGCATGTCCACCGCCCACCAACTCGATGGAGCCACGCCATGAGTAACTGCGTTTTGCGCCTGGACAATGTCACCAAGTCCTTCGGACCGGTGGAGGTTATTAAGGGGGTAGACCTCACCGTCCGCCGCGGCCAGGTGCAGGCCTTGTTGGGTGAAAACGGCGCGGGAAAATCCACCCTCATCAAGATGATTGCCGGCGTGCACGAACCAGATTCCGGCCGCATCCTGGTAGATGGCGCAGAGGTGAAAATCCCAGATACCAAGGCATCTGAGGCACTGGGCATCGCCACCATTCACCAAGAGCTCAACCTTGTACCCACCATGTCCGTGGCTGAGAACATCATGCTCGGGCGCACCCCACGCCGCTTCGGGTTGGTCAATCGCAAGCATCTCAAGGCGCAAGCCCAAGCAGCACTGCACCTTATCGGCTTGGACGTGGACCTAGACATGCCGGTGGGTGAGCTGGGTGTGGCCAAGCAGCAGCTCGTGGAAATCGCCAAGGCGCTGTCTATGAACGCGCGCATTCTCATCCTGGACGAGCCCACAGCCGCGCTCACCGGCAAGGAGGTCGATGCGCTCTTTGCCGTGCTCGAGGAGCTCAAGGCTAAGGGCGTGGCCATGGTCTTTATTAGCCACCACTTGGAGGAGCTGGCGCGCATTGCAGAGACCATCAGCGTGCTGCGCGATGGCTCTTTCATCGCCGAGGTCCCAGCCGATACGGACGAAGACGAGCTGGTACGGCTCATGGTCGGCCGCGAGATTGACAATCAGTACCCGCGCGAGGTTCCGCCTGAGCGCGGTGAGGCCCTGCTGGAGGTCTCCGAGCTGACTTCCGCAGGCGCCTTTCACGACATCACCTTCACCGTCCACGCCGGCGAAGTCGTCGGCCTTGCCGGGCTCGTAGGCGCCGGCCGCACCGAAATCATTCGCGCCATCGCGGGCGCTGACCCATACGATTCCGGCACCATCCGCGTCGACGGCACGCAGCTGCGCAGCGACGATATCCGTGCCGCCATCCGCGCCGGCGTGGGTCATATCCCCGAAGACCGCAAATCCCAAGCGCTAGTTCTAGATGCCTCCGTGGGCGATAACCTCGGCTTCGCCACCCTCTACCCCACCGCCAAGGCGGGGCTAGCAGACCGCAGCGGCCAACGCCGCCGCGCCGGTGACGTAGCAGAGAAGCTGCGCATTCGCATGGCCGATCTCTCCCAGCCCATTCGGAACCTATCCGGCGGCAACCAACAAAAGGCGGTTTTCGGCCGCTGGGTATTGGCCGGCTCCAAAGTCCTCCTCCTCGATGAGCCCACCCGCGGCGTCGACGTCGGCGCCAAGGTAGAGATTTACAACATCATCAATGAGGTCACCGCGGCCGGCGGTGCTGTGCTCATGGCATCCTCCGATCTGCCCGAGGTGCTCGGCATGTCCGACCGCATCCTCGTCATGTCCGGCGGCCAACTCGCCGGCCAGCTACCCAAAAACTCCACCCAAGATGAGGTCATGGCCTTCGCCGTATCCAACGTGACCTCCGCTACCTCTGCCTCTGCTGCCGCACCTGCCGGCACCAACCCCAAGGATGAAGCATGACCAAGAATCGAGTAGTTAACTGGGCGATGAATAATGGCGCGCTCGTCGGCCTCATTGCCCTGTGCATCGCGCTGTTTATCGCTACACCTTATTTCCTTACCGTGGCGAACCTGCTCAATATCGGCATCCAGGCCGCTACGGTGGCCATCTTGGCCTTTGGCATGACCTTTGTCATCGTCACTGCCGGCATCGACCTCTCAGTGGGCTCGGTCGCCGCGCTCGGCGCCATGGTCTCTGCCTATATGTTCTCCACTGCGGGACTGCCTGGCTGGCTCACCCTGCTTCTCGGCCTGATCGTAGGTGCGCTGGCCGGCGCCATCTGCGGCATGGCCACTGCGTGGGGCAAGATCCCCTCTTTCATCGCGACGCTGGCCATGATGTCCATCGCCCGCGGCCTCACCCTAGTCATCTCCCAGGGCTCACCGATTGAAACCGCGCCAGCCGTTAACGCCTTTGGCGGCGATATCGCAGGCTTCCCCGTCCCCATCATCATGATGGTCATCGCCGGGCTTATCTGCTGGTTCATCCTTGAGCGCACGGTACTCGGCCGTTCCATGTATGCCATAGGCGGCAACCTGGAGGCCGCCCGGCTCTCGGGCTTGCCGGTCAAGCGCATTCAAATCGCTGTCTTCGCACTCTCCGGCTTCTTCGCCGCCTGGGCCGGCATGGTCATGGCCGGTCGCCTCGAATCCGCACAGCCGCAGGCCGGCACCGGCTACGAGCTCGATGCTATTGCGGCCGTCGTCATCGGCGGCGCCTCGCTCTCCGGCGGGCAGGGCAAGGCTACTGGCACTCTGGTCGGCGCGATCTTGCTAGCGGTCATCCGCAATGGCTTGAACCTGCTCAACGTCTCCTCCTTCTGGCAGCAGATCGTCATCGGCCTGGTCATCGCGCTGGCCGTCGGCTTCGACGTCATCCGCAATAAGACGGCCAACTAAGGAGCACCCGCCATGAAAAAGCTCATCGCCACCCTCCTCGTACCGGCCCTCGCGCTGGGCCTTGCCTCGTGCAATCGCTCGGAAGAAGACCGCAACCGCATCACGCTAGCGCTGTCCACGCAGACCAACCCCTTCTTCGTCGAACTGCGCCACGGCGCGCAGGATAAGGCCAAGGAACTCGGCGTTCCGCTCGATATCCAAGACGCCTCCGATGACCCCGCCCAGCAGGTCAATCAGCTGGGCAATGCCACCTCGATGGGCGCCAAGGTCGTCGTGGTCAACCCCACCGATTCCGATGCCGTGGCCCCGGCCGTGCGCGGCATCAAAAATGACGGCGTGCCCGTCATCGGCGTGGACCGCGACGTCAACGGCGTAGAACTGGATTCCATGGTGGCCTCCGATAACGTCGCCGGTGGCGCGCAGGCGGCGGATAAGCTCGCCGAGGCCATCGGGGAAAAGGGCGATATCCTCATCCTGCAGGGCACCGCTGGTACCTCCGCCTCGCGCGAGCGCGGTAAGGGCTTTGAAGAGCAGATTGCGAAGTATGGGGATATTCGGGTCGTCGGCAAGCAATCGGCGAATTTCGACCGCACGGAAGGCCTCAACGTCGCCACCAACCTGCTGCAGGCCAATCCTGATATTAAGGCCATCTTTGCAGAGAACGATGAAATGGCGCTCGGCGCGGTCGAAGCTTTGGGGGCGCGGGCCGGCTCTGAGGTCAAGGTGGTGGCTTTTGACGGCACCTTCGATGGCCTCAAGGCGGTCAAAGATGGCAAGCTAGAAGCTACCATCGCCCAACAGCCCGCAGAGCTCGGTGCCCGCGCCATCGAACAAGCCGCAGCGCTCCTGCACGGTGGCGCGGCGGAGAAGAACGTCCCCGTCGAGGTCATCACCGTCACCCGCGACAATGTGGAGGATTTCCAATGAGCAAGCTAACCGTCGTCGGTTCCATCAATGCCGATCTCATCGTGCACGCCGAGCGCCACCCGCAACCCGGCGAGACCCTACTGGGCTCTGGCGGCGACATCTTGGCCGGGGGCAAAGGCGCTAACCAGGCTGTCGCGGCCGCACAGCTGGGCGCCACTGTGGCCTTCGTGGGCGCGGTCGGCTCCGATCCCTATGCCGAGCCTGCCATGCACTACATGCGCACCTCCGGCATCGATCTCGGCGCTGTGGAGCAGGCCGATACCAATACCGGCCTCGCCGTCATTACTGTCTCGGCCGATGGCGAGAACACCATCGTCATCTCCCCCGGTGCCAACGCGCTTGTCGACGCCCCCTTTGTCTCCTCCCGCGCCTCCACTATCGCCGATGCCGATGTAGTCCTCCTCCAGGGCGAAATCCCCGCCTCCGGTTTCCAGGCCGCGGTCGAGGCGGCCCAAGGCCGAGTGGTGGTCAACCTCGCGCCCGTGGTCAAGGTCGACCGCGACTCGCTTCTGCAGGCCGATCCCCTACTAGCCAATGAACACGAGGCCGGGCTCATCTTGGACCAGCTCGGGCTGCCTTCTGAGGGCGCCCCGCGCGAGCTCGCCCACCGCCTAGTAGAGTCCGGCTTCCGGTCCGTCGTGCTGACTCTCGGCGCTCACGGCGCCTACGTAGCCACCCCGGATAGCGGCACGGATATCCCCACCCCGCGCGTGACCGCCGTGGATACCACCGGCGCCGGCGATGCCTTCGCAGGTGCCTTCTGCGCCCAGCTCCTCACCGGTGCCTCGCTTGTCGATGCCGCCACTTTCGCCGCCCGCGTCGGCGCCTTCGCCGCCACCGGCAACGGCGCGCAACCGTCCTACCCCACCACCGAATCCGCCCTGCCGGAGGTCACCGATGCGTAAGTCCGGCCTCCTCAATCCCGCGCTCACCAGCGCCGTCGCACGCCTCGGGCACACCGATACCTTTGTCATCGCTGATTGCGGCCTTCCCATCCCCCACGATGTGCCCGTCATCGACCTCACGCTTACCTTCGGCATCCCCACCTTTGCCGATACCCTGGCCACCCTCCTTGAGGAGGTCGTGGTCGAAGCCGGGACCATCGCCGATACCACCCCGCCCGAAGTGCGCTCCCTGCTTCCCGCGATCCCGCTTACCGAAGTCTCCCATGATGACCTCAAGCGCGAGGTCGCCCGCGCCTCCTTCGTCGTGCGTACCGGTTCCACCACGCCGTTTGCCAATGTCATCCTGCGCTCCGGCGTGCCCTTCTAGCATTCGTCGACGCTACAGCGCGGAAGACCAGACTTCTTCCTCGCCCTACCCCATTTGAAGCAATTCCCCGCCCGAAAGTTTAAGGCGCTCTCTCCTCCACCCCACTGGATGCACCAGTACACAACAAGCACGTCTTGCCGAAAACCTCCACGGTTGTGGCTAAAACGTGCTTGCCTCATTCACCCCTGTTCCGGAGGGCTACTCTCCCAGCAGCTTGTCGCGCAGGTTCTTATCCTTCTGCTCGACCTCTTCGGCCATGCGCTTTTGGTAATCCACCATCTTGTCTTGGATGGCGGGATCGCCAGCGCCGAGGATGCGCGCAGCAAGCAGGCCAGCGTTTTTTGCACCGCCGATGGAGACGGTGGCAACCGGCACGCCACTAGGCATCTGCACGATGGATAGGAGGGAGTCGAGGCCATCGAGATCCTTCAGTGCGCGGGGGATGCCGATGACCGGCAGCGGCGTGGCGGCAGCGATCATTCCTGGAAGATGCGCAGCACCGCCGGCGCAGGCGATAATCGCCTTCAGCCCGCGGGTATGGGCTTCTTTCGCATAAGCCAGCATCTTTTCCGGGGTGCGGTGGGCGCTGACCACGCCGACCTCGAAGGGGATGCCGAAGTCCGCGAGGACCTGAGCGGCGGGTTCAACGGTGGGCCAATCGGAATCGGAGCCCATGATGATGCCTACGTGCGGTTGCATAATGTCCTTTCTACAGACAGGAATTTAAGCCCATTCGGCGTGCACGAGGAAGTGTGCGGCCTGGCGGGCAATGGTCAGGGTCTCGTCGGTACCTTCACCAGTGACGTTGACGTGGCCAATCTTGCGGCCAGGGCGGTGTTCCTTGCCATAGAGGTGCATCTTGGCCTGCGGATAGCGCTCCATGACTTCCCTGACGCGCTCCGGCATAGGCATAGCGGGATCCTCGTCGGCACCTAGGACATTGGCCATCACGGTCACGGGTGCAAGCGTGTCGACTGCGCCCAAGGGGAGGTCGAGCACGGCGCGCAAGTGCTGCTCAAACTGCGAGGTGACACAGCCATCCTGGGTCCAGTGGCCGGTGTTATGCGGGCGCATGGCCAGTTCGTTGACGGAAATATCCTCGCCCGCGGGGCCATCGAAGGCAAAAAGTTCGACGGCCAGCACGCCGGTCACGCCGAGGGACTCGGCGATGGTGAGACCCAACTCGGAAGCGCGCTGGGCAAGTTCCGGTGCGAGACCGGGGGCGGGAGCGATAGCCTCGGCACAAATACCGTTTTCCTGGCGGGACTGGGTAATCGGCCACACCTTAGCCTCGCCGGAAGGGCGACGGGTAACGAGGATGGAAAGCTCGCGGGTAAGTTCTACCTTTTCCTCTGCCATCAGCGGGGTTCCGGCCTCGAGTAACTCGGAGACCAGCTCAAAGCAATTATCGGCGGTGGGGAACCATACGCCCTTGCCGTCGTATCCACCGCGGCGTGCCTTGAGACACACGCGGCCATCGACAGCGTCGAAAAAGGCGCGGGCATCGGCCACCGAGTCAATGGCGGCAAAGCGCGGCACGGGAGCGCCCAGCGCGGCGAGCTTTTCGCGCATCTTGAGCTTATCCTGCGCGTAGATAAGAGCGGTGGGCTGGGGCTGGACGTTAAATCCGGCGTCGATAAGCGCGGCGGAGTGCTCGTTGGGCACATGCTCATGCTCGAAGGTAATGGCATCCGCGCCCTCTGCCACGCCGCGCAGCTCCTCCAAGGAGGTGTAATCCCCCAGCACCACGTCCGGGGTGATCTGCGCGGCGGAGGAATCCGGCTTGCTAGCCAGAATCCGCAGGTGAATATCGAGTTCCGCGGCGGCCGGCTGCATCATGCGGGCCAGCTGGCCGTCGCCACAAACAGTTACAATAGGCTTTAAGTCACTCACGTCCCCCAATACTAGCTTGGATACTATGTTCACTCGCCATACCATCTTCCAAAACTCACTCATGACCGCTTTACTGGACGGCATTTATGACGGCGAAATGACCATTTCGGAACTGCTAGGCAAGGGCAACTTCGGCCTCGGCACCTTTGATGGCTTGGACGGGGAGATGATCATTTTGGATGGCACCTGCTACCAGCTGCGTGGCGATGGCTCCGCGCAGATTGCAGACCTAGACCAGCGCACCCCCTACGCGGTGGCCACGAATTTTGTCCCGCGCATTACTGCCGACGCCCCCGCGGGCCTACGCCGCGATCAGCTCTCCGCGTTCATCGATGAGCTCGAGCCCTCCGCTA
The DNA here is from genome assembly GCF_030229635.1 of Corynebacterium marquesiae. Classification (NCBI taxonomy): domain Bacteria; kingdom Bacillati; phylum Actinomycetota; class Actinomycetes; order Mycobacteriales; family Corynebacteriaceae; genus Corynebacterium; species Corynebacterium marquesiae. Next base: position 30,564 of record NZ_JASPII010000011.1, read on the forward strand.
ACTACATGTACGCGGTGCGCATCGCGGGCACGTTCAAGGAGGTGACCACCCGCACGGTGGTCAAACAGGAAAAGCCCTACCCGCCAATGTCCGAGGCCGTTGGCGGCGACAAGGAGCTGCATTTTAAGGACGTCGAGGGCATCATCGGCGGCTTCCGCACCCCCGTGTATGAAAAGGGAATCTCGGTACCGGGCTGCCACGTGCACTTTATCGACGCCGCCCGCACCTCCGGCGGCCACGTGCTGGACTACGTAGTGGATAAGGCAACGATTGAGCTCTGCCCCGCCTCCGACCTAGAACTGCGCCTGCCGCTGACACAGGAATTCAGCCGCGCCAACCTCTCCCCCGAGGATCTGGATAGCCAGCTGCACACCACCGAGGTTAAAACCAAGGGCGATCATTGATAATCTCTGCCACGCGCTTGGGCTTGGCCACATTGGGAAAATACATCGCCCGGTCCCAGCCGTGAATCGCTAGGGACACCCCGCCCCGGCGCTTGCGGGCGCCGCGGATATCCTGCAGCGGAATCGAATCGATATTGCGGCCCTCGCGTGCGATGACGCGCCTATTAGTCACGATGAAGCGCTTGCGGCGAGCCTTATAAAGGGGAATGACAAAGCGCCAGATTCCCAGCAGCGCCCACACCGCGACGAGGCCATTGCGCAGCATCGGATCTACCGCTTGGACATCGCACCAGCCGATGGCAATCCACAGCAGGCCGGTGATGAGGATGAGCTCGAGGAAGGGGAAAATCAGCGCGCGAAACGGCGCGGAGACATCCGCGCGCTTGACCTCACCTTGGCCCATCTTCATTAGTCCCATAGCTATGGATGCTACCTTGCGTGTCTACTGTAGTGGTTTACTGCTGCGGACGCAGGTGCGTGACATCGCCTGCGGAGTAGTACTCGCCGGCGACCATGATGCGGCCGTCCTCGCCGATTTCATCGACGTGACCGGTGACATCGCCAGACGGGGTCTCCAAGCGCACCTCTTGGCCAAGCGAGGAGCAGACCGCACGGTAATCGCGCAGGAGCTGCGGATCTTGGTTCTCCCACTGCGCGATGCGGCGGCGCAGGTTCTTCAACACGGTAATGGCCAGCTCGGTGCGGTCAGTATCACGGCCTTCGAGCTCGAGCGAGGTGGCCTTTTCAATAGGTAGGTCCTCACGAGTCAGGGTGACATTGATGCCCATGCCTACGACGACGCGCGCAGAAGGTGCGGCACTACCTACGGCCTTATTGACCTCTGCTTTGTTGACTTCAGCTTTATTAACCTCAGCCTTATTAACCTCGGCCTTGCCTACCTCCACCTTGGTGAGCTCGGTCTTCGGCGCGGCTTTGAAAGCTTGGCCCACGGGACCGGCCTCAGCAAGGATGCCGCACAGTTTATTGCCGTCGATATGCACGTCGTTTGGCCATTTGAGCACGGTGCCCTCGATCGAATCGGTCACCGCAAGTCCCGCGGCCAGCGGCAAGGTACCCAAGTGCTCGAGGGATTCCGGCAGCAAGAGCACGGAGAAGATTACCTGGGAGCCGGCCGGCGCGGTCCAAGTGCGGCCGAGGCGGCCCTTGCCGGAAAGTTGTTCGTCGGCAAGTAGCACGGTGCCATCCGCAACGTTGGTGGCCTGCATCAAATCGGTATTGGTGGAGCCGGTCTTTTCCACGAAATCGATGGTGGTGAAATCGTCCGCCAGCGCTGTGCGAATGCGTTCCAAATCAAGAGCAGTCATAAGCTTCAAGGATACCGGCCACCAATGGTGCTAGTGTGTTGCGCATGGCAAAGGTCACTTTTGAAAAGGTCAACATCACCTACCCCGGTGCGAGCGCGTCCACGGTAAAGGACTTGGACCTCGATATCGCGGACGGCGAATTTCTGGTACTCGTTGGCCCTTCGGGTTGCGGCAAGTCCACCACGCTGCGCGCCTTGGCGGGTCTGGAACCTACATCCAGCGGCCGCATCACCATCGATGGCAAGGATGTGACCAACCTGGAACCGGGCGATCGCGATATCGCTATGGTTTTCCAGAACTATGCCCTCTATCCGCACCTGACGGTGGAGGAAAACATGGGCTTTGCATTGAAGCTCGCGAAGCTCCCCAAGTCCGAGATCAAAGCCAAGGTACACCAGGCGGCGGAAACGCTCGGCCTGACCGAGTACCTCAAGCGCAAGCCGAAAGATCTTTCGGGCGGCCAGCGTCAGCGAGTGGCCATGGGTCGGGCCATTGTGCGCGAGCCGAAGGCTTTCCTCATGGATGAGCCGCTATCCAACCTGGATGCCAAGTTGCGCGTGCAGACCCGCGCGGAGTTGGCCAGCCTGCAGCAGCGCCTGGGCACGACGACCGTGTATGTCACCCACGACCAGGTGGAAGCTATGACCATGGGCGACCGCGTGGCGGTACTCAAGGACGGCGAGCTGCAGCAGGTAGCCCCGCCGCGAGAGCTTTATGACGCCCCCGCGAACGAATTCGTCGCCGGTTTCATCGGCTCGCCAGCCATGAATATCTTTGACTACAACGGTGGCCGCGTAGGTGTGCGCCCAGAAAAGATGTTTATCAATAAGGGACCGGTGGGCTTCCAAGGCGTCGTAGACATCGTGGAAGAGCTGGGCGCCGAGTCTTATGTCTACGTCACCGTGGGCGAAAACCGCTTTGTTGCTCGCGCCGAAGGTACCTCGCCACAGCGCGGCGAGGAGGTCGTACTGACTTTCAATCCACGCGAGGCCCACCGCTTCGATCCAGAAACGGGCCGCCGCATCGCGCAGGACTAGGCCCGCGAAGGGCGCTGGGCTACTGCGCCGCAGGTACGTAGTCCAACCTCCCGCCGCCCCTTTACTACCCCCATTTAGAGTTAAATAGGCCAAAATTATCCACCTTTTGGTTTCCGTATTTTAGGTTTAAAGAACCGAAAGTTTTCCGAAAGGTGAATTCCATGAAGAAATTCCTGCTTCGCACCACCGTTGCGACTACCGCAGTTTTGGCACTGGCCGGCTGCTCTTCTTCCTCCTCCGATTCCGCTGCGGGCGGTTCCTCCGAGGGCGGCGCGGATGCGCGCGGCCCCATCACCTTTGCCATGGGCAAAAATGACACGGACAAGGTGACCCCCATCATCGAAAAGTGGAACGAGCAGCACCCAGACGAGAAGGTCACCCTCAAGGAGCTGGCCGGTGAGGCCGACGCCCAGCGCGAAACCCTGGTGCAGTCTCTGCAGGCGGGTAGCGATGACTACGATGTCATGGCGCTGGATGTGGTGTGGACCGCGGAGTTCGCCGCCAATCAGTGGCTCCAGCCGCTCAATGGTGACTTTGAAACCAATACGGATGAGCTCTTGCCGGCTACCGTGGAGTCCGCCACCTATAACGACGTGCTCTACGCCCTGCCGCAAAACACCAACGGACAGCTGCTTTTCCGCAATACCGAGCTCGCAGATAAGGCACCAGAGAAGTTTGCGGATCTTAAGTCCGCGTGCGAGGCACTGGATAAGGGCAAGGACTGCCTGACCACCCAGTTCAAGCAGTACGAGGGCCTAGCGCTCAACACCGCTGACTTTATGGAAGGCTGGGGCGGCTCCGTCCTGGATAAGGACGGCAACGTGACCGTGGATTCCCAGGAGGCCAAGGACGGCCTGCAGGCCATGGTGGATGCCTACAAGGAGGAGACCATTTCCAAGGACTCCACCGCCGCCACCGAGGAGGAAACCAATATGGCCTTCACCGAAGGCAAGACCGCCTTCGCCATGAACTGGCCATACATGTACTCCAATGCGGTGGATGCCGGCATCGACGTCGAGGTCCAGGCCCCACTGGGTAAGGACGGCGTAGGCGTTTCCACGCTGGGTGGCTATAACAACGGCATCAATATCAACTCCAAGAATAAGGGCACTGCGCTCGACTTCATGAAGTTCATCATCAACGAGGACAACCAGAAGTCTTTTGCGGAGCAGTCCTTCCCGCCGGTCTTGGCTTCCATCTACGATGACCCGCAGCTGCAGCAGGAATTCCCGTACCTGCCGGCACTCAAGGAATCTCTGGAGAACGCGGCACCGCGTCCGGTTTCCCCGTTCTACTCGGCGATTTCTAAGGCCATCCAAGACAATGCCTACGCCGCATTGACGGATGGCAAGTCTGTCGATGATGCCACCGCCGATATGAAGGCGGCCATCGAATCGGCTTCCCAGGGCTAATCGCCCAATCCGGGTGAGGTAGGCGGACACCCCGCTGCCTCACCCTTTGTGGTTTTCACTCCCCTAATGGGGATAGAATCTAGCCAATACTTAGGATTTCTTGAACAGAAAGGCGGTCCAGCGTGGCTATAGCTTCGCCGACTGCGTCCAAGGGGGCGCTGAAGGGGGCGTCGGCAAGCGCGCCGAAGCCCCAGCGCAAGAATTATGGGCGCGTGGCCGGGCTGATTGCTCCGGCGCTCATCGTGCTCGCCGTCATCATCGGCTACCCCATCATCCGCGCCATTGTCCTGTCCTTCCAAGGCAATAGGCAGCTCAACCCGCAAACGGGGCTTTTTGAGGAGGGCGGCTTTGCCGGGCTGGAAAATTACCTGTACTGGATTAATAACCGGTGTGTTTCCGGCACTGGCCAGATTTCTACCTGCCCGCCGGGCGTTATCGCCACGGACTTTTGGCCGGCGGTTAAAATCACGCTCTTTTTCACCATCGTTACCGTGCTACTGGAGACCATCCTGGGCATGCTGATGGCGCTCATTATGAATGGCGAGTACCGCGGCCGCGGCCTGGTACGCGCTGCGGTACTTATTCCCTGGGCCATTCCTACGGCCGTCACAGCCAAGCTATGGCAATTCATGTTCGCCCCGGAGGGCATCATCAACTCGCTACTCGGTGCGAACATTGCCTGGACCACGGATCCCTTCTACGCTCGCCTAGCTGTCATCATCGCGGACGTATGGAAGACAGCACCATTTATGGCGCTGCTCATCCTGGCTGGCCTGCAGATGATTCCGAAAGACGTCTACGATGCCGCTCGCGTGGACGGCGCCAACCGTATCCAGACTTTCTTCCGCATCACCCTCCCGCTGGTGCGCCCAGCACTCATGGTGGCGGTGCTCTTCCGTACGCTAGACGCTCTGCGCATGTATGACCTCCCGGTCATCATGATTTCTAGCTCCTCCAACTCCCCCACCGCGACCATTTCCCAGCTGGTGGTAGAGGATATGCGTCAAGGCAACTTCAACTCCGCCTCCGCGCTTTCCACCCTTATTTTCCTCCTCATCTTCGTCGTCGCCTTTATCCTCATCCGCTTCCTTGGCGCGGATGTCTCCGGCAGGAAGGCAGCTAAATAATGCGTAAATTCGGACACTACGCCGGCATCATTTTCATCATGTTCTGGGGGCTGGCGCCCTTTTACTGGATGCTGGTGACGGCGCTGCGGGACCAGCGATTCACCTTCGATACCACCCCGTGGCCCACCCACGTCACGCTGGATAATTTCCGCGATGCCTTGGCTACCGATAAGGGAAATGACTTCCTTGCCGCACTCGGTAACTCACTGCTCATCTCACTGATTACCACCGCAGTGGCCGTGCTCATCGGCGTCTTTACCGCCTATGCGCTCTCCCGTTATGACTTCCCTGGTAAGGGAATCGTCACCGGCATTATCCTGGCCGCCTCCATGTTCCCGGCCATTGCCTTGGTCACCCCACTCTTCCAGCTCTTTGGCAACCTGGAGTGGATTGGTACCTACCGCGCGATGATCATCCCTAATATTTCCTTCGCGCTACCGCTTACGGTTTATACACTGCTGAGCTTCTTCCGCCAGCTGCCCTGGGAACTGGAGGAAGCAGCCCGGGTGGATGGTGCCTCGCGCTCCCAGGCTTTCCGCTTGGTGCTATTGCCGTTGGCGGCGCCGGCACTATTTACCACCGCGATCATCGCCTTTATCACCACGTGGAATGAGTTCATGCTGGCCAAGCAGCTTTCCACTACCGATACCGAACCGGTGACCGTGGCCATTGCGCGCTTCTCCGGCCCGTCCGCTTTCGAGTACCCCTATGCCGCGACCATGGCCGCCGGCGCATTGGTGACCATCCCACTGGTCATCATGGTGCTCATCTTCCAGCACCGCATCGTCGCCGGCCTGACTGCTGGTGGTGTCAAGGCCTAATGCGCCGGGCCATGCTGTGGGATACCGCGCTGGGCTTCCTTGGTTTCTTTAGCGTCCTCGCGGTTATCCAGGCCATCATCAACCTCTTTCAAGACTCCCCCGCCATCTGGCCCGGTCTCGTGGCCGGAGTACTGTGCCTTCTTACCTACCTAACCTGGCGGGCTAAAAGAAAGGACCTTTCATGAGCTGGTACCACAATGCCATCTTCTACCAGGCCCTCGTCGGCTCGTTTAAGGCCGATGGCGATAAAGAGGTAGGCACGCTGCGCGGGGTCATCGATAAGCTGGACTACCTCCAGTGGCTCGGCGTGGACTGCCTGTGGCTCTCGCCGTTTTATGCCAGCCCCTTGCGCGATGATGGCTACGATATCGCGGACTACTACTCCATCCATCCGGATTACGGCACGATGGAAGACTTTGAAGAGCTCATTGCGGAGCTGCACCGCCGCGGCATGCGCATCATGACGGACTTAGCGCTCAACCACACCAGCTCCGATCACCCATGGTTCCAAGCCTCTCGCACGGATCCCACTGGCCCTTATGGCAATTTCTATGTCTGGGGTGATGACCCGGAGCGCTACCCCGAAATCCGCGTCATTTTCACTGACGTGGAGACTTCCAACTGGACCTGGGACGAAAAGCGCGGCCAGTACTACTTCCACCGCTTTTACTCCCACCAGCCGGATTTGAACTACGATAACCCGGCCGTGCAGGAGGAAGTATTCAAAATTTTGTCCTTCTGGATGGACAAGGGCTTGGACGGCTTGCGCCTCGATGCCATTGCTTATCTCTTTGAGCGCGATGGTGTAGGCGGCGAGTCCCTGCCGGAAACAATTGAGTTTGTGGAAAAGATTCGCTCCTTCATGGACGCACACTACCCGGATGCGGTGCTCATCGCCGAGGCCAATCAGCCGCCGGCCGAGACCATGCAGTTCTACGGCAAGGGCGAGCGCTTCCACATGGTCTTCAACTTCCCGGTTATGCCGCGGTTGTACCAAGCATTGGCGCTTGGCGACGCAACCCCGGTCTACTCCATCCTCGACGAACTGCCCCAGCTTCCGGAAGGCTGCCAATGGGGTACCTTCCTGCGCAATCACGATGAGCTCACCCTGGAGATGGTGGACGATGACGTGCGCGAGCTGATGTATGAAGCTTTCCTCCCCGATGATGAAATGCGCGCCCATGTGGGCATTGCCCGCCGGTTAATGCCGCTGATGAACGGCGATCGCCGCAAGGTGGAGCTCATGTTCTCGCTGCTGATGACCCTGCCGGGCGCACCGTTTATCTACTACGGCGATGAGATTGGCATGCTCGATGACACCACGCTCCCGGACCGCTATGCGGTGCGCACCCCAATGCAGTGGGACGATTCCGAGCACTCTGGTTTCAGCACCAACGCACCTTCCCGCCTTCCGGTTGTGGGAGGTACCTCCGTGGCCGCCCAGCTTGATGACGCCACCTCGTTGCTCAACACTGTCCGTTCCATGATTGCCGAGCGCCACGCCCATCCGGATCTCGGCACCGCTCCGTGCGAACCAGTAGAGACGGGCGAGGAAGCCGTCCTTGGCTACCAACGCGGCGATCTGCTGTGCCTGCACAACTTCAGCGATCGCTCCATCGACCTAGGCCCGGTAGAGCTCGGGCCGTACGGCTACGCCTGGCTGCTGGCCTAAGCCTTAGCGCGCAGCCGCAGCCCCCTCTCCTACCGGCGCACTACGCAACCCACAGAGAAAAGCGCCCTCTCGGTCCTTATGGATAGAGAGGGCGCTTAATAGTTGTGGTGGCCTAGTTCCACTCAGGCGCGTCTTCGAGGCGCAGCTCGGAGTAGCGCGCTTCTGGCACAGAAGCCGAGTATGGCTTGCCCTGGGCTTCCCACTGCTGGTCAGAGTTGCAGCGCACGTCCTGACCATCAGTGTCGAGCATGGTAAAGCCCCACACCAGTTTGCCCTGCGAGTTCGCAGGCAGAGTGTACGGACCAACCACCTGGTTTAGTTTCCAATGCTGCTCGCTGACGTAGTTGAAGCCATAGGTCTTGGTCAGCACCTTGGCCAGATCGCCGGTACCTTCAATAGATCCGGAGACCTCGATGGTCTGAGTGCGGGCTTTGGTGACGGTGTGCTTGACCGGTACTTCCTCAGCGTTGCGATTAGCCACGCTGGTGGCATCAGTCTGCTTGAACCAACGTCGCTTTGCAGTGACGTAGGTGCCGTTTTCACCCGGCGTCGAGCAGTGCGTGCCCGGCTTGTAATCGTCGTTCCAACGCTGGGGCAGCTCAAAGTCCCCACCGAAATCAGCAGCGTGGGCAACAGGAGCAGCCACCAAGCTCAGCGACGCGAGGGCGCTAGCGATGGACTTCTTGATCACGTTTAGCCCCAATCGTTGTTATCGCGAGTGGAGACTTCGACGTGACGTTCCTTAGGCAGGGAAGCCGTGAAGGTGCCACCGTTGGGCTGCCACTTGTGGTCGGAGCCACACACGGTCTTCTGGCCCTCGAAGTCAGAGACAACCCAACCCGCACGCAGAACGGCGGTCTTGCCCGGAGCGATGTCATAAGGGCCGACCTGCTCGCCAACCTCATAGGACTGGCTGTCGGTGTAGCTGGAGGAGAAGGTGAAATTGATAAGATCCAACAGCTTAAAGTCGACGCCAGCAGACACGTTCCAAGTCTTGGTCTTAGTCTCCTTGATAGAGCGGGTAACAGGCAGCGGCTCATCATTGTAATTGGACACGGTCCAGGAACCGGCGGAACCATCGAAGTAGGTGCGCTTGATGTCAACGGTCTGGCCGGTGTCACCCGGGTTGGAGCAACGCTCACCGATGGTGGTCGGGTTAGCCGGACCCAAGTCGCGCTGCGGCAGGGCGTTAGCGGCCGGAGCGAAGATGAGGCCGGAAGCAACGGCGAGAGCCGCGGTAGTAGAAGCAATCTTGGACTTGAACATGGAACTTTCTCCTTGTGTAGGTGTGGTGGGATTTAGTAGATGGTCTGGGTCGGAACAGGCAGGTCGCGGAATTCGTCCGGAGTGACGTCCTCGGTGCGGGTATTGCCGGCCTTATCGGTGATCTTGGCCTCAGCCCAGAAGCCGCTCGGGGCGGAGGTCTGCTTGTAGTTAGAGGTGAGGTCGTAGTTTCCGCTCTTGCCGCAGTGAATCTCGCGATAGTTGATGCGGGTCATGGTGGTGCCATATTCCACACGTACACGCTCGCCTGGCTTGAGGTTGACATGCTTGAGCTCGGTGCCGACCGGCATGTAGGCACGCTTTACGGCACCGACGGACTCCAGCCAGCCCTTCGGAATATCGCCGCGGTTGCCCTGCCAGTTGGTGTATGGGGCGTGCTCGGCGCCAACGACGAAGTCAGTGACCGGTGCAAACTCGTAGTCACCCTCGGACCAGTTGAGGAAGTCCGTGGAGTAGCCAGCCTTGCGGTAGGTCGGCTTTACCGCGGTGATGTCCAGCGGGTACCAAGAGGTATCGCCGGCTTCACACTTATCGCCTTCCTTTGGCCAGGATGGATCGCGCTGCATGTCCGCAGACGGCTGCATGATCTCATCCTTCTTCGGATCGGCGATCTTCTCTAGGCTCGGGCCCGATACAGAGGTGTAGTTACCCTCGATCGGCTTGGAGTTTGCACCTGGGGAACGGGATGGAATTTCCATGGCCAGGTCGGACACGGAGCCGTCTGCCTTGATGATGTAGGCAAAGGCGTAGCGCTCGGCCGGGCCCTTACCGCGGATGACATTTGCGCCTGGGATGTTTTCCAAGCGGTCATCGTTGCAGCCTACGAACATGGAGATGAAGTCCTTTTCAATGACGCCGTATTCGACGCGGAAGGACTCACCCGGCTTCAGCTTCACAGGGCCGAAGGTTTCTTTATCGCGCCAGCCGTTGGTCATCTTCAGACCGATATCGGACTTAGCGGTGGTGTCCCAACCGGAAGGCAGCTTTGCCTTGGAATTGGCGTCAATCTCGTGATTGGTACCAGTTTCTACCTCGGCGGAGTAGGGCACTTCTTGGTTGGTGGTGTTTTTGAACTGCAGGGTGCCGTCGCTCATGTAGCGGCGGCCGGTTTCTGCAAAGCGCCATTCGCGCTCTGCATTATCGCCGGCGGCACTGCAGCTCTTATAGAGGTTGGAAATGGGATATGCCTGCGGCATCGGGGGAACATCTCCCGCGTGTGCCACTGGCGTGAAGAGAGCCGCTACGGCGAGCGGTGCGAGCAAACGCAGTCCCTTTTTAATCACCAGAAGACCGTCCTTAATAGATCGTTAAAAATCAGGGGAAACATTCATGAAGACTCAGATAATCATAAGGGCTTACAGGACTCACATCAATAGTTGAATGAAAATCTTTCTTCTTCCTTCACCCGCCTTGAGGTGCGATAATCAGCGCTCACCTGCCTAGCACTGCAGGATACTTACAATAGACTCTACCCCCAGATTAGGGCCCTATGACTTGCTTCCTTTCAACAAACTCCCAGGTTTTATGCACCGCACACACTGTGGTGGCATTTGACACACAACCGTTTTCCACTCCGCGTCCCCGCAGCGTTCCATTCCGCATTGAGCGGGGTGCCCTAGTAGTGTGGGGGCCTATGACTGACCTGAAAACCACCGCCGGCAAGATCGAGGACCTGGACGCTAAGCTCGCCGAGTCCCGCGCGCCGCTGGGAGAAGGCGAGCCGGCCGCCCGCACCCGCGTGACGCAGCTGCTCGATGAGGGCTCCTTCGTAGAAACGGATGCGCTGGCCCGCCACCGCTCGACCGATTTCGGTCGCGAGCATGACCGCCCCTATACCGATGGTGTGGTCACCGGTTACGGCTCTATCGACGGCCGCCGCGTGTGCGTCTTTAGCCAGGACGGCGAAATCTTCGATGGCACGATGGGTGAGGTTTATGCCGAAAAGCTCACCAAGATTTATGACCTCGCCATCAAGACCGGCGTGCCCATCATCGGCATCTATGAATCCACTGGCCCGCGTGTGCAAGAGGGCATCGTCACCATGGCCGGATATGCCCGCCTTATGGCGCGTGTCTCCCAGGCTTCGGGTCTCATCCCGCAGATTTCCGTTGTCGCGGGCAATACCAGCGGTATCGCTGCTTTCGCACCCACGTTTGCCGATGTCCTCGTAGTCACCCAAGGCACCGCTCTCCACCAGGCCGCCAGCCACGTGGCCGGTGCGGAGCCAGAGACCTTTGGCGGCGCCGCAGCCCACGCAGAGTCCGGCACCGCTCACCTGGTGGCCAGCGACGACAAGCAGGCTTTGTCCCTCGTGCGCGACGTTTTGGCTTACTTCCCCGCCAATAACCGGGCCGAGGCGCCGCGAGTGGAAGCCGGTAGCGTCGCAGACTTTGATTTGAACGCCGTCATCCCAGATACGGCTGCGCAGGCCTATGACATGAGCGATGTCATCCAGGCTGTCGTCGATGAAGGCTCCTTCTTCGAGTTATCCGCCGAGGCCGCACAAAACATCCTTACCGGATTTGCCTACATCGATGGCCGCGCCGTCGGCATCGTTGCCAACCAGCCGCTGGCGCTGGCCGGCGCCCTAGATTCCGCCGCCGCAGAAAAGGCCGCACGCTTCGTGCGTACCTGCGATGCCTTCAATACCCCCATTGTGGAATTCGTGGACTCCCCAGGCTTTGTGCCTACCCCGGAAGAGGAAAAGGCCGGTCTGCTGCGCAGGGCGTCGAAGTTTGCCTATGCGCAGGCTGAAGCGAGCGTCGGCAAGCTCACTGTGATCACCCGCAAGGCTATTGGCCCGGCCTACGTATTTATGGGTGCCAAAGACCTCGGCGCGGATTTGGTCTACGCGTGGCCCACCGCGGAAATTGCCGTCACCCAGGCCTCCCAAGCTTCCCTGGCCATCTATGGCTCGGAGGACAAGGAAGAGGAGATGGACGAGCTCTTCTTACACCCATATGCCGCAGCGGAGCGCGGGCTGGCCGATAATGTTATCGAGCCAACGGCAACCCGCCACTACCTGGTAGAAGGCCTGCGCCTGCTAGAGCGCAAGGCCGTAGCCCAGGTACCGAAGAAGCACGGAACCGTTTAGGAGGGTACATGTCTGCACCTGAAATCAAGGTAGTCAAGGGCAATCCCACCGAGGACGAACTCGCGGCCCTGCGCACCGTATTGGCCCAGATGAGTGCAAAGCACTCGGGCGCTACCGGCGAGCGCAATGAATGGGGCAACCCTGCCGAGCGCTTCGAGCGCTTTGGCGCGCAGCGCGTCTACAACCCCTCCGCCTTCCATACCGTGCGGTACTTCTAATGCGGCTTATCCTTGCCTCCCAATCACCCTCGCGCGCGTCTATCCTGCGCGGCGCGGGCGTGGAGCCCGTTTTAGAGCCGGCCGATATAGACGAGCGCTCCCTCGAAGCCTCGCTCGCGGGCCACCCACCGGCCGATATCGTGGCGGCCTTAGCCTCCGCCAAGGCCGAAAAGGTGGCCGAGCGCTACCCCACCGAGCCCGTCATCGGCGGCGATTCCATGCTGCTGCTCGACGGCGAGCTACAAGGCAAGCCCCATACCGAGGAAGCCACCATCGAGCGCTGGCACCAGCAAGCCGGCCGCACAGCCGAGCTGCTTACCGGCCACTGCCTCATCTTTGGCAATAAACGCCATGTGGAAACATCCACCACCACGGTGCACTTTGCCCAGGCCAGCGAGGCCGATATCGCAGCATATGCCCACTCCGGCGAGCCTCTCCACTGCGCCGGTGCCTTCACCTTGGAAGCAATGGGCGGCTGGTTCATTGACCGCATCGAAGGCGATCCTTCCTCCGTTATCGGGCTATCGCTGCCGGTGGTGCGCCGCGCGCTCTATGCCTTTGATCTGAACGTCTCCGATTTCTGGTAGCAGAGCGCCGGCGTCGCTACAGTGGGGTGGCATGGAAATGAAAGACATGCTTGCCCCGAAGCCCATTGAGCTGCCGGCCGATCCCGGCGCAGAGTCCACCTCGGATCTGGCCGCTGGCATCGTTGCCCACCCCGATTCCCCGCTGCTGTGGGCGCTCCTAGCGGAGCAGGAACTCAACCAGCAGGAGGGCTCTGAACCGTCCGCTTTCATCACCGCCTACGCCTACGCGCGCACGGGCTACCACCGCAGCCTCGACCGCCTGCGTGGTAATGGTTGGAAGGGTTGGGGCCCTGTCCCCTTCTCCCATGAGCCGAACCAGGGTGTCCTGCGCGCCATCGCCGCACTCGGCCACGCCGCCAAGGCCATCGGCGAGGACGACGAATACGACCGCATTCGCCAGATGCTTTCCGACGCCGACCCAGAGTCCGTCGCCACCCTCCTCGACTAATCCTGGAGTTCCCGTATGCCTGCCGTGACACCGCGCTGCCTACGCCGCTTCTCTGCCACCGTATTGCTCACTGTTTCCGTGCCGCTCGCGCTGAGCGGCTGCGGTGCTCAGGAGGATTCTTCTTCCTCCCATCAGCCGGTCTTTTCCAGCCAAGCACCTGCCGAAGATGATTCCGACGGCTGGGACGATGCAGCTTCCGCAGCAGCCCCCTCCCCGTCTGAGTCCACCGATAAGGGTGAGAAGTCAGCCACGCAGCAGCAGGATAAGAGCGAGGACAGCGAGTGCACGGAGCTCCCCAACGATCCGCGCAAGGTCTACGCCTCTGGCACGGCACCTGGGCGCATGCCCGCCGATGATGGCAGCGATTTCAATTACTGGATCGCCGATATCGATAACTCCTATGACCCGTGCTCGACGATTAGCTGGATCATCTTCCGCGGCTCAATGGGTGATGTGAACGGTCCGGCAGGCACCGGCGCATCGATTGCTGATGGGCTAGCCCTCTATGTCAACGGTGCCCCGGTAAAGGACATGTCCGTCTTTGACAAGGTAGAGAGCATCACCCCAGTCTCAGATAGCGAGGTCGATTTCACGTGGGGAGAGCGCAGCCGCTCAACCGCGGAGGGCATTACCGCCCACCACACCGTGCGCCTGCAGGCACAGGGCGATTCCCTCGAACCGGTATCCGGCGAAGTCGAGGAATTCAACAAAATGTGGGTTGACCTTCCCAGCTACCAGCTGGGCACCTACGACTAACTTTTAGGCCGGCATTTAATCGCCTGGGCCTGCAATACAATGCTAGTCCATCTTGTCCAGGATGTCGCCGGTGTTTTGCGCAATGCGCACGTTAGCCACCTTGGCTTCCAGGAATAGCCTGATAGCGACCATGATTGCGTAGTAGATGACAGTGCTCAGTACCGCTAGGAAGATGAACGCAAAGATGCTTCCGAAGATGGCGGACGCGGAATCTTCCTGAATGCCATAAATGCCCATGCCGGTGGCGAAGAAGAAGGCACCAAGAAGGTGAAGGATCCACATGATGCCACCAAGAATCATGGCGACCTTGTAGATTTCCTTCACATGGGTGAGGGTCAGGAAGTGCTTAAACTCGAACTCAAAGAGCCCGCCCAATAGGCCGTCTTTCTTGCCCAAGCCCTTGAGGGTGTCACTCATCTGGCTCTTCTTATCACCAAGAGTCTGGCCGGAATCGGCAGAAGCTTCACCTGCTGGCGGGAACTGTCCGAATCCCTGGTTCGTGTTCTGCTGCTGGGTGTAACCGCCGAAAACCGGCTGATCGTGAGCGGACTGGGCGGAACCGAATTGGTTGCCGTTCACAGCAGCATCCGACGACGCCGCATCCGTAAATGGATTATGCGCACGGGAGGCAGCTCCCTCGCCTGGGGTGGAGGACTTCGAGGAGGCCCAGAAGTCAGAGGACTTGCCCTCCGCGCTCGGCTGCGGGGAGGAAAGAGCACTCGAATTTTCAGACTCATCAGGCTGATCGGTGTGGCCGAAAGACTTCGTCTCCTTGGCATCAGTAGAGCCGAATTCCTTGGTCTTGTTCACCTCGGAGGCGCCGGTGACCCCAGCGCTTTTCGCCGCGTCCTCGGCGCGGTGCTGCGGGGTCTCGGAAAAATCGCGCGGAGAAAAATCCTTCGGGAAGCCGTCGGAGTTGAAATCATTATCAGCCATAATCTGGTCCTTATAAAATGCTTTAGGGGATGGTAGGAAAAGGCCCCACGGTCACCCGTGGGGCCACTTGGCAGAATACAGCGTGCGCTAGGCGTTCGCGTCCTGAACGCGACGCATCGCCTCGGCGGCGACCTTTTCTTGGATACCCATGTCCAGCTCGGAGGTAAAGCCAACGCAGGAGCAGTTGATTTCGCCGAGAACGTAGGTGTCGGTGCCATCGGGGGCATCGTCAAGCATGAAGTCCGCGGTCCAGATCAAAGGAACATCCTTGGTATCGCCGAGCTTCTCTGCGATAACGGGGCGAGCCTTCTCGAACATCTCCAACAGTTCCGGCCAGGATTCCGGCTTATCGTAGGTGTACTTTGCGCCGGAGAAGAGCGTGGCAGAGAAGTTGTCGCCGCCTTCCGCTGGCTTCTTGTGCACGATGAATACCGGCTCATCCCCCACGAGGAGAATACGGATTTCACCTTCCACAATGCGCGGCATAAAGCGCATGTCCACCAGCATGCCGTTATCGCCCTCAATGTACTGGTCACAGAAATCCATGAAGGCGCCCAGCTTATAGTCATGGGTCTGGTTGTCTACTGCCTCGGTGCACTTCAGGGCGGTGTCAAGCGGGAGCGCGGTGCCCGGTTCCACGGATTGGGCAAGCTCCTGGTCCGCGAGGCGCACGCGCCAGATGCCCTCACCGGTGGAACCGCGGTTTTGCTTGAGCACCCGCTCACCATAAGACAGCGAGGTGGGGAAAGTATTATGCAGCTCTTCTACCTCGTAGTACGCGGCGGTATCGTCCGGCACCAGCGGGGTGTCATTGAGCTTGACCAGCGCATCTTTGGCGCCGTAGGCCATCATGTCCGCCGGAGTGGACATGCCTACCAGGCCGGCGTCTGCCAGCTTGGTGAGCAATTCGAAGTAGCCCTTCTCGCCACCGGGGATATTGCCTGGGTTCACGCGAGAGATATAAGCATCAAAGTTTTCAGAAACCTGGGCGTAGATCTCTTCCGCCTTGTCTGGGTGGAAGTAGATAACCTCAGCTTCCCAGCCCTGTTCCTTGATCGCATTGACGATCGGCATGGTGTCCTTACGGTGACCATCTGCGCCTTTATCGGAGCCGCCCTCTACCTCAAATACAACGATTGCCTTGTGCACTAGCAATTCCCTTCTTAGGTGGTGTTCATAGCACGTTGTCGCACCATATCCGTAGTTTATCCCAGCTTTACCTCCCCCGCGCGGCCAACTGCCCCCTCTGCCTAACCCCGCCGGCCGGCGCCCCTATTTCCCCGGCCGAGCCCTGTATCGCACACCACAGGAATGATCCCCGAGTGATCACCACGGGAAAATTCGGGTTAAAGTGGTGGGAGCGAAATACTAACCCTTATCGGAAAGGCAGGCGGACAGTGGCTGACGTTGATCCCTATCCCCCATTTCAGGAATACGCACACCCCGAGCGCCTCGTGTCTGCACCGTGGCTGTCCGCACGCCTAGGCGTCAAGGGCCTGCGCGTCATTGAGGTCGATGAAGACTCACTCCTCTATGACATTGGCCACATCCCCACCGCCACCCGCATCAACTTCCGCACGGAACTACTGAGCCCACTTACTCGCGATTTCATCGATGGCAAAGAGTTCACTGCTTTGATGCGGGACAAGGGCATTAATGCCGACGATACGATTGTCCTGTATGGCGATAAGTCCAATTGGTGGGCCGCCTACGCCCTGTGGGTATTTACCCTCTTTGGCCACAAGGATGTTCGCCTGCTCGATGGTGGCCGCAATGCCTGGATGGCCGAGGAACGCGATACTTCCTTCATGGTGCCGGACTTCCCCGCATCCGAATACCCCGAGGTAAGCCGCGATGATTCCGTCCTGCGTGCCTTCGTAGACCAGGTGCGCGAGTCCGAAGGAGCGCTCGTGGATACCCGCTCCCCAGAGGAGTTTGCGGGCGAGGCCACCGAGCACGATCCCAATGGCGATTCCGCCTACGGCACCACCATGCGCCACGGCCACATCCCGGGCGCCATCAACCTCGAGTGGGACCGTTCCATCTATCCCAACTCCTGCTTCCGTTCGGCCGAGGAGCTCAAGGTTAATTACGGAATGTTGGAGCCTGAATCTACAACGATTCTCTACTCCCACGTGGGCGCACAGGCCGCACACACCTGGTTTGTGTTGACGCATCTTTTGGGATTCACAAAGACGCAGGTCTACGATGGTTCGTGGTCTGAGTGGGGTAATATGGTGAAAATGCCGATTGAGCGTTAACTTTTCGGTTTCGCCACATAAACCCATATCCGGCAGGGATGTGGGTTTATTTTTGCCCAAAAACATCCCCACTCGCGTGCGTGAAAATTAACTCATGCTTTTGTGTGCAAGAATAGATTGCGTATTCAACCTAATGTGTTCAGGAGGTTGCTGCCGTGGCAGTAGAAACCAAAAAGATCTCTAAGGTTCTCGTGGCGAACCGCGGTGAGATCGCCGTTCGCGTGATCCGCGCGGCCCGCGACGCTGGCATTGCCTCCGTCGCCGTCTACGCCGAGCCAGACGCCCAGGCACCTTTTGCCTCGCTTGCCGACGAAGCCTTTGCCCTCGGCGGCACCACTTCTGCCGAGTCCTACCTCGTCTTTGACAAGATTCTGGACGCCGCAGAAAAATCCGGCGCCGATGCCATCCACCCCGGCTATGGCTTCTTGTCTGAAAACGCCGACTTTGCCCAGGCCGTCATCGACGCCGGCCTGACTTGGATTGGCCCCTCTCCCGAGTCCATCCGTGACTTGGGAGATAAGGTTACCGCGCGGCACATCGCCGAGCGCGCCGAGGCCCCTATGGCCCCGGGTACTAAGGATCCGGTAGCCGGCGCCGATGAGGTGCAGTCCTTCGCCATGGAATACGGCCTGCCCGTAGCCATCAAGGCTGCCTTTGGCGGCGGCGGCCGCGGCATGAAGGTGGCCTGCTCCGCAGAGGAAATCCCCGATCTCTTTGAATCCGCTACCCGAGAGGCAACCTCCGCCTTCGGCCGCGGCGAGTGCTTCGTGGAGCGCTATCTAGACCGCGCCCGCCACGTGGAAGCCCAGGTACTGGCGGATAAGCACGGCAACGTAGTCGTCGTCGGCACGCGCGATTGTTCCCTGCAGCGCCGCTTCCAAAAGCTGGTCGAAGAAGCCCCGGCTCCTTTCCTCACCGAGGAGCAGCGCGCCTCCATTCACGAGTCCGCCAAGCGCATCTGCCGCGAGGCCGGCTACTACGGCGCAGGCACCGTGGAATACCTGGTGGGCGCCGATGGTCTCATTTCCTTCCTAGAGGTCAATACCCGCCTGCAGGTGGAACACCCAGTTTCCGAGGAAACTACCGGCCTCGATCTCGTGCGCGAGCAATTCCGTATCGCTGAGGGCCACGAGCTCTCGCTGAAGGAAGACCCCACCCCGCGCGGCCATGCCTTCGAGTTCCGCATCAACGGCGAGGATGCCGCGGCAAACTTCATGCCGGCGCCTGGCACCATCGTGAAATACTCCGAGCCGGCGGGTCCGGGTGTGCGCGTGGATTCCGGCGTCGTTCAGGGCTCGGTCATTGGCGGCCAATTCGATTCCATGCTGGCCAAGCTCATCGTCTGGGGCCCAGACCGCGAGACCGCGCTGCGCCGATCCGCCCGCGCCCTAGCCGAGTACAAGATTGAAGGCCTGCCCACCGTTATCCCGTTTGACCAGGCGATCGTTGCTGACCCAGCTTTCACCGCAGAAGACGGCAACTTCAGTGTCTACACCAAGTGGATTGAAGAGGAATGGGATAACCAGCTGCCCGCCCACGATGAGTCCACCGATGCCGAGGCTACAGAGGCAGAGCCATCCCAGGTACACACCGTGGAGATCGACGGCCGCCGCATTGAGGTCGCCCTGCCTGCTTCCTTTGGCATCAACGGCGCGCCACGTAAAAAGAAAAAGCGCAAGGGCTCCAGTACCAAGGCCGCCGTATCCGGCGATGCGGTTACCTCCCCAATGCAGGGTACGGTGATCAAGGTCAACGTAGAAGAAGGCCAGGAGGTTGCCGAGGGCGAGGTCCTCCTCGTGCTCGAGGCCATGAAGATGGAAAACCCCGTCAAGGCCCATAAGACCGGCACCGTTACCGGCCTAGCAGTAGAAGCAGGCGCTGCTACCACCAAGGGAAGCGTGCTACTGGAAATCAAATAGCACGCACCGCTAGCCTGGAAGAATGACTGCTTCTTCTCTCGGCGTGCGTTTGGCCAAGGAAGAGGACCGCGACTATCTCGCGGGCCTCTTCCCTTCTTATATCTCTGAGTGGTCCCCCATCGTGGATGGCGGGGTTATCGCCCTGCCCATGTCCGCGAATGAGGATCCCACCGTGGCTCCCCGCGGCGCCGCGCTCTTGCGCTACTACCCCGCCGCTGACAAAGGCCCAGCTTTCCTTGGCGATCCCTCGGCCCACCCGCTTGACGACGCCGCCTGGCTCACCCCCTTCGATCCCGAGGACATTCCCGAGCTCGCCGTTTCCAGCGATGACCCCGCCGCCCGCGAGTTGCTTATTGCCAACGCCATCGACCTCGCGGCAGAACAGACCGCTCCTGGTATCTCATCGGCCACACCCCTACCTGGCTTCGAGGAGCTTGCCCCAGGTAAATTCTTCCGCCGCTTTTAGCCCCCCTTGGGCCAGCCGCCTGTCTGCTAACCTAGCAACGATGTTGAAAATAGATGCAGACTACGGACATTCCGCCGCCTTGGGGCACTTAAACCGCAGGTTTGATGCCGGTCGCGTATACGGACTAAGAGGCCCCAACGGTGCCGGAAAATCTACGCTGCTACAGACTTTAAGCGGGGAGCTTTCCCCACTGGAAGGCACCGTTTCTATCGACGGCGCCGCACCCGGTAGCCCGGCGGCGGCCGGTTCCGTTATCTCCGTCGGGGACCCAGTCTTCCTCCCCGACCTCACCGTAGGTGAGCACTTTAGTTTGCTATCCCGCCGCACCGGCGTGGACTTTGCCGAGATCCACGAACTCTGGGCCCTCGACCAAGCCATCCTGAGTTCTGCAGTCAGCGATCTTTCCTCTGGCCAGCGCCAGCGCGTCTACCTCGCCGCCCAGCTCTATCAGCCTGCCAAAGCCCTGCTTATCGACGAACCCGAGCGCCACCTCGACCACACTTGGACCTCTTTCTTGGCCGAGGAGCTGCGGCACCTCGCAGCCGATGGCCGCTGTGTGGTGCTCGCTTCCCATTCCCACGTCATCTTCAATGCCTGCGACGAAGTGGTGGAGATCTCATGAAACTTCTTTCCACAGCCTCCTCAGCGATCTATTACGCCTTTATCGCGGCACTTATCGCGAGCGTCAGCGTCTACGCCTGGAACAATGCTGCAGCGCTTCTGCCTTCGCTAGCACAGCGCACGGCTGCCTCCTTCCCTGCCACCGCGACCACTGGCGCTGCGTTCGGCTCCCTCGCCCTCATCGTCCTCCTCGAGGCGCTCTATCCGCTGCGCAGCCTTTCGCTCGGGCGTTGGGTCTATGCGGATAGACCGCGGGGGCGCATGCGGGGCGTCGATAAGCTGTCCATTGCCCAGATCGCTGGGGTAAGCCTCCTCGGCCTAGCCCTGTGCACGTCACTGCACCTTCCGCTCTATGCGGCGATAGCCCTTCCTCTGCTGCGGTTTGTCATCGGCTGGCGGTCCTTCGATCTCGCCTCGCTCCTCCGCGCGGGCCGTACCCGTGCCATCGGCTCGTCCTCCTTTGGGCTACTGGATTCTGAGGTTTCTGCCGATGCCATCGCCTCCCAATCCGCACGCCTGTGCCCGTGTTCGCGTGCCACGGCTTCGCTCAGTCTCTTCTTTGCCCGGCGCCTGTATCGCAGGTGGTACATTCCGCTCGGTGCGGTCGCCGTCATGGGACTCACCCTAGGGCTAGCACCACAGCTTGGCAGTCTCGGGCTCATTGGATTCGCTACCGCATGGACCATTGTCGGTGCCGCTACCGGCCGCGCTGCCTCCTTCGGCCGCATCATCGATGGTGCCTGGCCCGACTGGGGACTGCCGCTGGCTGCTTCCGCAGGTGCTGCTGTTCTTGGCACGGCCTTCATCGCCGCCGTATGGAAGCTATCCCTGTTCACGCTCGCAGCGTGTTGTTTGGGCCTTACCTACGCCGCCTTTAAGCGCTCCCGCCCCGCACGCGTGACCACTATGAGCATCATCGACACCGGTGGCTTCGGTGCTTCATTCTCCCCCGAGGTCTTCAGTTACTTCCTGCGCGGTGGCTTCGGCATTGCGGCCATAGCTGTGATCCTCTTTTTCTAGTCGCCCTGCACTTTCCCCAGGTACGTCACTTCAATAAGTTGCACATACCTGGGGATTTCTTTTGAGGTTGATTCTGTATTACTTCACATAACACAGTTTGTGTTACTATAAATAATACAGAATAAAGATTGGAGGTGACAGATGTTTATTAACCTCAACCCCGAGTCTGGCGTCCCCGTCTTCCAACAAATTCACGATGAAATCGTCGTGGCTATCGCTCGCGGCCAGCTATCTGATGGCGACAAGCTAGATCCCGTCCGCCGCGTTGCCAAGGATATAGGCATCAACCCTGCCACTGTGAAGAAGGCATACGACCTCTTGGTTTCCGATGGCCTCGTAGAAACCGCCGGCCGCTCCGGATCCATCGTCAGGCCTGGTGCTCGCACCGCCGCACAAGAAAAACAACTGGATGAGCAATTAAACCGCGTGGTCGCACTCGCCCGCGCACAGGGATTTAGTCCGGATGAGCTCCACGCTCGACTCAACTCCACCCTTAATGACCTGGAAGTATCGTCATGATTTTCACACTTTTATTGGCCACCACCACCCTCGTTATCACTTGGATTATGGCCCAAACGCCTTCCCTGGCCTCGCCCAGTACACCGCTCGGCGTGCGCGTGCCGAAGACCTACCTTTCCGATCCTGCAGTTGCCTCTGCGCTCGCCGGATTCAAGATACGTACGTGGAGCTGCGGCATCGTGGCAACGGTCCTGTCCCTCTTTGCCTGGAAACTGCCACTATTAGCCGCCGTGCCTTCACTCGTGGTGACACTCGGTGGCTTGTGGTCCTACATCTCCCAACGTCGCCGCATCATAGCCGCTAAAAAGGCGGGCGGCTGGTTCGATGAGGTTGAAACCAGCATCGCTGCCCGTGTCTCCCGTAGATCCATTGGCACGCCCGAATTCCACGGCATCCCCACGCCGACTTTTCCGTGGATAACTATGCTCTCCTCACTGCTGGCTATCGCGGCCGGTGCCATAATCGTCGCTTCCCACTGGTCTGCCATTCCGGACCCTGTTCCCGTGCACTGGAATGAATCCATGGAGGTGGACAACTGGAGCGACAAATCAATAAGGAGCGTGTTTTCCACCTCATTTGTCGCTTTAGCAATGCTGGGCCTATTTGCTATTGTCTGCTCTTTTATCGCGCATAGTGAGGTATCCCCACGCTCTGAGCGCACCATTAAAGCTCGTTTGCGCAACGAAGCAAACCTCGCTGTGACGAACACCGGAACGGGTGTCCTTACTCTGCTCATCAGCGTCGGGATGGCATTCATACAAGTAACTAGCTCTATCCCGCATTATCAACGCTTCACCGGCGCCGCGTTCATCACAATGCTTATTCTCGCCATTGGTGGCAGCATCGGCCTAGTTGTATTTATTCTCTACAAGCAATCCCAGATATCCGAGCAGTTGCGCGGCATTCGCTTTCCCGATGAAGATAAAGAATCACCGGACAATGACCACCTCTATAAATGGGGTGTGATGTATTACAACCCGGATGATCCGGCGGTACTGGTAGACAAGCGTTTCGGGACGGGAATGTCCTTTAATTACGCCCGGTGGCAGGCCAAAGTCATTCTCAGCCTCTCAGTACTCATCTTGGTCGGTTCGGTGGCACTGCCCCTCATCCTTAACTAAGGCAAACCTCCACTATCATCGCGAATCAACGATTTCGTCCATCTAAAACACCGAATTCGTCGACGGTTGTGGTCATTTGGATGGGCGAAATCGTTGATTTTTACCACAGTTAGATACCACAGCGCCCCGCTTCCTAGAGGATTGCGCGAAGGAAGCGGGGCGCTGGTGTGCGTCAGTTAGTTGATGACGGCGATGAGGTCGCCGCCTTCAACCTTGGTAGCTTGGCCGATGGCGACGCGCTCGACCACGCCATCCTTGGTGGCGGAGATCGATGCTTCCATCTTCATCGCCTCAATGACGGCGATCTGGTCGCCTGCCTTCACCTCGTCGCCCGGCTTGGCAGTGGGGTTAACCACGCCAGCAAATGGTGCGGCAACGTGGCCCTCGTTGGAGGGGTCGGCCTTTTCTACGGTGGCGACAGTGGACTCGGCGTTCTCATCGCGGACCTTCATCGGGCGAATCTGGCCGTTGACGTTGAGAACCACGTTGCGCATACCCTTCTCGTCCGGTTCACCTACGGCGTCGAGGCGTACCACGACCTGCTTGAGGTCGGCGCGATCGGTAGAGCCTTCTGGGAAGTAGTGGACGACCTTTTCTTCGCCTTCGGTAAGGCCGTAGAAGAAGGTGGTATCCGTCAGTGCCTCAGTGTTGCCGTACTTGCGGCGGAACTCGTTGAACTCCTCGAACTGCTTCGGGAACAGGAGGCGGTTCAGGCTGGCGCGGCGCTCATCCGAGTTATCGGATTCCAGATGCGACTGTTCTTCCGCAGGAACCTCGCTCACCTTGGCGCCGGTTTCTTCGCGGCCATCGAGCACCTTATCGCGCAGCTCCGGCCAACCGCCCGGAGGAGTACCGAGCTGGCCGCGGAGGAACTGGTTGACCGAGTCCGGAATATCGAACTTGGTCGGGTTGGCAGCGAAGTCATCAGGGTCTACGCCTGCGCCGACAAGGTGAAGGGCTAGGTCGCCCACAACCTTGGAGGATGGGGTGACCTTGGTCGGACGGCCCAGCATCTCATTGACTGCTGCATAGGTGTCCTCGATGACCTCGAAGCGGTCCGCCAAGCCGAGGGCAACGGCCTGGGCACGCAGGTTGGACAGCTGACCGCCTGGGATCTCGTGCTTGTATACGCGACCGGTCGGTCCAGGGATGCCGTTTTCAAACGGGGCGTAGAGCTGTCGCACGGCTTCCCAATACGGCTCGAGATCCGATACAGCCTGCAGGTCGATACCGGTATCGCGCTTGGACTGGGAGAACGCTGCAATAAGGGCGGATAGTGATGGCTGCGAGGTGGTACCGGCCAGCGGAGCGGAGGCGCCATCGACAATGTCGGCACCGGAGAGCGCAGCCGCATAGTAGGTAGCCATCTGGCCACCGGCGGTATCGTGCGTGTGCACGTGCACCGGCAGGTCGAATTCCTTGCGCAGCGCCATAACCAGCTTGGAAGCGGCCTCAGGGCGTAGCAGACCGGCCATATCCTTGATGGCAAGGATATGGGCTCCCGACTCTACAATCTGCTCGGCCAGCTTGAGGTAGTAATCCAGCGTGTACAGGTTCTCCTTCGGCGACGAAAGATCACCGGAGTACGCCATGGCCACCTCGGCAACGGTGGTATTGGTCTCGAGGACAGCATCGATGGCGGGGCGCATCTGGGAGACGTCGTTAAGAGCATCAAAGATACGGAAGACGTCCACGCCGGACTTGGCTGCTTCTTGTACGAAGCCGCGGCAGACCGAATCCGGGTACGGGGTATAGCCCACAGTATTGCGTCCGCGCAGGAGCATCTGGATGTTCTGGTTTGGCATAGCCTCGCGCAGCATGTCCAGGCGGACCCAAGGGTCCTCGTGGAGGAAGCGCATGGCGACGTCATAAGTCGCACCACCCCATGCCTCGACCGAGAACAGGTTCGGGGTCATGCGCGCAACAGCCTCGGCCGCAGAAACCAGGGCGGTACTACGCACGCGGGTGGCCAGCAGGGACTGGTGGGCGTCGCGGAAGGTGGTATCCGTAACCATCAGCGCATTCTGCTGGCGGATCTTTTCTGCCCACTTCTGTGGTCCAAACTCGAGCAGATCATCACGCGAACCGCGTGGTAGCGGCTCGGAAAGGTCCAGCTCGGGGAGCTTATCAAAGGGGCGCAGCGCCGTTGGGCGCGTACCGTTGGGCTTATTGACGGTGGTCTCCGCGATGTACTCGAGGATGCGACCGGATTCGTCGACTGCCGGTGGAGCCTTGAGCAGGTCCGGATGATCACTAATGAAGCCCGTGTTCACGCGCGTCTTGGTGAAGTCCGGCTCGCGCAGCAAGGCACGCAGGAATCCAATATTGGTGGCCACGCCAGAGACATGGAACTCGTTCAGCGCACGCTGGGCGCGCTGCACGGCCTGCTCAAAGTTGACGCCGCGGCAGGTCATCTTCACCAACAGGGAGTCGAAGTTGGGCGAAACCTCTGCGCCCACGGACGTTGCACCGTCCAGGCGCACGCCGGCGCCGCCCGGCGAACGGTAGGCGGTTAGCGTGCCGGTATCGGGGCGGAAACCGTTATTTGGGTCCTCGGTGGTGATGCGGCACTGCAGAGCAGAACCGGTGATGGAAATCTTGTCTTGGGCGAGGTGAATATCTTCCAGCGATGCGCCGGCCGCGATGTTCATCTGGGCCTTGACGATATCTACGCCGGTGATTTCCTCGGTCACGGTGTGCTCCACCTGCACACGCGGGTTCATCTCGATGAAGACGTGGTTGCCGCGCTCATCGACGAGGAATTCCACGGTACCCGCACCCTCGTAGTTGATGTGCTCACAGAACTTCACTGCGTCAGCACAGATGCGGTCACGCAGCTCTGGGTCTAGCGTCGGCGCTGGGGCTATCTCCACTACCTTCTGGTGACGGCGCTGAACGGAGCAATCACGCTCAAAGAGGTGAATGACGTTGCCCTGGCTATCGCCCAGAATCTGGACCTCAATGTGTTGTGGCTTAATGACCGCAGTCTCAAGATACACACTGCCATCACCGAAGGCTGCCTCTGCTTCACGGGAAGCCTCGGCAGCCTTCTCGCGCAATTGATCTTCGGATTCGACGAAGCGCATGCCGCGTCCGCCACCACCGGCGACGGCCTTAACAAAGACCGGGAAGTTGAAGTCCTTGGAGTATTCCACCAGCTTATCGACGTCCGTCGATGGCTCCGAGTCCTTCAACGTCGGCAGCTCAGCTTCCTTAGCGGCGTTCACCGCGGCAGCCTTATCGCCGGTCAAGTCAAGGGTGCTAGGGGTAGGGCCAATGAACTTGATGCCATTGTCTTCACAAGCCCTAGCGAGATCCGCGCGCTCAGATAAAAAGCCATAACCAGGATAAATAGCATCTGCACCGGACTTCTTTGCTGCGCGAATGACCTCATCGATGCTCAGGTAAGCCTTAACCGGTTGACCTTCAGTGCCGATGCGCACAGCTTCATCCGCAAAAGCGCGGTGAAAAGAATTGCGATCTTCGCGGGGATAGACCGCAACGGTCTTTGCCCCAGTTTCAAAGGCAGCACGGAATGCACGGACGGCGATTTCGCCACGGTTGGCTACCAGAATCTTTTTGAACGATGGAAGCGCGGGATTAGCCACTTCTGTGTTCCTTTCAGCTCGGAAGACGCCGCAGTGCAACGCCTCCTGTTGGGTGATCCGCATCTCAGTTTAGAGGGCTACCCCTCAAATGTCTGCCCTTTTCTGCGCCTAATTCGCCACACTTACCAGCAGCGGAGCCACCACGTGGCGTTTTCTGCAGGGCGACCAGTAATAACGAGATCAGCGATTCTGTAAATATTGCAAACTTTTAATTCAACAACTTACGCAACGGGGACACCCACTATTACACCGCGACCGCGCCCCGCATTACCCTCACCGTTGACCGCTGGTACCTTCCGTTATATGGTTACCCACATAGGTGGTTAACCCATACACCAGAAAGGGAGTCATATGCCACGAATTAGAGAGGCCGCACCATGAGCGATACCCGGCCCATTTATCAGCAACTAGCAGGAGGAATCAGGGACATGATTATTTCCGGCGAACTCCCAGAGGGAGAACGCGCCCCTAGCACCAATGAGCTTTCAGCTTTCCACTCCGTCAACCCCACTACCTCTGCAAAGGCACTGACCGTCCTCTTTGAGGAAGGGCTGCTAGAAAAACGTCGCGGCTTGGGCATGTTTGTGCGCGAAGGCGCGCGCGAGAAGGTTCGCCATCAACGCCAAGAAGCCCTGAGAGAAGACTTCATCCTTCCGCTTCTCAAAGAAGGAGCCGCGCTGGGATTAAGCGCTAGCGACATCGCCGACCTCATCGAAGCCGAAGGAGACCATCATGACGCACCTTAAGATGCACAATGTCAGCTGTAAGCGCCGCTTGCACGTGCCACAATTGGAGCTCAACGCCGGCATGTATGGGCTTATCGGCCCCAATGGCGCGGGCAAGACCACGCTCCTGCGCACGGTAGCAGGGTTCCTGCCTGCCAAGGGCAGCATCGATACCTCGCAGGTGGCGATAGCGCGCACCGGCGCCGATATTTTGCTCGCCGGTTCCACCGTGCGCCAGCACCTGCGCGCCGCGGAGCACGTACGTGAGGGATTCGACGTGGGGCATGCGGAGGAACTGTTGGATAAGATGGGCGTCGATAAGCGCAGCAAGAACCGCTCTTTAAGCACCGGCCAGCGCCAACTGGTTGCCTGTGCCACTGCCCTGGCGGCGCGCACGCCGGTCACTCTCCTCGATGAACCATTCAATGGCCTGGACGCACCGACGCGCACGCGCCTGCGAGAGCTCATCATCGCCCATGCCGCGGCCACCCCGGATTGGCTACTCGTGCTCTCTTCGCACCGCGCGGAAGACCTCGTAGGTTTAATTGACCAGGTCATTACCGTGCACGACGGCACAGTCAATAAGCCCACCGATCTTGAATCCCAACGGCCGCACTACCCCGTGCTCACGGGCAGCACCAAAGACGTCGAGCAAGCCCTCGCGCTTGCCGACGCCCTCCCGCTCCACCAATCCTCGCTTGGCTCGACCACCAAAGTTAATGCTTGGTCCCCGGTACCGTTTCCGGACGATACCGTGAACGCCGCTCAAATCACCGTCTCCTACCTTGACGACGGCCAGCTCATTGATTCCCTTGTTTCCCGCGCCCATGAATCCACCCGCACCTCACAAGAGGAGTCCTAGCCATGAAACTGCTTAAGACCTTTAATCTCAACGCCACAAAGACCTTTATCGCCGTTTGCATTATCGTCGCATTGCTGTGGAGCGTGCCTTATTTCCTGCCCACCGACCCAACAACGATTAGCGCTAACCCTGCTGGCTGGGGAATTCTCGCCGTATTCATTTGGGGCCTCTACTGCGCCTTCACCGCAACTGAATACCGGGCCCTTCGTGGACTGGGAATGCGCCCACAGCAGTGGCTGATGAGCATGCACGCGACCCTATGGCTAGCCGCGTTCGTATTCGGCGCCATTGCTTGGCTGACATTTTATGTCGCGCTACGCGCTGGCGTAGACATGTACTCGTCGTGGGTTATCTCTCCTGGCAGTTCCGGTCTCAGGCCTCTCTTCGCTCGAGTCGCGACCTTGGGAAGCTTTATTTGTGGCCACCTACTTACCGGATACATCGGCACTTTCATCGGCTTAGTGGTCAGTAGCGCCAAACAACGTTCTCTGTTCACCCGGTTCTTGCTTATTGTTGGCATCCTTGTCGGCTTCTATGCAGCAGCACTCCTGCTGGCAATTCTTATTGATAGCCTAGGGACTGTCCACATCGGCGCCCCTTGGCCAGGTTTATTCTTCTTCTCGGCTTTGACTGTCATCGTTTTCTCACTGGTGATGCATCAGTTAGCGCGGCGAGTCCAGCCTTAGACTATCCGTGGAAAACGGCTACTCCCCCACCCCGAGAATGAAAATTGTCTCTGGAGGAGGGGGAGCTTGTGAGTTTTAGAAGGACTTCGGCGGGACCGAACGCTGCTCCTCGCCGTTATAAGCGGATAGCGGGCGGATAAGCGAGTTATTCTCGTTCTGCTCTACGATGTGCGCAGTCCAACCGGTGATGCGGGCCATGACAAAGATTGGTGTGAAGAATTCAATGTCAAAGCCCAGGATATGATAGGCAGGTCCAGCCGGGAAGTCGAGGTTGGGCTTGATCTTGATGGAGGTGTTTTCCTCCATCGTCTTGGCCATGACGTCATACATCTCAACCCACTGGGTCTGGTCGTGCTGTTCGGCCAGCTCCTTAAACGCTGCCTCCATTGTTGGCACGCGGGAGTCGCCGTTTTTGTAGACGCGGTGACCAAATCCCATGACCAATTCCTTGTTAGCCAGCTTCTTCTTGGTCCACTCTTCTGCCTTGGCAGGATCGGCAACCTCCAGGAAGTTTTTCATCACGGCCTCGTTGGCACCGCCATGCAGAGGCCCTTTGAGCGCGCCGATGGCCGCGACGATGGCGGAATAAGTATCGGACATGGTGGAGGTCACCACGCGGGCAGCGAAGGTGGAAGCGTTAAAAGAGTGCTCAGCGTAGAGGATGAGGGACTTATCAAAGGCCTCGATATCGGCGCGGTTGGTAGCTGGGGAGCCTTCCTCATCACCGAAGACCATCCAGAGGAAGTTCTCCGCAAAGCCCTTCTTGCGGGAGGGTTGGATGTAGCCTTCGCCGCGGCGGCGCCGGATATCAAGCGCAATGATGGTGGGAATCTTGGCCATAAGCTCCAGCGCGGTGCGACGGATGTGCTCGGAATCCTTGGTGTATTCCTCTGGGTCCTGGGAACCGATATAGGAAATGGCGGTACGCAGTACATCCATTGGGTGGCACGATAGCGGCATGGACATGATGAGGTCGATGACGTGGCGCTCTAGGTGCCGCAGGGCCTTCTCGCGGGCAGAAAATCGGATAAGCGATTCTTGGCCTGGCAGTTTGCCGTTCCACAGCAGATAGGCCACTTCCTCGAAGGAGCAATAGCGGGCAAGCTCTTGGACGGGATAGCCGCGGTAGGTCAGCGAGTTGGTCTCAGGAACGACCTTGGACACGGCAGTCTCATCGACGACGACGCCATACAGGCCCTTGCGGATTTCGGGGGTCTGATTCTTATCGGACATGGTGTAAATTCTCCTTAGCTTTCGAAAGTGGGCTGGTAGGTGTCTTTGGAGTAGGTAAATACGGATTTATCGAAGTCGTTGTATTCCTCGTAGCGCACCAGTTCATAAAGACGGGAACGGTGTTGCATACGCTCGAGCCAATCGGTTTGAATCCCGGTTTCCTGCAAATCACGCAGGAAATCCTCGGTGGCGCCCATAGCCACGCGGAAGGTGGAGACAGGCCAGATGACTGCGTTATAGCCAAGGTCTTCTAGCTGTTGCGCCGAGAGCAGCTCGGTTTTGCCGAATTCGGTCATATTTGCCAGCAACGGTGTGTCGACAGCGGCGCGGAATTTTTCAAAGTCTGCTGGCTGGTACAACGCCTCAGTGAAAATAAGGTCCGCACCAGCATCGGCGTAAGCCTTTGCACGGTCGATAGCATCGTCGATGCCGTTTACTCCTGCGGCATCAGTACGGGCACAGATAATGAAGTTCGGGTCGCGCCGCTCGTTAACCGCGGCGCTAATGCGGCGGACCATGATGTCCTTGTCCACTACTTCTTTGCCATCGAGGTGCCCACAGCGCTTCGGGTTGACCTGATCCTCTAGGTGGCAGCCGGCAAGTCCAGCGTCCTCGAGTGCGGCGATGGTGCGGGCGGCGGACATGGGTTCGCCGAAGCCAGTGTCGGCGTCGACAAGCACGGGCAAATCCGTCGCACGAGCAATCTGGCCAGAGCGCTGTGCCACCTCAGTCAAAGTGGTCAGGCCAATATCGGGAAGGCCCAGATCATTAGCCAGCACCGCGCCGGAGACATAAACACCGCCGAAACCGCCGATATCCTGGATTAGGCGCGCGGTCAGGGGATTGAACGCGCCCGGCAATCGGGTAATGGTGCCGGATTCAAGGTCGGCGCGGAATTGCTGGCGCTTTTCCGCGGGAGTTTTCAAAGAGCCAAATAGTCCAGCCATTAGAAGATTCCTTCCGGTTTCTGGGGTGCGGCGGCGAGGTGAGCATCGGTCACCCGCACGTTTAGCTCGGTAAGGTCAGTGAGATTTTCCAAGTTTTGGACGGCGTTGAGGAAACGCTCTTGTTCGGCTTCGTCCACGATGCCGTTTGCGAGTTTTCTGAACTTCTCTATGTATTGCTCGCGCGCAAAGGGGCGGGCACCAAGCGGGTGGGCATCAGCAACGGCGCGTTCATCTTCTACCACGG
This sequence comes from Corynebacterium marquesiae, assembly GCF_030229635.1. NCBI lineage: Bacteria > Bacillati > Actinomycetota > Actinomycetes > Mycobacteriales > Corynebacteriaceae > Corynebacterium > Corynebacterium marquesiae. The sequence continues at coordinate 61,917 of NZ_JASPII010000011.1, forward strand.
TGCCGTCTTTGAAGGTGATTACCGCCTTGCCGCCGAAGGCCTTTTCAGACAGGTCATTAGAGTGATAGCGGCGGGTCCACTCGGGGTCTTCGACAGTGGAAATCTTGTGCCATAGCTCGATGGTTTCTGGGCGGTTGGCTCGCTCGGGCGCGTAGGAAGCCTCGTGGTCCCATTCGCCATCTTCGAGGGCTACGGCAAAGATGTACATGATGGAGTGATCCAGCGTCTCGCGGGAGGCGGAGGGATCCATCTTTTGTGGATCATTGGCACCGGTACCGATGACATAGTGCGTGTGGTGCGAGGTGTGCAGAACGATGGACTCGATGTCCGCAGTCTTCAAGTCCTTTTCTGCCAAGGTTTTCTTTAGCGCAAAGGCCATATCGATGGGCGCTTGGGCCTGGTATTCGGCCGAGTGTTCCTTGGTATAGGTATCCAAGATGGCGCGCTTTTCCTCGCCAGGTTCTGGCAAAGGGACCGTGTAGGTGCGCTCTGGCGAATGCAGCATCCACGCGATGAATCCATCCTCGCCTTCCCAAATGGGCGCCGGTGCACCTTCGCCGCGCATCGTGCGGTCAACGGATTCAATGGCCATCTTTCCCGCGAAGGCCGGTGCATAGGCCTTCCAAGAGGAAATCAGACCCTTACGGGATTGCCGGGTGGCGGTAGTGGTGTGCAGCGCCTGGCCCACCGCCTGGTAGATGGTGTCCTTATCTAGTCCAAGCATGGTGCCGATGCCGGCGGCTACGGAGGGACCGAGGTGTGCCACGTGGTCAATCTTGTGCTCGTGCAAGCAGATTCCCTTAACGAGGTTGACCTGGATTTCATAGCCGGTAGCGATGCCGCGAATAAGATCACGGCCACTAAGGCCCTTGTGCTGCGCGGTAGCAAGCAGCGGTGGGATATTATCCCCGGGGTGCGAGTATTCGGCGGCGAGGAAGGTATCGTGATAGTCCAGCTCACGAACCGCTGTGCCGTTGGCAAGCGTAGCCCATTCGGCCGAGTAGGCACCATCCACGCCAAATACGGTGGCCCCTCCCTTACTTACCGAGTGCGCCTGGGCCATGACGCGGGCGGAGGTTACGGGACCGCGTGCCACGGAAGCCATGGCCACGGCCGCATTATCAATGATGCGGTTGATGATCATGTCGGTGGTCTCGGCGGGAACCTCTACGGGATCCGCGGCTACTTCTGCCACCTTGTACGCCAGGTGCTCCTCATTGGGGAAATCCTCGGCGGATTTATGGGTTCTAACCTCGTGGTTCTTCACTAGATGTGAGCCTCCTTCACTCTGCAATGCGTTGTAGATCACACTAAATGCTTGAATGTGCCCCGCGCTATAAGTAGGGTGTGTGTAATCTAGCGGAATGAGTCAGTGAAATCTGCAAAGTTTGTGGTTTCTACTGCTCATAACGGCGAAAGGCGGCACAGTAACCGATGACCAAGCATTATGCGGGGGCACGAATCCATGCACTGCGCAAGCAACGGGGACTCACACAGGTAGCGATGGCCAAGCAGTTGGGGCTTTCCACCAGCTACCTCAACCAGCTCGAAAATGATCAGCGTCCGCTTACCGTCACCGTGCTTATGCAACTAGCTCAGCGTTTTAACTTGGACCCCGGCTATTTTGCGAACGACCGCGATGCGCGCACCATTACCGACCTGCGCCGGATCTTTCCCGAGGCCACCGAAGACTCCTTGACCGACCTCGCCTCGCGCTTTCCGGAGCTCATGCCCCGCTTCGTCGATGTCGCCACCCGCGCCCCGGCGCGCGAGCGCTCCCCCTTTGAGCTCGTGCGAGATTTTTTCTACGACGCCCATAACTACATCCACGAGCTCGATGTGCTGGCAGAAGAGCTCGCCGGCCAGCTCGGTGACCGGGTGTTACGCCGCGGCCGCTTAGCTTCCCGCATGCACGAAGACCTCGGCGTTAGTGTCCGCTTTTCCCGGCCGGGCCCACGCCGCAGCTTCAACCCTGATACCCGGGAGCTTGCGCTTCGCGACGGCCTCTCCGAAGCCCAGCTAGTCTTTGAAATGGCGCTCCAATATTGCCTGCTTGCCTACCGCGATGTCTGCGATAACCTCGTGTCCGAACTTCCGGCGGGCGAGGCCCAAGAATTAGCTACTTTAGGGCTCGCGCAATACTTCGCCGCCGCGGTCACCATGCCCTACCAACCGTTCCTATCGATGGCTGAGGAAACCCGCTACGATATCGACCTTTTGTGCAACTACTTTGGCACCGGTTTCGAAACCACCGCGCAACGCTTGGCTACCCTCCAGCGCCCAGGCCTTAACGGCGTGCCCTTTTCCTTCATCCGCACCGACCGCGCTGGGAATATCTCCAAGCGCCAATCCTCCACCGCATTCCACTTCGCCCGCTCGGGCGGTTCTTGCCCGCTGTGGGTAGTTCACCGCGCCTTTGAAACGCCCAACCGCATCACCCGCCAAGTAGCCGCCATGCCAGACGACCACGCCTACCTGTGGATAGGTCGCTTTGTGCAAGGAACCGCAAAATCTTGGGGAACCCCTCGCAAGGAATTCGCCGTGGGCTTAGGCTGCGATATCTCTGAGGCCGACCGCATCGTCTACGCCGATGCTCTTAATCTAGACATATCCGCCGCGACCCCTATCGGCCCTGGTTGTACCGCTTGCCCGCGCGAGCATTGTCCCCAGCGTGCTCTTCCTCAAGCAGATCGCCCCATCCAGGTTTCACTCAATCGCACCGCCGAGCATTCCTACTCCACCTTTTAGCAACGCATGCAAAAGCGCCCACCCTAAGCTGGTTACCAAAGGCGGGCGCAAAAGAAAGGAAAAGGTCGCTTACTCCAGGTCGTCGTGAGCCACGAGGCGTCGAGCAGCCTCGGTGATGGTGCCAGACAGAGACGGGTACACGGCGAAGGAATCAGCTAGCTGGTTTACGGTGAGCTGGTTGGTCACGGCCATAGCGATGGGCAGGATGAGCTCGGAGGCGGTCGGCGCGACGATGACGCCGCCGATAACGCGGCCGGAGGTCGCGCGGCAGAAGAGCTTGACAAAGCCGTGCTGTAGCGAGCGCATCTTGGCGCGTGGGTTGGTCTTTAGCGGCATGGTGATGGTGCGGGCGGCGACCTCACCGGCCTCGATTTCGGCCTGGGTAAAGCCTACAGCGGCGATTTCCGGACGGGTGAAGACAGCGTTGGCCACGGTCTTCAGGCGCAGCGGAGAAACGCCCTCACCCAAGGCGTGGTACATGGCCACGCGGCCCTGCATTGCGGCGACGGAAGCCAGCGGGAAGAGGTCAGAGCAGTCACCAGCGGCATAGATGCCGGCGATATTGGTGCGGGAGACGCGATCGACCTGAATGTGGCCGGACTTGGCGGTTTCCACGCCGACGTTCTCCAGCTTGAGGTCCTGAGTATTCGGGATGGAGCCGATAGACATAATGACATGGGAACCGGTAATTTCGCGGCCGTCCTGCGTGGTGACCAGGACGTTGCCGTCCTCGGTGCGATTGACGGTTTCCACGCGGCAGTTCTTTTCCAGTTCCACGCCGCGCTCGCTCAGCACGGTCTCGAGGACGTCGGCCGCATCGGCGTCGTCATGCGGCAAAATGCGGTCACGGGAGGCAACCATGGTGACCTTCACGCCCAGCTCTGCAAAGGCGGAGACGAACTCGGCGCCGGTCACGCCGGAACCGACGACGATGAGGTGTTCAGGAAGTTCGGTGAGGTTATAGACCTGCTGCCAGGTAAGGATGCGCTCGCCATCCGGCTGAGCGCCGGGGAGAATACGAGGGGTGGCGCCGGTGGCTACCAAGACAAGATCTGCGTTAATGGTTTCCTCGTGGCCGTCCTCGTTAAATACGGCGGTAACCTTGTGGCCGCCGAAGGCATCGGCCTCCTGATCTTCTGGGAAGTAACCGCGGCCATCGATAACGCGGGCTCCTAGGGATTCCACGGTGGCACGGATATCGGAGGACTGCTTGCTTGCTAGGTCCTGCACACGCTTATTCAGCGCGGTTAGGGATAGGTCGGCTTGGCCAATGCCTTCGTTGAGCTTCATATCCTCGGCACGGCGCAGGTCGGTTTTAATATTGGCACCAGCGATGAAGGACTTGGAAGGAACACAGTCCAAGATAACGCTGTTGCCGCCCATGCCTTGGTCTTCAATAATGGTGATTTCTGCACCATATTTAGCACCTGCCAACGCTGCCTCATAGCCGGCTGGGCCGCCGCCGATGATGACGATTCGCTTGGTCTGGTTCAACACGCACATGCTCCTTTATCGGCTCCACTTTAAAAGTCGCTTACGAGTCTAACGTGTAGGACCTTAAAGCGCGTTAGTCTGTCTCCGCATTCTCCCCTATGAACTGCTCAACCACGGCGCCAAAGAGTTTGATGCCCACGCCGATGGCCCTCTCGTCGACGATAAGATCGCCCATGTGCAAGTCATGCTGCTCGCCTTCGCCGGACCAGCAGCCCAGCCGCGCCATGGAACCAGGGACCTTTTCCAGGTACCAAGAAAAGTCTTCGCCACCGGAGGACTGCGGGGCTTGAACCACGGCCTGCGGATCGATGGATTGGGCTGCGGAGGCAAGCAGGGCGGTTGCGACGTCGTCGTTAAGCACCGGCGGAACGCCGCGGTTGTAGGTCAGCTCGTGCTCTACGCCGACCGGCGCGAGGATTTGTTCCACCAGCTCGGTAAAGAGGCTTTGCATATCGCGCCAGATGCCAATATCAGCCGTGCGCATGGTGCCGGTTAGGCTGCCGGTCTCGGGAATGGCGTTCGGGGCGTAGCCGGAATTGACCTGGCCAAAGACCAAAACGGTACCGGTGCGCGGGTCAACGCGGCGCGAGAGCAGCGCAGGCAGTTCGGTAATGACCTTTCCTAGGGCATACACAACGTCGGCCGACAGGTGCGGCCGGGAGGTATGCCCGCCTGGGCCCTTGATATTGAGCTCCACCACGTCGGTAGCAGAAGTGATAGCCCCGGCGCGGATACCGATGCGCCCCACGCGCAGCTTGGGCTCGGCGTGGATGGCAAAAATGGAATGCACACCTTCCAGCGCGCCCCATTCAATGACGTCGGTCGCACCGCCTACCCACACCTCTTCGGCCGGCTGGAAGATGACGCGAATTCCCAGCGGCAGGTCGTGGACGCGCTGAAAATCCGCCAACGCGCAGGCCAGGCCGAGCGCCACGGTCGTATGCACATCGTGGCCGCAAGCATGCATCTTGCCGGGCACCTCAGAGGTATATTCCAGGCCGGTGACCTCGGTGACTGGCAGGGCATCAATATCCGCGCGGAAGGCCAGCCGGCCTAGCTCCGTATCGGGGCCGATGTCGACCATGAGACCGGTCTGTGGGAAGCGCTGTGGCTCCAGACCATAGTCCTGCAGGATAGAGGCGAGAAAGTTGGTGGTTTCTACCTCTTGGTTCGCGGTTTCCGGGTGGCGGTGGATATGGCGCCGCCACGCGATGACCTCCGCACGGTGGGCATTGAACCACTCGTTGATGAATTCCGAGATCATCCGCGTGCCTTCCCTATCGTTGAAATACGTCTGGGTGCAAAGTCTACAACTAGACCATGCGGTTCAGTAACTCAGGTGGTGATGCGGGGTGCTCTAGCTCAAGGCGCCATTCCACGTGGCGGCAAACCGACGCCGGTCCACATAGCCTTGTGGGAAGGGCGCGACGTCCTCGGCGGCGGCCACCGCGGAATCGGTCAAATGCCCCTCCACCACGTCCCCGCCGGCCGGCAGCAGCACCGCCGGCGGGATTTCTAGGGCCAAGGCCAGCTTATATACCGTAGACAGCTGCGGATCGGCCATGGCGTGCACGCCATTCTCGTTGCGCTCCAGATTGGAAATTTGGCTGCGGGAAACCCCAGAAATCTCCGCCAGCGCCTGCTGCGAAATCCCCCGACGCTTTCGCACCCGCCGCAATTGTTGCGAAAATCCGTGGCCGTAGCTCGACCACATTAGATGAATGAAACTCATATTCTCCCCCCCCTGGAAAGCGCGGTCGCCTTTCCAGGGAGAAGATTACCTTAAAGGTCGATATTGCGCGGACCGTAAAGGCGGTCGCCGGCATCGCCCAAGCCCGGCACGATATAAGCATCCTCGTTGAGCGAAGGATCGATAGCGGCGGTGACTAGGCGCACCGACAGATCGGATTCTGCCAGCGCATCCACACCCGGCTGCGCCGAGACCATGCAAATGGCGGTGATATCGGTGGCGCCGCGGCCGGCAAGCAGGCGCAAAGCGTGCAGCAGGGAACCGCCGGTGGCCAGCATCGGATCCACCACGAACACCGTGCGGCCGGTCAGGTCCTCCGGCAGTGCTTCCAGGTACGGCACTGGCTCGTGCGTCTCTTCGTTGCGCGCCATGCCTATGAAGCCGACCTGTGCATCCGGAATCATGGACAGGGCCGGGTCCACCATGCCGAGCCCGGCGCGGATGATCGGCACGATGATAGGCGGGTCCTGCAGGCGGGTGCCCTGAGCGGTAGAAACCGGGGTAGCGCAGTCGAAGTTCTCCACCGCAAGACCGCGGGATGCTTCATAGACAAGCATGGCGCCCAAGTCTTTCAAGGCGGCGCGGAAGGCGGAGTTATCGCTGCGCGCATCGCGCATGAGGGTAAGGCGGGAGGCGGCAAGCGGGTGGTCTACTACGTGGATGTCCATGACCACCACTTTAAACTTTTTGGGAACCAAATGGGCCATTGGGCAGTCCAATAGGGCATGAGACCTTTCACGATCGATACTGACTATGCCCGCCACCTCGCCCGCGACCTGCACGCCCAGTCCCAAGGGGAGAATCCGCCCCACCCCGTTTTGCCTGAAGATTCCGCATTCACCGCTTTCAATGAGGCGGTGCATGCCGCGCTCGATAATGTGGGCGCGCGCATGAGCGTGCTGCGCAGCGATATGGGGCAGGTTGCCCAGTCCGGTTTCCAGATGTCGCGCGAGGCAGAAGACACCGATGCCTCGCTAGGCCAGCACCTTGGGGCGGCGATGTAGATGCTCGATACCGCGCTTAAGCAGATTGCCACCATGCAACCGGCGCAGCTTCCGGAGGTTGAGCTTCCTCGCGTGCCGGATCTTTCCGCCGCCGAGCCTTTAGCCGCCATCGCCCATGGCAATCCCGCTCCCCTACTCGAGTCGGCGAAAAATATCGATCTCGATAATGCAACCATCTCTGCCGCGCTCGGCCAGGCCCGCACCTTGGTAGCGGGCACCATCCGGGATCTGGTGGGCATCGCCACGCAGCTGGTGCGCCAGGCCCTGCCCACCGCGCTGGGTCTCCTATCCCTGGATCCGTCGGCGCGTGCCGCCGCTCTGGCTCAGCTGCACGCGCTTATCTCCCAGCACCTGGGAATGGCCTCTGCCCGCGTGCAGCGCCTGATGGGTGATCTCAACGTGGCCGCTCAGTCCTTGCAGCCGGTAGCGCAGCGGCCGGTGCACTCCGCGCTTGCCGACGCCCCCGTAAGCCCCACCGGCGCCCAGCAAGCCACCGCTCTTCCTGCACAATCTGCGGCGGGCGAGGGGGCTGGCGCCGATGCTGCCGCACACGACGCGCCTTCTCCCCCGCCGGCACCAGAGCCCTCTGCCGAGGGTGGTTCGGCCGCCGGGCAGGCCGCGGTCGCCGCGGCGAAGAGCCAAGTGGGCCAGCCCTACGTATGGGGTGGCACCGGAAACGGTGGCTTCGATTGCTCGGGCCTTACCCAATGGGCATATTCACAGGCCGGAGTGGACTTGCCGCGCACGGCGGACCAGCAGGCGGTTGGTCAGCAGGTCAGTGCGGATCAATTGCAGCCCGGTGACCTGGTGGTATGGGACGGGCACGTGGCAATGTATTCCGGCAATGGCGAAATCGTGGAGGCCGGTGATCCGGTGCAAACCAACCCGCTGCGCACCACGAATATGGGCATGCAATTCAAAGGCTTTTGGCGCCCGACGGCCTAAGGCCGGTGCGCTCTCGCGCGCTGCTTAGGGCGTTGGGTAGACTAAAACGCCATGAGCACCCGCGCAATTGTACCTGTAAAGCTCTCGCTGACCGAGGGCGATTTTTATACCCTCTGGGCACCCAAGTGGCGCCAAAATGGCTCCGAATGGCAGGCCTTTTTGGGCGATAATGAGGCTGTCTTAGCTTTTAACTCGCCGGCCGAGCTGCTGTGCTTCGTGGAGTCTGGCACCAAGCACGATTTGCTGGACCACCCGCAGTGGGACCAGTTTGCCGGCCGCGATGCGGACCGCGTCACCCCGGCCAAGCGCGATGAGTATGACCTCATCGGCATGCCGGAGGCACTGGCTGGTCGCCCGAGCCACCAGAACGTCTCCACCGTGGCCCGCAACTTGGAGATTGCCTCCGCGCTTGCTGACGTCGCCGGTGCAGAACACACCACCATCTTCTTCGCTTCCCACTCCATCCTGCGCAATGTCTCCCGCGGCGCCGACCACTACTCCGGCGAGCAGGGCATGAGCGAGTGGTCCGGCGTGGGCCACGTCATCGCCGGCAACTGGAAGAAGGTCATCGAGGACCTAGATGAGCACGTCCGCGTGGTCTCCAGCGATGACTTTGATGCGGCCAAGGTTTCCGATGCCAAGGAGCGCATCTCTTCTGCTGCCGCCGCCTCCGCTGCAGCAGCCAAGGAAGCCGAGGAAAAGCGCAAGGCCGCCGCCGAGGCCGCTGACCCGTATGATAATTCTCCGTGGGCTGCCGCCGGCATCGATCCCATCAAGATCACCGCGCAGTCCAAGTCCGTCTACACCCTCCGCACCTACCTAGACGGCAAGCCCATCTTCTTGGGCAAGTGGGGCGAAATTTTCACCTTCGACTCCCCGAAGACGCTCGTGCGCTGGATTATAGACAACGATGACCACGACCTAGCCCGCGTATCCACCTGGGAAGAGGTTGTTGCCGCCGCTAATGCCGGCGAGCTAGAAATTCAGGTCCACCCGGATAACCAGTACTCCTTCAATGGCATTGTGCGCGATATCGAAAAGGGCCCAGAGGCCGTCGATTCCGATCAGATGGCACGCTGCTATGAGGTATGCGCCGATGCCGCCGACTGGGCCGGCGACGATTCCATTAACTCCTATATGCTGGCTCACCCCCGCCTGCAGGACTACTTGGGCTACATGCTCGGCTCCACCGAACACGCCGGCTATGTGCCTTCCAAGCCATATAACGAGCACGCCGAGTCTTGGAAGGGCTTGGAAGACATGCTCATCAAGCGCTTCTCCAAGTTCTAAACCCGCACGGTTCGCACGGCCTCGCCCGCGCGTGGCATCAGCCGCCTCGACTTTCCTCCCCACTCACAGCAGGCGGGAGGAGAAGGGGGCGGCTTTGTGCGTCTAGTCGCCGCGTGCTTCTTGCTCTTGGCGTCGGCTCCGGTCGCGCATGTATTTATCGAAAAGCAGCCACACGACAAAGACGCTGAGGCCAACAATGGATCGGCCCAGGGTACCTATCCCAAAGACCCCGCCCAGAATCAGGCCGAGAACAATCAGGCTGGCGAAAGTTACGACCCACGACACGTGCGTGTTGTAGTTCATCGCTTGACCTCCCTGAGTACGTGGCCTTAAAGGTGACGGCGAAGGTGGTCAATGAGGGCGTCGATAAGCTCACGCGATTGAGGCGCTTTGGGTTTAATCTGGTCGAAGCCGTGATAGGCACCGGCCCACACGTCGAGAGTCGTATCCACACCGGCCGCATCGAGGGCCTGGGCAAAAGCCACGGATTCATCGCAGAAAAGGTCGATGCCACCGACCCCGATCCACGTCGGCGGCAAGCCGGAAAGGTCACTGCGCGTGGCTGGCGAAGCATAGGGCGGCACGTCGACATCCAAATGGTCGTTTCCCAAATACATGGACCACGCGCCGCGGTTCGGGCCCGCCGTCCAGATGAATTGGCCCACCGCACCGGACTTATCCGTGGTGCGGTGATCGAGCATGGGATAGACCAAGCCGAGCGCGCGGACCGGATGGCCCTCATCAAAGGCACGCTGCACCAGACCCGCGGCGAGGCCGCCGCCGGCGCTATCGCCGGCGACCGCGATGCGCGAGGTATCCCCGCCCAGCTTATCGCCGTGTTCTTGCACCCAGCGCAGCGCCGCGTAGCACTCATCGTGGTCCGCGGGGAATGGTTCCTGGGTGGATTTGTGGTAGCGCGGAGCCACCACGATGGCACCGAGTTCGGCCGCCATGCGAGCATTTTGCGGGTCATACATTGCCGGACCACCAATGAGATGGCCGCCGCCGTGCGTCCACACCACCACGGGGCGCGGCCCAGCATTGGCTACGCCCTGGGCATCGTCGCGCGGGGTAAGCACGCGAGCGCTAAAAGCATGGCCAGCGAAGGACGCGGAAAACTCCGTGACGTCCACCGCGTGCCGCATCGGGCGGGAAAAGTCGATGCTGGCAAAGAAGCGGCTGGCGCGGGCAAAGGTGGCGTCGGGAAGCAGATGCATTGGCAGGTACAGAACCGGGCTGCGCAACCCCGGTGCCACCTCGCGCAGGTACGGCCGGCGGCTGAGCGCATACGCCGCCATGCCCGCTACCCCAACCACACCGGTCAGGGCAGCCCCGGCCTTGAGGACTTGCGAAACGCGCATTTAGAAATCGCGCAGAATGCGCTGTGCCAGCGGCTCGGAGGAAGCCGGGTTCTGGCCGGTGTAGAGGTTGCGATCCACGATGACGTTCGGGGACATCGGATCGGTCTCCTGGTAATCCGCGCCGAGCTCACGCAGGCGGGTCTCCAGCGCCCACTTAGCGGCGGCAACCATCTCCTCGCCTTCCTCTGCATTGCTAAAGGCGGTCATCTTGTAGCCCTTGAACGGCCAATTCTCGTTATCCAAGGCCAATAGCGCGGCTGGGGCATGGCAAACGAGGCCGAGCGCGCGGCCGGAATCCATGCGCGCCTGAATAAGCTTTGCAGAATCCTGATCGTAGGCAAGATCCTCCATCGGGCCGTGGCCTCCCGGGTAGAAGATGAGGTCATAATCCGCTTCATCGACCTCAGCCAAGTTCATCGGGTTCTCTAGTGCCACGCCCAACTCTGCCAAGTAATTTTCCTGCGCCATGCGCACGTTATCGGGCAGTACCTCAAGGCTGTACTCATCTACCACAGGAGCCTTCGCACCCGGAGTAGCAAAGTGGATATCCCAGCCTGCGCCCTGGAAGACGCGGTGCGGTGCAATAAGCTCCTCGGCCCAATAACCGGTCGGGCGCTTAGTGCCATCGGCCAGTGTCCATTCCTCAGCAGCGGTAACAACAAAAAGTACAGAAGGCATGTAATTCTCCTTTAGTCAGTAGTTTCTTCAGCGGTGTCTGCCAAAGACTCTTCAGTGTCTGGGCCTGCCAGCTCGGGGTCTGATAGTTCCTCGTATGCTGGCAGGATAACCGTTTCTAGCAGATGCTGCCGTGATTCCTGGTCAGCAAAGGAATTTTCTACCGCCTTGACGGTGAGATCGAAAAATTCCTCGAGGCCATAACCAAAGGTTTCACTTAGAGCAAGGAACTGGTTTGTGAGAGTGGTCTTACCCGAGGAAATGGTGCAGGTAAAGCCCAGCTGCTGCAGCAGCGGCAGCGGATGGTCATTGAGGTCTTCGGCTTCCTCAAGTGGAGTAAAGACGAGCGGGATGTGACGGTCGCGGATGTAGCCAGAGACCTTGCCGGGCACGATGCCTTCAATATTCGCGCTGAAGTCATCGATCATATTCACCGGGTGGATAAGGCGATTCACGCCGGCCTGGGCGGCGCACTCTACCTCTGCAAAGTCCTCGCCCACGTGAATCTGGGTAGGCAGGAAATTCGCGCGGAAGTCCGCGGCCGCGCTCGCCTGGTCCTGCGGCAGGTTGTAGCCCACCACGGGGGCGTCGTCAGGCACTGCTGCCTCAGGGGCGGTGCCGGCCAGAACGATGCGGGAGTCGAGGGAAGGAATGCGGGCGGCTGCGGCGGCTTCGACGACCGTGGCAGCGTCTAAGCCAATCGCTGCTGGATCCAGGTGCAATTCCGCGTAGACCACGCCGTCGGCAGCCAAAGCTTCATAACGCTCGCGGAGAGCGGCGGTGAGCTCTTCCGGCGTGGCAGCCGAGGAGGTGATGGTTTCAAAAAGGGAGACCTTAGGAAGCTTGGCCACCACGTCGGCGGCGGAATCCTTATTTTCTGGGCTAATCAAAGGCGCGTCATGCATGCGTCCCATCGTAGGCACGGGCCTAAGATGTGTCATGTCATGAAAAGAATTCTCGCTTGTTCTCTCGCCGCCGTGCTGGCGAGCGGCCCGCCGCTAGCACTGGCGGAATCGCCGGAAACTCCGACCACCACGCGCACCGCCGCCCCGAATACCGATAAGTGCCCGCACGCCGAGCGGCCGGAAAAGGCGACCACCACCTCGGAACGGCTCGCTCCTGGGCAAGCCTCACCCGCCCCACTGCCACCGGTGGACAGCGATGAGCCCTGCGGCACCACCCTGCCTGAAGGATTCAAAGTGGATAAAGATGTGGTGGCTGCGGCGTGGATGGTCTCCGATATCGATTCCGGCGAGATTATCGCGATGAAGGACCCAAACGGCCGCTACCGGCCGGCCTCCATCATCAAGGCGCTGCTAGCGCTCGTGGTCATCGACGAGTTGGACCTGCACAAGAAGGTGGATGTAAGCGAAGAATCGGCGCAAATCGATGGTTCCGCAGTGGGCATCGGCCCCGGCGGCGATTACACGGTGGAGCAGCTTTTGCAGGGCTTGCTTATGGCTTCCGGCAACGATGCCGCGCACGCGCTGGCACAGGAATTGGGTGGCGACGAGGTCACTTTGCGCAAGGTCAATGACAAGGCGGCCGAGATCGGCACGAATTCCACTTACGCGGCCAGCTACTCCGGGCTCGATGCCCCAGGCATGTCTACCTCGGCCGAGGATATTTCCCGCATTTACCGCGCGGCCTTCCATAACCCAACCTTTGCACGCGTTGTCGATACGGAGTCCGTAGATTTTCCGGGCTGGGGAGATTATGAAGGCTACCAACTAGGAAACGATAACGGGCTTTTCCTCAACGATCCGGACGGTATTGGTGGCAAGACGGGTTTTACCGATGATGCGCACCATACCTTCGTCGGCGCGCTTGACCGCCATGGCCGGCGGCTGCAGGCGGTGCTGCTCGATACCACCGTGGAGCACGGCCCGCGCGCGTGGGAGCAGGCTCAAAAGCTTTTGCACGAGGCTTATAAGGTTTCCCCTGGCGATGGCGTAGGCCAGCTGCTTGTCGACGCCGACTCCCCTGCGTCCCCTGCACCCACACCGGCGCCCGATTCCCGGGCGCAATCTGCGAGCTCCTCTTTAGCTGGGGTGCAGGGGTGGCTCGGCTGGGTCATCGCTGGCGCTGTAGCTTTGCTGGCTATTTGCGTGGGTGCTTTTTCACTACTTCGGCGTTAGCCCACTCATCGTGGGAGCCGCGGCGGTTATTCTTCTCCGAAATGGTGAAGGTGTGCACGCCGGCGCCCACCCAGCTGGCGAAGGTACCAGGGCCCGGCACAATATTGGCTAGGCGCCACCACTGACGCTTTGCGGACTGGGTGAGGCTAAGCCGCTCTTTGGTATCGACATCGCGCACTGTGTAGCCCATCAGCAGCTTGGCCGGGCTGGCGCCGAGCCAACACTCGGTGCCCAAAACGTAGAGCAACAAAATGATGACACCACCGATAAACGTCGAGAGTTCATCCGCGCCACCAGAAAGCAAGGCACCGCCGAAGCTACCGCTGATGAGTGAGAAGAAGAAAAAGTCCACAATGGCCATGCCGATGCGCGCATCTTTACCGGCGCGCTGGCTAATTTCAGGCGCTGGGTGTTGTAGCAGCGGTGCGGGGACGGCCACGTTCGCCGTTGCCGGCGGGAATGGATTGTGCTGCGGGGCAAAGGGATTGCGCGAATATGGCGACCCATAAGGGCTAGCAGTCTGCGTAAACCGTGGTTCCTGCTGAGCGTGACGCCCCGGCCCGGCCGCCTGACCGGGCTGAAAGGACTGAGCTTGCTGCTGGGCTTGCTGTGGCTGCGGGTTCCACTGCCCTACCGCGCCTAGCTGACCTAAATCGCCCCACGTGGGGCGCAACCCTGCCTCACACGCCTTATCGTATTCCGCCCGCTTTGCAGCAGAACCCACAACGCTGGCAGCGATGCGCAGCTGCGCGCGCCGCGGGTCCTCGATGTCCTGCCCTTGCTGCTCTAGTAATAAATCCTTGGACTCTAGCAAGACTAAGAGTTCCCGCTCGCCATCGCGGCGGTCTAGTCCCCATTCTTCATAAAGATTCGGTGCGATGTCATTGGCGTTCATAATTACTCATCTTAAAGCCAAAGGACCGCTGCGTCCTCACCCCTAAGGAGGAGGTTTACTTCCGGCGCAATAGGCTCCATGCGCCCACGGCCGCGGCGCCTACAGCGGCGCCAACGCCGAAGGTCGCACCTGCAGGTGCGCCTTCCTTGACCTCGTTGCGGACGCGAATAACGGCTGGCTCCGGGACGGGCGGGTGAGCAAATTTCAGGGACTCGGCGGTGGTGGCGGTCCACGCGGAGATATACAGCACCACGCGCCAGATTAGGTACATAACCACCATGAGCACGATGACCGGGCCGAAGACCGCGCCGGCAGGGCTGCCGGTAGCAGAGGACATGATGACCGTAGACAGCTGCTTAAGCAGCTCGAAAGCGACGGCACCGATGGCCGCGCCGATGAGGCCGGACTTCTTCGGCACCTTGGTGCGCGGCAGGATCATAATCAGCCACCACATGACAATGAAGTTAGCCAGAAGGCCCACTGCCAAGCCGACAAAGAAAATCACAAAGTCCATACCCGGGAAGGGCTCGATGCCGACCCGCTCGAAAATCTTCTGGGTAAGTCCGGAAGAACCGGCGGCGGTGACGCCAAAGGCGATGAGGAACGCCAGGATGAGGCCAATGAGGCCTACCAAGTCAGAGAGTTTCTTCTTCAGGAAGGAACCGCCTTCGTTGGCATCGATGCCCCACATAGCCGAGATACCGATGCGCAAGTTATTCATCCAGCCGAGTCCGGACCACAGGGTGGTCAAACCACCGATGCCGAACATGGCGCCGCGTTGGTCAATGGCGGTATCCAAGATCTCATTGACCGTATCTCCCATATCGCCATCGATAGAACTGGTGATCTGGGACTGCAAATCATTGAGCAAGTCCTCGCGGTTAGCCAAGACGGCGGCGACGGTGGCCACGATCAGCATGGCAAGCGGGAAGATGGAGAGCACCGAATAATAGGTGATACCGGCGGCAAATTGGTTGCCGCCTTCGGCACCATAGCGCTCGTTCATGCGCATGAGGTGGTCAACGAATCCGGACTTGGCGCGAATCTTATCTACCGCACCGGGATCGTCGGCATTGGCGCGTTCGATGCCGTAGTGGTCCGCCTTCTTCGAGGAGGATTGCGTGGTGGTAGGCACGTGCTTCCCTTCTTGCTCACACAGTTTTTATCTCACCTAGAGTAACTGGCAAATGCCCACTTGTCCCTTTGTGGGGTGGTACACGGGGGAAGCAGCCGCCGACTACTTGCGCAGGCGAGGAAGAAAGCCGACCTTCTTATAGACGTCGTCGACAAGCGGCTGGGCAATCTCTTGCGCCGTCTCTGCGCCCTTGGCCAGGATGCGCTCGAGCTCGCCGCGATCTGCCATAAGTTCGTCGTAGCGTTCCTTGAGCGGAGTGGTAAATTCCTGCAGCGCATCTGCGGTATCGACCTTGAGGTGGCCATAGCCTTGGCCGGCGTACTTCTCCACCAGGGAATCGATAGATTCACCGGTCAACGCGGACTGGATGACCAATAGGTTGGACACGCCCGGCTGATTTTCGCGGTCAAAGGCCACCGAGCCCAAATCATCCGTTACGGCGGACTTGATGCGCTTGGCCGAAGTCTTTGGCGCGTCGAGCAGGTTGACCAAGCCCTTCGGATTGGCGCCGGACTTGGACATCTTGGAGGTCGGCTCCTGCAGGTCATAAATCTTGGCCGCACCCTCCGGGATGAACGGCTCCGGTACCTTGAAGGTCTCGCCGTACTTATTGTTGAAGCGCTCGGCCAGGTTGCGGGTCAGCTCGAGGTGCTGGCGCTGGTCCTCGCCCACCGGCACATAATCCGGCGAGTAGAGCAAGATATCGGAGGCCATGAGAATCGGGTAGGTAAATAGGCCCACCGAGGTGCGGTCCGATCCCTGCTTGGCGGACTTATCCTTGAACTGGGTCATACGGGAGGCCTCGCCAAAGCCGGTCAGGCATTGCAAAACCCAGGTCAGCTCCGCGTGGGCGGGCACGTGCGACTGCACGAAGAGCGTGGACTTTTCCGGATCAATGCCCAGGGCGATGAGCTGTGCGGCACCTGCGATGGTGCGGTTGCGCAGCTCCTCCGGGTTTTGCTCCACGGTGATCGCGTGCAGGTCAGGGATGAAGTAGAAGGCATCATAGCCGTCCTGCAGGTCAATCCACTGCTTGAGCGCTCCCAAGTAATTACCCAGGTGATAGGAATCAGCGGTGGGTTGGATACCGGACAGGACGCGGGAAACGGTGGAATTGTCTGCAGTCATGGTGTTTTATCCTACCCCCTAGCTCCGGCGCGCGGTCCACATCCGTCCCCTGCATTTCCCCCTACAGGATCGAAAAATCCCTCCGCCCGCAGGGCAGAGGGAATGCGGCGCAAGGATTTTAAATCTTGCGGGAGGTGGGGCTAACAACATCCATAAAGATGGCAAAGCCCGCAACCATCAGCGCGCCGCCCACGCCCATCAGTACGATGGGGCCGAGGAAAGCGAAGGACGGACCAACAACGGTCCACCACCAGATGCTCAGGCCGAGGATTACAGCGCCGAGGACGAAAGAAATAATTGCGCGAGCCATGAACTTTCTCCGTTGCAGATTACTGATTTTTTTGACCTAGCCATAGTAGCACTACTGCTTGTGCTTGGGCGCCTTGCGCTTGCCGACGTCCCCCTTATTAAAGCTCCACTGCTGCTCCACGTTTACTCCCCTTGCCCCTGGCGAGTGCCGACCACTCGGCCGCGTAATCGATTGTTGCTTCGGCCGGCGCGCGATGCGGTTGCTCGAAATATCGTCGTAGTCCGCCCCCTCTGCCGCAGTAGAAAAAGCTCGTGTTTTGTTCCTAAACGGGCGACTTAAAGGCCTAGTCAGCGGACGCGTGATGGGGCTGGCATAGCGCGTGGCCGCGCCTGCCTTGCGCTTGGCTTTGCGGGCGCCATCGCGCACGATGCGCGCGGACAAACGCAGGCGCGGGTCCATCTGCTGTTCGGCGTCACGGTATTCGAAGACGGGCAGGCCTTTCTTGAAGTAGATCGCGGCCAAGCGGGCGATGAAACACACAGAGGCGGTAATAATCGCGCTCGGTTCCTCAGCCAAGCCGCCGTGGTAGAGCGCCATAAATAGCGCCGCGGCCAACAGCGAGATGGCGGCATAATACTCGCCGGAAAAGACCAGCGGAATGCGATCTGAAAGCAGGTCACGCAGCACGCCACCAAAGACGCCGGAAATCACCGCAGACACCGAGGCAATAATGAACCCATGTCCCAGGTGGACCGCGATTTGGGTGCCCAGCACCGAAAAGACCGCAAGACCTAGGGCATCCAAGATGAGGAAGAGGTGGCGGAAATAGTGCATGAGGAAGGACATGCCCACCGTCACCACGGCCGCCACGATGACGATCACCAAATAGATGGGGTGCTCAACCCAGGTAAAGGGAGGGTCATCGAGGATCATATCGCGCACCGTGCCGCCGCCCAGCGCCGTCATGGAGGCGATCATGGTGACGCCAAAAAGGTCAAGCTTTTGGCGTCCAGCGGATAACGCGGCAGTCATGGACTCGGCCGTAATGCCGACTACGTAAAGGACGCTAAATAGTGGCGTCATCAGCTGTACTCCACCAATAGTGGGGAATGGTCGGACCAGCGCTGCTCCACGGTGGGAGCCTTATCCACCCAGGTACGCTGCGCGCGCTCCAGCATCGGGCGGGTAGCCGCCTGGTAATCGATGCGCCACCCGGCGTTGTTATTAAAGGCCTGGCCGCGGTAGGTCCACCAGGTATACGGACCGTCTTCATCCGGATGGAGGCGACGGGCTACATCAAACCACTGCGGATCTGCGGCCGGGGACCACGGCTCGCCGCCGGCGTACTCCACCACGCCCTGCCACTGCCCCAGGTTCTTCTTTTCCTGCGGCTTGTCATCCGGGAACGCACCAAAGACGTGGTCCATAAAGGCGCGTTCTTCTGGCAGGTGGCCGGCCTTCTTTTCATTGGCCTTATTATTTTTCAGGTCCTGGGCGCGGTGGCAGATATTCCAATCGCCGCCGATCACCATGTCGGCCGGGCTGCCATCGGAGTTCGTCCGCGCCGCATTATCCGCCAGAATGTCCTGGAACTCGTCCAAGAAGCGGTACTTTTCATCCAGCTTCGGCGAATCCGTATCACCGGAAGGCAGGTACAGAGAGGCGACGCGAATATCGCGGGTGGTGGCAGCAATCCAGCGGCCGGCATCGCTAAAGGAGCCGAAGCCCACTTCGACGTCGGCAAGCGGGGTGCGAGACAAGATACCCACGCCGGCGCGGCCCTTTGCGGCGGCGTCGGCAAGAGCCAAATGCCAGCCCGACTCCAGGGCCGGGGCCAAGGCCTTTTCGGCCTGCTCCGGGGTTGCGCGCACCTCCTGCATGAGCACGATTTCGGCCGGAGTCTCCTCTAGCCAGGCATTCATTCCAGGGTTATTTTCATTGCGCTGCTTGCACGCAGCGCGGATTCCATTGACGTTTACGCTCGCGATGGTAAGGGTCATGCCAACAGCATATCGGTCCGCTTAGGCGCGGCGAGCAAGGCGCTTTTTATCCCACATCGTCGCAGCCCACACCAGGCAACCCGCAGCCGCCAAGCCGGCACCCGCCAGCGCCGGGGCAGAGTAGCCCAAGCCGGCACCCACGACGGCGCCGCCAATGGTCGCACCGGCCGCGTTTGCGATGTTCAGCGCGGATTGGTTGAGAGCGGCGGCCAAAGTCTGGGCGTCGCCAGCCACATGCACCAAACGCAGCTGCAGCGAAGGCACCAGCGTGGAGCCCATAAAGGCCACGCAGCCAAAGCACAAGGTAGCGGGGATGGCATGGCCGGAGAGGAAGTAGAAGGCTGTCAGGATAACGATGAGGCAGGCCAAGGCAAAGATAATGCCAAACTCCAAGTTGCGGTCCGCCAACCAGCCGCCGAAGGCATTGCCGATGGTCATGCCGATGCCATAGGCCATGAGCACCACCCAGATGAGGTTCTGGTCCATGCCGGCGACCTCGGTCATGGTCCAAGAAATATAGGTATAGACGGAGAACATGCCGCCAAAGCCGACCACGCCCATGATGACGGTAAACCACACCTGGCTGTTTTTGAACGCACCGAATTCGGTGCGGATATCGGTCTGCTTCATCTCCGTCATGTGCGGCATCAGGAAGAATAACGCAATGGCGGTAATGACGCCCAAGGCTACGACCACTAGGTAAGCCGCCTGCCAGCCCAGCGCGGAGCCGAGGGCTTGGGCAGCCGGCACACCAATGACCGTGGCGATGGCCAGGCCCATGCCCACATAAGCCATGGCTTTGCCGCGGCCGCCTGGGGGCGCCATGGATGCGGCGGAAAGGTTAGCCACGGAGAAATAAGCGCCGTGCGGCATGCCCGCAATAAAGCGCGCAATCATGAGGATCGCGTAATTCGGTGCCAAAACCGAGAGCAGGTTACCCACCACGAGGAACCCGATGAGCAGCAAGATCAGGCGGCGGCGCGGCAGTTTGCCAGTAAAGGCCGCAATCAGCGGGGCACCGACCACCACGCCCATCGCATAGATGGTGATGAGCGTGGAGGCGTTTTCTTCCGAAATGCCAAAATCATCCGCAATAAGCGGCAGCAGGCCCATGGACACGAACTCCGTCGTGCCGATGGCAAACGCACCCAGGGCCATGGCCACCATGACGATGGCACGGCGGCGGGCGGTAATCTCCGTTTGCAACGGCAGCGGACGGCGGCGGATGCGGTGTTCGTGTGCACTGCGCGGGCTGAGCTCGTCGATGATTTTCATGAAGAGTGAGGGTACACCCCACGTTTAGCTGTAGCATGCCCGCAGCGGGTGGTCGTGAATATCTCCACCCCACCTGCGCATGGGTGATGATTACCACGCAACCCTTTTCAAGGGGCGCAAATGGGGGATCACTATCAGCAAACTGGCCCACATGCCGCCCACAAAATCGGTAATCTGGGCACTTGAACAATTTTCCAACGTTATATAGGAGAATCATGGCAAAGATTACGTGGACCCGTACCGATGAGGCGCCGCTGCTGGCGACCTACTCCCTCAAGCCCATCGTGGAGGCCTTCGCTTCCACCGCGGGCATCGACGTGGAAACCCGCGATATTTCTCTGGCCGCCCGCATCGCCGCGCAGTTCCCAGAGCGCCTGACCGAGGAGCAGAAGGTCGAAGACGCCCTGGCAGAGCTGGGCAAGATGGCCAAGACCCCGGAATCAAATATCATCAAGCTGCCGAATATTTCCGCTTCCCTGGTGCAGCTGAAAAAGGCCATCGCCGAGCTGCAGGCTGCCGGCTACGACCTGCCTGATTACCCGGATAATCCTTCCACCGAGGAAGAAAAGGACATCGCTGCCCGCTACGATTCCGTCAAGGGCTCCGCTGTTAACCCGGTGCTGCGTGAGGGCAACTCCGACCGCCGCGCACCGGAGGCCGTGAAGAACTTTGTGAAGAAGCACCCGCACCGCATGGGCGAGTGGTCCAAGGACTCCAAGACCAACGTTGCCACCATGGCAGACAACGACTTCCGTCACAATGAGAAGTCCGTCATTCTGGACAACGAGGACACCCTGTCCATCGTCCTGAAGACTGCCGATGGCGAGCAGACCCTGCTGCCGGAGCTGCCGGTTCTCAAGGGTGAGGTCATCGACGGCACCTTCATGTCCGCCAAGGCCCTGGATGAGTTCCTCATCGCACAGGTCAAGCGCGCCAAGGAAGAAGGCGTGCTCTTCTCCACCCACCTGAAGGCCACCATGATGAAGGTCTCTGACCCCATCCTCTTCGGCCACGTCGTCCGCGCCTTCTTCTCCGATGTATATGACAAGTACGGCGAGGAGCTGCTGGCTGCCGGCCTCAATGGCGAGAACGGCCTGGGCGCTATTTACGAGGGCCTGAAGAACCTGGATAAGGGCGAGGAAATCAAGGCTGCTTTCGATGCTGCGCTTTCCGACGGCCCCGACCTCGCCATGGTCAACTCCCACAAGGGCATCACCAACCTGCACGTGCCTTCCGACGTCATTATTGACGCCTCCATGCCCGCCATGATCCGCACCTCCGGCCACATGTGGAATAAGAACGACGAGGAGCAGGACACCCTCGCCGTCATCCCGGATTCCTCCTACGCCGGCGTCTACCAGGCCGTTATCGAGGACTGCAAGGAAAACGGCGCCTTCGACCCAACCACCATGGGTACCGTGCCGAACGTGGGCCTCATGGCGCAGAAGGCCGAGGAGTACGGCTCCCACAATAAGACCTTCAAGATTCCGGCCGCAGGCACCGTTGAGGTCCGCAACTCCCAGGGCGAGGTCCTCATCTCCCACGACGTAGAGGAAGGCGATATCTGGCGCGCTTGCCAGACCAAGGACGCCCCGATCCAGGACTGGGTCAAGCTCGCCGTCAACCGCGCTCGCCTGTCCGGCATGAAGACCATCTTCTGGCTCGACCCAGAGCGCGGCCACGACCGCAATATCAAGTCCCTGGTGGAGAAGTACCTTAAGGACCACGACACCGAGGGCCTGGATATCTCCATCGAGGATCCGGTCACCGCTACCAAGACCTCCATCGAGCGCATCCGCCGCGGCGAGGACACCATCTCCGTTACCGGCAACGTGCTGCGTGACTACAACACGGACCTCTTCCCCATCCTCGAGCTGGGTACCTCCGCCAAGATGCTGTCTGTGGTTCCGCTCATGGCAGGCGGCGGCCTCTTCGAGACCGGTGCCGGCGGCTCTGCCCCGAAGCACGTCCAGCAGGTAGAGGAAGAAAACCACCTGCGCTGGGATTCCCTCGGCGAGTTCCTGGCCCTGGCTGAGTCCTTCCGCCACGAAAAGCAGACCAACGGCAACGAGAAGGCCGGCGTCTTGGCCGCCACCCTGGACAAGGCCACCGAGCGCCTGCTCAATGAAGGCAAGTCCCCGTCCCGCAAGGCAGGCGAAATCGACAACCGCGGTTCCCACTTCTTCCTGGCCACCTTCTGGGCCGAAGAGCTGGCTAACCAGAGCGATGATGCCGACCTCGCCGCTGCGTTCAAGGACGTGGCTTCCCAGCTGTCCTCCCAGGCAGACGAGATTGCCCAGGCGCTTGTCGACGCCCAGGGCAACCCCGCCGACCTCGGCGGCTACTACTGGCCTAATGACGAGAAGACCTCTGCCGTCATGCGCCCAGTTGCGAAGTTCAACGAGATCATCGACGGCCTGAAGAAGTAAGTCTTCCCAGGCGAAAGCCGCCCCGCAGCGTTGATTGTGAACTGCTCCCCATTAGTTGGACTGAGAAATCAGTTGCCAACAACTAGTGGGGAGCATTTTCTTTGAGAGCACGTA
>NZ_JASPII010000012.1:0-72262 GCF_030229635.1 Corynebacterium marquesiae
TGAACTCGACGGAATACTTTCTAGGCATAGTTCAATCCTTCCTTAGCTGAGGTAGGAACTAAACCCAGGACGCTTCAAGGTGCTTTTTGATGTTGATCCGTCCATCCGGTGCATCGTGCGCGGAAGCAATGGGCTTGAAGCACCTACCGTAGAAGAACTCTTGCCATTCGCATTCAACTGGCGAGATATGGAACAAGAGCAGCGCATCTACATGTGGGAAGGCTACGAGGAATCAATTCGTAGCGGAGAAAAGCAACAAACCATCCGGGTAGATGATCCTTTCCATGAAGGAAGTGCCCACATTGTCTTCGAGAAAGAATCCGGAGAGGTCGTCACCATTCCTGCACAGGTCACGTCCGTTGTCTCTACCCAGCGAAGTGAATTATCGGAAAAGCAAGCTCGAAATGACGGTTTTGGTTCTCTCACCGAGCTTCAGGAAGCGCTAGATACTCACTATCCCGGATTAGCTGCCGATGACGAAGTCGACCTCGTAGAGTTCAAACTCCAGTAATTCAAACAATCTAAAAGCGCACTTACCCTTTTTGTAGAAGCAGTAAAACTACACCAGAGTTTGTGACTTAGGGGAGTGCTTCACATCTGCAAAACCGACGACTAATTTCTTGTTTTTTCTGTGTGTCAGCTCACTAACCAAAAGCCTAGGACACGCACCTGTGCGCCTTGTTTATTGGAGCGCACGGGGATACTGGAGACTACGAGTACGCACTAGACGCAGCCAACAGTGCCGCCAAGCACCTACAGGTAATACAAGCGGAGTTGCCTGCCACTTCCCCACTGGACCGCGACGCCGGCATGCTCGCCAAGTTCGTGCGCGCAGCACAACGAAATCTGTCTCAACAACGACCCGCAGATAATCCCGACGAACTTCTAGACTTAGCCACCAGCCTCAAAGAACGGCTGGAAGGGGCGGATTCTAGGGGTCATTTTTCTTTGGCTAAACGCGGTTTTAGGCCGAATTTCGGCTCTCGACCACGAGCTCTAGGCCACGGGCTTCGTCCTCGTTTGAGAACCAGCCGGTGGCCTTGGTCGGGCTACGCCGCAAGCGGTGGCGCGTTGGGGAAAGCGTCGGTGCTAGTCTCATTGCGTCCGCGGGTGAAATTGGGTAGCCGAAAGTTTAATTGCTGGGATTCTGTAAACTCTGTGTGATTAGATTCACACGCCCCGACAGCGCTTCAAAAAGACCTTCCGGGCGTTATAGGAGCCACCGATAACGCCCGGTCGGGGCCGTTTGGAACGCTGCCGCTACGTCAGAGCCCGAAGGCTCCGCCGCTGACGAGGATCACGATACCGAGGCCGATGAGAACGATGGGAAAGAGGATGTGCTCAAAGCGTTCGAGCACTTCCGCGATCGGGGGGCGGGTTGCGACGAACTTTGCCAGGGCCACCAGGACCGCAACGAGCGCGAGGAAGATAACGCAGTAGGCGACTACTGCGAGAGGTTCCACGCTGAGGAATACAGGGGTGTAGACGCCGATATTGTCGCCACCGTTGGCAAAGGTGACGCCTGCGACTGTCCAAACGCCGACCTTCTTGCCGGCAACCTTGGCCTCGTCATCGTCGTCACCGTCTCCGCGCCAGGCCTGCCATGCGGCCCAGAGGCCGAGGCCCAGAGGGATGAGACCAAAGTATGGAATGGCTGCCGGGGGCAGAAATGCTCCGGCGCCGGTGGTCACAAGGATCGCGGCGACGAGGATGCCCGCGAATCCGAGGTACTGGCCGGCCAGAATGCGGGCGGTGGTGCCGCGCTGGCCTGCCCCTCGCGCGAAGAAGAGGGAGAGCACGATGATGTCGTCGATGTTGGTAGCTGCGAACAGGCCTATCGCCTGCAAGACCGAGGTGAGGATCATGCGTCCTCCCCAGCTGCGTAGCACCCGGGAAGCGTGCAGACGGGATCGATGCACGGGGCGTCTTCGTCTACTGCCAGGGTGGCATCGACCAGTGCTGTCAGTGCCTGTGCCAGGTGCGGATCGGCGATCTCGTATCGTGTCCGACGCCCCTCTGGCTCGGAGACGACAATCCCACAATCGCGCAAGCATGTCAGGTGGTTGGACACGTTCGGGCGTGTCAGGTCCAGATCTCGGGATAGTTCCGCCGGGTAGGCGGGATGGTCGAGCAGGGTCAAGATGATCCGGGATCGAGTGGGGTCGGCCAGTGCACGACCCAGGCGGTTCATCACGTCGAGACGCGAAGCAATAGTCAGCATGCGCTGAACTATACAGCCATCGCTGAACTAGTCAAGTTCCGGGTAGCGGTGCAGCTGTGTGCGCTGCTGAAGAGACAGTGAAAGTAGCAGAGATGGCGCAGATTCCGGCAAAGTTGCAAAAACAGCTGAACCACGCTCGTTTCTGATGATCGGCCCATGTGCGATTTGTGCCGCGCCGAAGGCAACCGAATTGGCTCGAAGTTCCGTAGCGTTGAAAGTTTCCGCTCGAACCATAAGTCACCGGAGGTGCTCACCTTTGACGAACTTGTCGAACGTTCACCGTGGAGCGTGGAGCTTGCCGAGAGGCAGGAAGAGTCGGAAGCGGGATTTCCTGACTTCCCGTTCTCAGGAGCGCTCCTGCTCACGTCAAAAATTTACTTCTGTTATGTAACCCGAGGCGAAACTGCGTGTAACCGGGGTGTTGCCGCGGACCTAATACATCTGGTCAGGAAGTTTCATAAAAGCCCCTCGTCCGTCACGGGGCTTTCAAGAAACATCTTCAATCTTTCCACGAAACCCCTGGCCGGCCGAAGGAAAACGGCGCTCAATAAAAGGAAACTCCCCTAGTGCTTCTCGTCGTTGGAAGCACTAGGGGAGAAGCCACCTGCGGGGGTGCGGGAGTCGTGGCTTTTTGTTTTCCTTCCGTCCGACTATGCGCCGGGGGAAGCGCGCTGCGGACACCCAAAACGGTGCTGTTGCAAAGTTGGGGCAGTAGAAAGACCGGCGTGAAATAATCAGAGCCATGGGCATCTTCTCCGGTCGGCATTTCCCCGTGACATCATCCTGTGGGCGGTGCGGTGGTACTGCCGCTACGGCGTGAGCTACCGCGACCTCGAAGAAATGATGACCGAGCGGGGTGTGCCAGTCGATCACACCACGATCTACCGCTGGGTGCAGAAATACGCCCCTGAGCTGGATAAGCACACTCGCTGGTACCGGCAGGTACCCGACTGGCAGGCCCGGTCCTGGCGGGTGGATGAGACCTATATCCGGGTCGGCGGCACGTGGTGCTATCTCTACCGGGCTATTACCGCCGGTGGGCAGACCTTAGATTTCTACCTCTCACCAAAACGGAATGTGGCTGCGGCCAAGCGTTTCCTGGCCAAGACGCTGCGATCGAATACGACAGCCGGGTCCCCGCGGGTCATCAACACCGACAAGGCACCAGCTCTGGCCAAGGCAATATCCGAGCTGAAGGCGGAGGGAATCTGCCCTCAGACGGTGGAGCACCGGCAGGTGAAATACCTGAACAACGTTCTCGAGGGAGATCATGGCCGACTTAAAAGAATCCTGGGACCGAAGGGGGCGTTCAAAAACCGAATTTCCGCCTACCGGACGTTGAAAGGGATGGAAGCGATGCATTCATTACGGAAAGGTCAGGGCACGATGTTTGCTTATGGGCACCCCAATCCGGACGCGGTGATCGTCAACCGGGTCTTCGAGACGGCCTGAGAACGCCGGCACGCAGCGGCCATCAGGAAATGAGAAACTGGGTCGTCTCGGCTCTCCGCCCAACTTTGCAACAGCACCTTATCGGATTTATTTTTGATGAAAATCATTAGCACAAACAAAAGTGACCTTAACTAACTGCTCTAGTTAAGGTCACTTTTCTTGCATCATGATTTTACGATTTAATTACGCTCAAACCGTAAACGGACGTCCATAGTCAATGTCCTCATTACTCTTTTCCTGGAACGGAGCTAAAAGGTAGCGGCTTTTCCATGGGCAAGGAACTCTCCACAGATAGTAATCATTACCTACATATCCGTCTTCCCGTTGCACTCCTTCTGTCTCAGGTTGGGGGCGTACAACTCCATTAAACTTTTCGGGGATAAGGGCTCTACGACCTACTGGATCTGTCCACTGGAAATCATGTTCCCATCCTTCGTTAAAAGAACACCCATCGAAATAAACTAATACCTCACTCGGGGAACTGAGAGAATGGGGAGGGTTCTCTATCGGAATTTTCTCGTACCAAATGTCATGGTCTACTTTTTTGCCTTTATCAATCCACTCGAGAATCTCTTGCTCATCAAAACTGGCACCTGCAAAAACCTGGATTGCTCCATCAGGATCGGATAGAAAGAAGCGTTTGACGTAGGCGAGATAAATATTAGATATATGCATTGGCCATAGTCCTATTCTTTAACCTTTGCCAGGGATCTTGCGTTTAGCATGAGCTGGACCCTAACACCGCTCCTGACACTGTCCTCGATTCAGAAAGAACAGATACACCACTTCCATGGGCTTGACCGGATCCTCTTCGAAATCCAACAGTTGGCCTTCTTGGATATCCCCAGTCATTCCTGGTGAGATAGCTGCAAGAGCGGCGAGGATACTTTTTAACTCTACCTCTGAAATTGGTGCGTGGTAGCACGAGTTGTTTGAAACAACTCGACAATAACTAATGCAATTTAGTCGAGTCTATAAGACGATACCTGCAAGTAAACACTATAAAACAAAGTTGTTTCAAGTTGTTTTGGAATTGACCAAGTGAATGGAGTGCTATACCGCATGAAGAAAAAGCCCACAGCCAAAGGTGGCTGCGGGCTTGGGGAAGCTCAATGCTTCTAGTGTGTCTGGGGTTATGGGTCTACTGCTTGATAGCAGAGACCTCGAGCTCAATCTTGATCTCCTCGGAGACCAGCACGCCGCCGGTCTTCAGCGGAGCGTTGAAGTCGATGCCGAAGTCCCTGCGGTTGATCTTGGTGGTTGCCTCGAAGCCCAAGCGGGTATTGCCAAAGGGGTCCTCAGCGGTAGCAACGTCTTCAACGTCGAGGTCGACGGACTTGGTGGTGTCCTTAATGGTGAGGTCACCAGTGACGGTGCCGTTGCCATTCTCGTCAACGTTGAGGTTGGTGGCCTTGAAGGTGATCTCCGGGTACTGCTCTACTGCGAAGAAGTCCTCGTTCTTTACGTGTGCATCGCGGTCATCGTTGCCGGTGGAAATGGATGCGGTACGGATGGTGGCCTGAGCGTTGGACTCAGCGATGTTCTCGGCCACGGTTATGGTGCCTTCGAAGTCTGCGAAGTTACCGCGAACCTTGGTGACCATCGCGTGCTTGGCGACGAATCCGATAACGGTGTGGGCTGGGTCTAGTGCGTAGGTACCTGCTGCGAGGGACATGATGAATACTCCTAAAGCTGTTGTTTGCGTTACACCCCACAGTGTACGTACCACTTCTAAATAGTCAACATGTGAAGTAAATAATTCTTGAATGTGCAGGTCAAAGAAGTGTGAATGCGGAAAATCTTAAAAAAGAAAGCCGAATCGAGGGGCGTGTCCTCGATTCGGCCGTGTGGGTTGTGCCTAAGGCTGCCCGACGAGACCAATGTCTGCGATGGTTGCCTTATCGGACTTGGGCAGCTCGGTGATCATGAGGAGGAGGCCGTCGAATTGCTCGGTGGTTTCCTCCAGCTCGATATCTTCCTTGCCGCTTTCGAACTTGCCCCTGGCCAGTTGGTGCAGGGAGCCAGCTTGTGGGTTCTCCGGATTGAAGCTGTCCTGATTTACGCCATAGACGGCGTACCTCGCCCCAGTGGAGTTGGACTGCACCACCGGCAGGACCGCAAGGTGCGTTGGCGTATCCAAGGTGACGAGGACGCCGGTGTCCTCCTCTTCGGTGGACCAAGTGGTGGCCGTTTTGCCGTCGATAAGCGCTGCATTGTCCTTGTTATCAGGGACGGTAACCGCAGAGGAAGGCTGGAGACGCACCGGCGGGGTATCCGGAATGTCCGTGCTGCCGTGGATGGTCTCGCTGACCGAGTTGGATGCCTCCACATTGCTGAGCAGGGACATGATCCAGGTGGTGAGCGCGGCCATTGCTACGACGAAGATGGTGGCGAAGATGCCGATGACGATGACGCCGGAACCGGAATAACCGCGGCCGCCGAAGCCAGGCTCTTGGGCTGGATCATCTTCTTGAGCTGGTTCTTCTTCCGCCTTTACCGGCAGGGCCTCGGGTGCTTCTTCTGGTTCATCCGGTGCGAAGTCGCGCAGGCGCTGGGCGATGCCGGCCAAGGTTAGCGCCTGTGCCTCTTGCAGCTCCTCCATCTTTTCCTCGCGGCTGTCTTCGTCGGCACTATCGAGCGCGTAGTGCGCATCTTCAACGCGCTGAGCGGCCTCGTCCGCGGGAAGGTTGGCATCTTCAGAAATATCGCGCAGCTTCTTTGGCGAAGGTTCCGTGGACTCCACCAGCAGCTCGAGGGCGGAGCTCAAAGCCTCGCGGTCGGTGCCCGCGGAGGTGCCGTCCAGCACGGCGGGGAAGGCAACCTTGACCACACCGTCGGTAGAAACGCGGAAACGGTCGCGATGTTCCACTCCGAGGATGAGGCCGGCATCGTGGGCAGCGGCGGCGTCAGCAAATAGCGGTGCAGTAGCACGAGCCACGGAATGGGGATCGAGGTTATCGGCCTCAGCCACCTGCTTAAGGGAGGTGCCCTCAAACCAATCCGCCACTACCAGGCAGCCAGTGCGATAAGACAGAACTTGGATATTATCCGCCACGGTATCGAGCTCCAGCTCGGCAAGGCGGCGGGTATTGCGCGAAATCTCTGCGGAGCGGCGGGCGGCAACTCCCGGTGTCGATGGCGCAATCGGCGCCAGACTATTGGTATCGACGAACGTCAAGGCGACCAGTCGGCCGGTGGACTGTTCGCGCGCCTGCCAGAACTGCGCACCAGTAACCGCACCGTGATCTTGGAGCAGGCGGAAGCGACCATCCGATACCGGGGCACCCGGCACGAGTCGTGGTCCGCGGACGATACCGGCGGACATCGGCGGCGGTACCAGGGTGGCGTTGAAGGCGTCCTGGGAGAATACCGGTTGAATTTCCGGCACGTCGGGCTCTTCCAACTCGATGGCCTTGGAAGAATCGACCTTGATGAAGCGGGACATGCCCGGGATGCGCTGCAGGGCGCGGGCCAGGTTCTGGACCTCCGGCAAGGAGGACTTGGACAGCACCAAGCCGGTGGCGATGAGGAAGATGATGCCGAGCACCGCGACCTTGATCAGCGAGACGATGGACGGCAGATTCTCCGGGAGGAGGTAATTCACGCCCCAGTACAGCACCCAGGAGACGACCAAGCCCACTAGGCCGGAACCGGAAGCCCACAGCACGGTTTGGGTGACGGCCTTGCCGCCGAGGCTGCCGAGCTTGCGCTTGAGTAGGAAGCCGCCAATGACCGCACCGGAGACGAAGCCAAAGCCATTGGCCGTACCGAGCAGGATCACCACGCGGTCTGGGTTGGACGTCATCAATGGTGCCAAGAGCGTGAGGACGATCTTGGTCAGCGTGATGCCGGCGATGATGAAGGTAGGCGTCCAGGCTTCCTCGCGGGCATAGAACACGCGCAGGTGCAGCAGCACCAAGGCATACGGGATGAGTGTGAAGGCGGAGAAGCTGATGGTCAGGCCGAGCTGCTCGGCGCTCTCGGCGCCGTAGGCACCGTATTGGAAGAGGGCACGGGCGATAGGAACGCCGAAGCCGGTCATGAAGATGACGATGGGGATAAGTGCGATGAAAGTCAGCTTGGAGCCCAGGGTGAGATCGCGGACCACGGCATCTACATCGCCGTCGGCGGCGTTGCGGGACAGGCGAGGCATAATCGCCGTCAGGAGCGTCACGCCGATAACGCCATAAGGCACCTGCAGCATGAGCCAGGCATTCTGATAGACCAGCGGAGCGCCCGCATCCGCGTATGCGGCCACGCGAGAGGTGATTACGTAGCCCAACTGGGAGATGGCTACGTAGGTAATAATGGCCAGTGCCATGCCACCGAATTGCTTGATGCGCGCATCCAAGCCCCATTTGGGGCGCAGGTTAATGCCGGCCTTTTTCAGATACGGCAATAGGATGAGGCACTGCACCATCACCGCCGTGGTGGTGCCCAAACCCAGTAGCATGACGTGTGGATCGGCCACCGGCGTGGGATCATGCGGGTCGAGCTCGCCTGGCAGGATGCGATAAGCCAGCAGCACGCTAATGGAGATGACGTTATTGATTACCGGCGCCCAGGCGCCCGGACCAAAGACATTCTTGGTATTGAGGACGGCCTGGAAGAGGGCGAAGAGGCCGTAGAAAAGGATCTGTGGCAGCAGTAAAAAGGCCAAGGACGTTGCCTGCACGGCATTGGCCTTGGAATCTTCCGGCAGCATCATCCTGGTTAAGAAGGGAGCGAGTACTACGGAGGCGATGGTAACTATGCCCAGGATGGAAAAGGCCAGGGTAAATAGCCGCCGGACAAAGGTTTCACCGCGGTCCGTGTCTTCCTTTTCGGCCCGCACGAGGACGGGCACGACCAGAGAGGTCAGCACCGCACCCAAAACGATCTCGGTGACGAGGTTGGGGATCTGGTTGGCGCTACTAAACGCAGTTCCCACCGTTGCGCCGAGCGTGGCGCCGATGAGCATCTGGCGCAAGAAGCCGGTGATGCGGGATAGCAGCGTCGCGATGGCCATCGTGCCTGTTGCGCGGATGACATCCTGATTGGATGATTCATTGTCCGCGTTGCGTCCAGTGAGCGCGGACTTATCCTCCTCGGGAGGAACGGTGGTGTCCTTCACCGCTGGGGTGGGGCGCTTTTCGGGTACCGGAGCGGGAGGAGAGGCCTGGACGATGCGGCCGCGGGCACCCGCCGGGGCGGGGTGCTCTGCCGGCACGGCGGCATCCTTCGGCTCAACTACACCCGCAGGTGACTTCTCCACGTGTTCGGCCTCGCGGCCAGTCTTATCAGTCATAGAGGATACAACTTCAACTTACTTTTTAAGCCTTTGTGATTTTTTGCGCCGATGGCGGCCTAGCCGGAAGAGCGTGGCTAAGACCAGCGCAAGGGCGCCGGCTATGCCGACGCCATACACACTTACGATACCGGCACGCGTTT
Organism: Corynebacterium marquesiae; assembly: GCF_030229635.1. Taxonomy (NCBI): domain Bacteria; kingdom Bacillati; phylum Actinomycetota; class Actinomycetes; order Mycobacteriales; family Corynebacteriaceae; genus Corynebacterium; species Corynebacterium marquesiae. The sequence goes on from NZ_JASPII010000012.1 coordinate 9,104, forward strand.
GCACAGCGATATTGATGGGCTCGGAGATGGTTTGCTTTTCTGGGGTAGCAAGCCACAGGCCAATGTCCGTGCGATCGGCGTCCTTAGGCATATCGGCGGTCATGGATACAGTAATAGAGCCCTTGGCCGGAATACGGACACTCTTGGGTGTGTTGAGGCGCGCGCCATCGGGGGCGTCGTATTGCAGCTTGGCCTCCACCGGGAGTGGCAGGCCATTTTCTGCCACGATGAGCAGTGGCGATGACTCGGATACGCGGGTATAAACATTGCCCGGTGGGATAAGCGCCACAGAAGATCGCAGATCCCGCAATGTATTCGAATGCACATCCGTGGTGTGCGTGAACCTTCGCCGCGCTTCAGCATTGCTGCCCAAGCTGTCGCGGTTGGTCAGCGAGAGCGCGGCTAGCAGATCCCGGCGCAAAGGCAGGACGAATTCATACGGAGTCAGTGCGATATCTGGATCATCGACCATGATATTCATCAGCTCATCGGTATAGCGGGCCTGCTGCTCCACGCGGACGATATCGGATTCGGCGAAGGCGGCGGGATCACTAAAGGGACTGCCAGGCAGTGACCTCGGAGCGGCGGTCTTTTTCTTGAGGCTGCCGACGGTACGCGGATGGGACTGGCCGGAATTGATAAGCGCTTCGGCGGAGTCAAGCGCGTATTCGGCGGCGCTGGGATCCAGATAATTGGGCAAACGCGCCACGGTGTCATCGCTAGCGGCCAAGCTCAAGGCAGCACCGCCGGTGATGGCGCGGGAAAGTTCGGAATCGAGCGAGTAGTCGTAGCGCAGCTCCGGGTTGGAATAGCCCACCGTCTGTGGCTTGGAGCCGGTTTGGGCCAATAGGGCGCCCAGGGAGGCGTCGAAAGTCACGGCGTGGCCAGGCCACGAGGTATTATCAGCCACCAACGCGGGCAGGGGGAGCTGCTGGTCTACGTAGCCGGAGCCCACCGCGAGCACGGTAGTGGCCGGCTTGGTGCCGAGAATTCGCTCGATGGTGTGATTGCCGCGCTGCAGTCCTTCGTAGGTAAGGAAGGGATTATTCGCCTTGGCTACGGACGAGGCATTAGCGTTTGCCCACGGCATAGACATAAAACAATCGAGTTCCCGAAGGCGCTTGAGCCAGCGGGCGGCGTCTTCTTTGCCAGTGCCGGGTTCAAGGTGCACATCGTCATTATTATTGAACCACGAATCACGCAGGCGCTTAGGACGCTCCGCCTGAGCCGGGCGGTCCGAACCCACCTTATAGCCCTCCGCCATGCGGTTGACCGTATCTAAAAGTGCGGGATCGATGGCTACGCAGCCTGCTCCCCGCAGATCGTGGTCGGCGTAGGTGCTTAACAAGCGGTCGAGTCGACCGCCCTCGGCCAGTTCATCGGCTAGCTCATCAGAGGTGAGAATGAGCTCCTCTCCCCCAGTCCCGCCTGGCACCGCGTCAATATCGGCGCTGATGGGATAGACCACGGTGAGGTCGTGGGGCTTGGGATCCGAGGGGGCATCGCCAAGCGCCTGCTTCTTTCCCTGTACCTGGCCTATTAGGCGTTCTTCCGCAAAGCTGACCGCCTCGCCGCCAACAGTGCCGGTGAGGGTAAATAGCAGTGGATAGGCGCCGGGGTCTTCGATGGCTAGGGTCTGCTCGCCATGTAAGGAGGTGGGTACCTGAAAGGTGATCTCTCGGGATTCGCCGGGCTGCAGGGGTGCGGTGGTCGTGCTGGGTCCGTAATACGGGAATTCGCCGGTGGCCAGCTGTGTGCGGGCCTGCGCGGTATCCTCGACGGCATCGCCACGGCGGCTGGTGAGCTGGAGATCCTCCATGGCTTCATCGGTGGGATTGTGCACGCGGAAGGTAAGCTTCAGTTCCTTGCCCACTGCGAAGGGTTCGGCCGCAATGAGGTCGAGAGTGGCCCGCTCCGGCCCGCGCGCGCCCAACCATGCCTGGATATCCTGCTGTTTTTCCGCAGCCGAATCCATCTGCGCGGCGGCCTCTGGCAGCGGCAGGCACAACCCCCACCCCGCTACCGCCAGGCACCCGCCCATGGCGGCCCAAGATTTCAGGCGTTGGCGCATTACCGTGGGGTCACTTTCCCCGCGGCGGCTTCCTTTCGTGCGAGATCGGGGAGGAGATCATGCGCGATGCGCGCCAGCTTGCGCTCATCGGCGTAAGCCAAGTGCTCGATGAGTTCAGAGACGGGGATCCACGAGACCTCGGTGACCTCTGGATCCTCATCGTTCATAATGCCGTCTACAAAACGCAGCAAGTGGTGGTGCACGGTCTTATGGATGCGCACGCCATCAGAGACGAACCAGTAATCAATCATGCCGAGGTCCGCAAAAACCTCACCAGAAATGCCGGTTTCTTCCCATACCTCGCGTTCAGCGGTGACCTCCTTGGCCTCGCCATTTTCCACGTGGCCCTTGGGCATGGACCACAGCAGGCGTCCGCGGCGGTCGAGGCGGCCGATGAGCGCCACATAGAGCCGAGAAAGGTCGACATTGCCATTGGCATCGACGCACTCCGCCAAGCCGGAGACAACGAGGCCGCCCGCGGAGGTTTCATCGCGGGTTTCCATGGCAGTGGATTGGCCATTGCCACCGCGGTAGGGCTTGCGCTGCTGAGTGGTGCGGCGCGCGCGATTATCCGGCCGGCGGCGCCGCCTGCGCCGAGACCGGTTGCGGTTGCGGCCGCCTCCCTTGGAGGGGCCCTGTTCTTGGTTAGTCATCCCTGCCAATCGTAGTAGACTCTCACCCGTGAATTTTCAGGACACTCAGCTAATCGGCGTTCTTGCCCGCGCGGAATCCACCGTCTCCTCCCTCAGTAGCCTGCTGGGCGGACTGGTGGAGAAATTTGCCGCGCGCGGTTACTCGCTTTACCTCGTGGGCGGCTCTGTGCGCGATGCGCTTTTGGGTCGCTTGGGAAATGACCTGGACTTTACTACCCCGGCCCGCCCCGAGGTGGTCAAGGAGATCCTCGATGAGTGGGCCGAAACCGTGTGGGATACCGGCATAGACTTCGGTACCGTCTCCGCGGCCTATAAGGGCCAGCAGATTGAGATCACTACCTTCCGCTCCGATTCTTATGACGGCCAGTCCCGCAATCCTGAGGTGGTTTACGGTGACACCTTGGAAGGCGATCTTGTCCGGCGCGACTTCAAGGCCAATGCGATGGCCATTGAGCTGCTTGCCGACGCCTCCTTTAAGTTCCACGATCCCCTCCACGGCCTCCAAGACATAGCTGACCGGGTTCTCGATACCCCGGATAAGCCGGAGATCTCCTTCCACGATGATCCGCTTCGCATGCTGCGTGCAGCTCGGTTTGCCTCCCAGCTAGAATTTCGCGTGGCCGATCGCGTCGTGGAAGCCATGCGGGATATGGCTGGCGAGATCCAGCGCATCACCGTGGAGCGCGTGCAGGTGGAGCTGGATAAGCTCATCTGCGGCACGGCCCCGTGGGATGGCATTGATCTACTGGTATCTACGGGAATCGCGGACTATATCTTCCCGGAGATCCCCGCGCTACGCATGACCGCGGACGAACACGCGCAGCACAAGGACGTCTATGCCCACTCGCTCAAGGTGCTAAGCCAGGCCATGGATCAAGAGGAAGATGGTCCAGACCTCGTCCTGCGCTGGGCGGCGCTACTACATGATATTGGCAAGCCGGATACCTTTGATAACACCGATGGCAAGGTCTCCTTCCACCACCACGAGGTGGTGGGCGCCAAGCTCGCCCGCAAGCGACTGCGGAAGTTGAAGTATCCCAAGGCCACCACGGAGTCCATCGGCCAGCTGGTCTATTTGCATATGCGCTTCCATGGGTTTGGGGAAAATCAGTGGACGGATTCTGCCGTGCGCCGCTATGTCACTGATGCCGGCGATCTCCTTCCCCGATTGCACAAGCTGGTGCGCGCCGATTGCACTACCCGCAATGCCAAGAAGGCCCGTCGCCTCCAGCGCACCTACGATCAGCTCGAGGAGCGTATCGAAGAGATCGGCCGTAAGGAGGACCTGGCCCGCGTGCGTCCAGACCTCAACGGCAACGAGATCATGGAGATCTTAGGGATCCAGCCCGGCCCAGAGGTGGGCCAGGCGTGGTCCTATCTCAAGGAGCTGCGCCTCGAGCATGGTCCCCTCGAGCGCGAGGACGCGATTGCGAAGTTGCGCGAGTGGTGGGATTCTAAACAGTGATGTTTGCCGATAGATTATTCAACGCCCTCGAGCGCAATGACCCTGCCCCTGGCCAGCTGCTCATCTCCGCTCCGGGCATGCTTTCGCCGGAATTCGCCCGTTCCGTCATTCTCGTCATTGAGCACAATGACATGATGACCTTCGGCGTGGATCTGACCAAGCGCTCCGAGGTGGCGATTTTCAATGTGCTGCCGGAATGGCTTCCCGTCGTGGCCAAGCCGCAGGCGCTGTATATTGGTGGCCCGCTCAATCAGCAATCCGTCGTAGGGCTCGCGCAGACCAACCAGGGCGTCGATCCGGACAAGCATGACCGACTCACCCGCCTCGCCCCGCGCCTCGCGCATGTGGACCTGCGTGCCGACCCAGAAGAGATAGAGCCCTTAGTCTCGGGCATGCGCATGTTTGCCGGCTACGCCGAGTGGGGCCCAGGCCAGCTCGAGGAGGAAATCGAGGCCGGCGAATGGTTCGTCTCCCCTGCCCTCGCCCAAGACGTTATTACGCCGGGCCCGGCCGACCTCTGGTCCGATGTTATGAAGCGTCAACCCATGCCATTGCCCTTGTACTCCACCTATCCTGTTAACGTGGAAGACAATTAATTCCTATCGCTCTGCAGGCAGTGGGCTACACTAGCCCGCATGCGTGAGGATATTGCACAAGGTGTGCGGGATACCTGGGCCGCCGCCATCGGCCTCATTCCCCTTGGCCTAGCCTTCGGCCTGCTCATGGTCCAATCCGGCTTCAGTTGGTGGTGGACGCCTATTTTCTCCACCGTCATCTACGCCGGCTCGATGGAGTTCCTCGCCATTTCCATGGTCACCGGCGGCGCCACCGCCGTGGCTTCCCTAGTCACCGGTTTCATGGTGAACTTCCGGCATATTTTCTATGGTCTCACTTTTCCTCGCCACCGCATTCACTCGCGCCTGGGCAGGGCTTATTCCACCTACGCGCTTACCGACGAAACCTATGCCATCGTCTCCTCCCTCCCCACCGATGATCGTCCGACCGGGGCCCGGATCCTCACCATCCAAATTTTTTGTCAGGCCCTGTGGGTAGGTAGTGGCATTGTCGGTGCTCTCGCCGGCCAGGTGATTCCCTCTACCGTGCAGGGCATGGAATTCGCCCTGGTGGCGCTCTTCGTCGTGCTGGCGATGGATTCCTTCCGCAATAACCAGGACTTCTCTTTGCCTTTGAGCGCGGCGATGGTGGGGATCCTCGTGGCCGCCTTTGCCCCCGGACAACTCCTTATGGTGGCTCTCAGCGTCTACTTCATCCTGCTCATTATTCGGTACCTCTCCCCACGCGTTGATGCCGCTTTCAGCTTGCGTAGGCGAGGCGACCTGACGCGATTCCGGGAGGAGTGCTAGATGCCCGCTGGAGTTGCCCTTGCTTCCATCGCGGCCGTCCTAGTTCCCATCGGCCTCATTACCGTTGTACTTCGCCAACTTCCTTTCTCCTTTGTGAAATGGATGAAGGATAGTCAGTTCTTTTCTTTACTCGGCATGATGATGCCTGTCGGCGTAATGACCATCTTGGTGGTGTATACCGTCCACGGGCAGGCCGGCGCCCCCGGTGGTATCTGGGCGGCTCTCCTTGGCGTGGTGGTCACCTTCCTGCTTCACCTGTGGAAGCGAGACTCAGCGCTGTCCATTTTCGGCGGAACCGCCTTCTATATGCTCCTCGTCAACGTAGTCTTTTAGCCCTTGCGACTCTTATAGGCCGAACTTGGCGGTGGCTTCGGACCACAGGGCATCGAACCGAGACTGGTCCACGTACTGCGCGCGAATGTCCGGAAAATCATCATAGGTATCCGGGTGAGGGACAACCTCTTGCGGCTGATCTACGTTTCCCGTGGAACTAGTTGGTGTCGCTACCCCGACGATGGCATCCGAGGGATCCAGTGCAATCATGCGCACCATGCGGCAGCTGCTTGCATCGCGCTCTTCCATTTCCGCTATGTGGATCGCTGAGCCCACTCCGGGTACATTCAGTTCGGTTCGTACGTATAGGTAATTTCTCATGGCACTTAAGTTTAGTTACGTGCTGGGGCGCTGTGCGTAGCGGGCCGCTAGCCACGAGCACATCATCAGCTGAACCTGGTGATAAATCATCAACGGGAGGATGAGTAGGCCAAGGGATGCGCCGCCAGAAGCGAAGATGACCGACGCCATGGGTAGTCCCGTGGCTAAAGACTTTTTCGATCCACAGAACTCGATTGCAATGGTGTCGGCGCGATTGAATCCCATCTTTTGGCTTGCCTTTCTGGTGAGCCACAGCATGAAGGCGACGAAGGCAGCAGCGAACACAACTAGGAAAGCCAGATCCCACAGGGAAATAGAGGACCAAATTCCGTCCACCACACCCTTAGAAAAAGCGGAATATACCACCATCGCGATTGAGCCGCGGTCCACGATTTTAGTGGCCTTGCTTTGCGCAACCTTCCCCGCCCAACGCCGAGTAAGTTGACCTAAAACAAATGGCGCCAACAATAGAAGGGCGATTTCGCTGAATACTGACGTATCGATGTGAACTTCTCCCCCAGTTCCCATCAGGAGCATGACGAGCAATGGAGTGATGATTACTCCCACCAAGTTTGAGGCGGAAGCCGATACGATCGCGCCCGCCACGTTTCCTTTCGCGATTGAGGTGAAGGCAACCGAAGACTGCACCGTGGATGGAACCAGCGTGAGGAATAAGATACCTAAGTACATGTCGTGCGATATGACAGCGGTGAGTGGCCGCAGTGCTATGCCTATTAGCGGGTAAAAGACAAAGGTAAAGGCGAGAATTGTGAGGTGTAGCCGCCAGTGTTTTAGTCCGTTGAGGGCTTCTTGAGTGGGAAGCCTCGCGCCATACAAAAAGAAAAGTAGCGCGATGGCTACGTTTGTTAATTGGCCGAATATGTCGGCGAAGTTCCCGCGGGCTGGTGCGATTATCGCAATGATGACCGCCAGGATAATGAGGACAATAAGCGGGTCGGGCTTCTTCAAACGCTGCAGCATGCTAAGAGTTTAAACCCGATTCGTCTTCACATGCTGCAGATACTCGAGCCAAGAAAACACAACCCGTGTAGTTTCACGTGAAACCACACGGAAGATATACTTTAGACCGTAGTGACGTTAGAGCCGTCTTGTTTAACTTCGTATTCTTCCAATGGATCGCGCCCCGGGCCGGAGATTACGCTTCCATCGCTGAGATTGTAGGAGGTGTTGTGTGCCGTGCAGGTTGCCGTCATGCCATCGATCTCGGTGATGGGATTGCGCTGGTGGGGGCAGGTCTGGGAGTAGGCCTTAAACTCGCCTTCCTTGGGCTGGGTGAAGATCACGCCATCGACAATCTTAGCGGAGCCAATCGGAATCTCGGTCGCCGCTATTTCTGCGGACGGAGAGGAGCCACAGGCCGCGGCGTAGGCGCCTGCAAATGTAGTGGCGGTTCCAAGCAAGAACATTCGACGGGAGCACTTAATCATGCCTCTACTCTAGCTTGTCGGTCTTGCGTGTTGTGCCGTTCCCGTTCGCTCGGGTGAAATCAAAGTTTCACGTGAAACTCTGAAGTTAGTCAGCTAGGAGCCCCTCCCACGTTTCCGGAGAGCCACTGGAGGTAGCGACAAGTTCATAGGTGCCGGAGTCAATTCCTAAATCATCTACGATGCTCTCGGCAGTTTGTTGTTCGTGTGCTTCTGCTACGGACGTCGTTGCCTTGTGGTCTTGCTCAGCGTAAGCGCTGATAACAAAAGTTGAAGCGGCGATGGCCGCCAGGGCGGTACTTTTCTTCATGGACTACATTCTGCCCTTTAGGGTACTGATTACGTCCTTAGCCGCTGGGGTTCCATGGCAGTTTTACGCAACCTCTACCCTCCTTCGCAGGAACCAGAATGGGACGATGGACCTACTGTAGGTGCAGTCAAGTATGGGTTGGGCCAGAAGATATGCTGAACTATAATATCGGCTGTTACTAAAACAGAATAAGCAACTGATCCAACTATTAACGTCACTGTGACTAGAACAAAGTGTGTAGCGATAATTCAGTACGAAAGGCATAGCTACAAAAATTCCCCTTCTGGATGGAATGTAATTCTTTTCCAGAAGGGGTTAGTTGCGCAGCAGTGCGTGGCTACCTGTCGGATTCGCGAGCGGCGTGACGGAGCGCGTCGACATCAACCTGGGGGGCGGGTGCTGCGGCGGCCTCTTCCCCACCGCAACCGTCGGAACCACAATTACAGGAGTCTCCGCAACCCTCCTCGTCTGTGTGTGCTTGTTCGTAGAGGAACGCGGCACGTGAGCCGAGGTTGGAACCGATGGAGAGGGCTAGAACTGCGGCCACAAAGGTAAGAACTGGGATAAGCCACATCCAGCCCTCAGCGCGGAGCGCGACGATGCCGCCGAAGACTAAGCAGACGCCGCTAAGGATCCAGAATGGTCCGGCGACGCGATGGGCATTGTCCCATGCTTCACGGGACTTGCGAATTTCCTGCAGGCGTAAACCGATATAACTATTTCCAGGCAGGCGCTTGGTCGAGGCCAAGGCTCCCACGATGATGAAGAAGACGGCGAGGATTAAAAAGATGATTCCCACAGCGATCATGTACTTAGTTTAACCTTGTAGCGCCAAGATAAAAATCGTGGCTGGGGTGAGTGTAATGGCTAGGTCTTCTGTCGGGTAGTATGCCTTTAAGGTCGATCGATAGATATTGAAGCGGCCGTTGCCTCTGTACCGCGCTGTTTCACTCTGGAACTTTTACCAAGGGGCGAAACACCCGATTTGATTGTAAGTACATGAATCTCAAGAAACTCTCGGAATCTCTGTTGTTCCGCATCATCGTCGCCATCATCCTTGGCGTGGTGGTGAGCCAATTCGCGCCCGAATGGTTTGGCCGCGTGTTCGCCACCTTCAATGGACTCTTTAGTAACTTCCTCAATTTCTTTATTCCGGTCCTCATCTTCGCGCTTATCGCCCCGTCGATTGCTGGTCTGGGACGGGGAGCCGGAAAATGGCTGGGTGTTACTGCAGGTATTGCCTACGGCTCAACGATTGTTGCGGGTCTTCTTGCCTACGTACTTGCGCACTGGCTCTACCCCACCATGCTCAGTGGTCAGGATCTGATTACAAATGTCTCCGATATTGATGAGGGGGCACTCACTCCGTACTTCGAGGTGGAAATGGCGCCGCCTTTTGAGGTCATGACGGCTCTCTTGTTGTCATTCTGCATCGGTGTAGCGATGACTACAGTGAAGTCCGATACCTTGTATGCGGTTACAAAGGAATTGGAGAGCGTAGTAGTCAAGGTCATTTGGGGCTTTGTAGTGCCAATTCTGCCCTTCTATATCTTCGGAATGTTCTTGGGCTTGGGCATGAATGGCAATTTGGGCTCAGTGCTTTCGGCCTTCGCGAAGGTCCTGATCCTGGCGGTTGTTATGACTCTGGTCTATCTGGTGCTCCAGTACATTATCGCGGGTGTAATTACCGGCAAGAATCCTTTCAAAGCACTGCGCAATATGGTGCCGGCATATTTCACCGCACTGGGAACCTCCTCTTCTGCCGCCACCATCCCGGTGTCTATGGAGTCCACTTTGAAGAACGGCATTTCGAAGCCAGTGGCAAGCTTCGTTATCCCGTTGTGTGCGACCATTCACCTCTCTGGTTCCATGATTAAGCTGACGCTCTATGCCTTTGCGATTGTGTACATGGCGAACCTGGATATTAGTACGAGCACCGGCCTTGGTTTCATCTTCCTGTTGGGAATCATGATGATTGCGGCACCAGGTGTGCCTGGCGGCGCGGTTATGGTCGCAGCTGGACTACTGGCGGATATGATGGGCTTTGACGATGGCATGGTGGCGCTGATGATCGCGGCCTACATCGCCATTGACTCGGTCGGCACAGCTGCCAACGTTACTGGCGACGGCGCCATTGCGATGATCGTGGACAAGTTCGCGGGCTCCAAGAAGGACCACACCGAAGAGGAATCAGCGGAAGCAACCGCGTAGAGGCTTTTTATAGGGAACCCTCCTCAGCTGCCGAGAGCTGAGGAGGGTTCTTCGCGTCTTCAGGACTACTCTTGAGTCGCTGCCTTCATGCGAGCTACATACTCGGCGAGTTCCTGATGCAATGCTCTCTCGTCGGAAATGCGGCTTGGAGTTCCTTCCACTGGCCTGCCTTCCGCGTCTGTTTCACGTGAAACGTGGCGATCGATAATCTTGGTGATTGCGGAGCCAGTAATGGCGCCCGCTGCCCCAGCGGTCACGGCATCGCGCACGTGTTGCGGCTCGGAAATGCCGAATCCTAGCAGTACCGGAGGTCCATCGAATCTTTTGATGTTGGCGACGACTTCTTCGAGCCCAATAGTTTCGGATTCCTTTTCGGCGCCGGTAACTCCATCTCTCGATACTGCGTAGATATAGCCGCGTGAGCTTTGAGCGACGCCCTCGAGGGTGTGCGCAGTAGCGCGGGCCGGGGCGATAAAGATTGGGTCAATACCGGCCTTTTCTGCTGCGGCGATGAAGGGAGCGCCTTCGCGCACGGGGACGTCGGGAAGCAAGATGCTGTCCGCGCCCGCTTCTGCAAACTCGGCGTAGAAGCGGTCGAAACCCCGAGTGAACGCCACATTGCCGTAGATGAGCATGCCAATGGGAAGCTCGGGAAATTCCGAGCGGATGGTTCGCACCTGTTCTAAGGCGGAATCTACGGTGGCGCCGCCGTCGAGCGCGCGAAGGTGGGAGGCCTGAATGGTGGGGCCGTCGGCCATTGGGTCAGAAAATGGAACTCCTAGCTCCAATGCATCGGCTCCGGCCGCGACGACGGTTCGCACGATGGCCAGCGTGTGCTCCGGCGTGGGATCGCCCAACATGAGGAATGGGACGAAAGCGCCCTCTCCCCTGTTGTGTAGTGAGTGGAATAGGTCTTCGTATCGGGTGCTCATTAGTTCTTCTCCTGGAGCTTAAATTCTGGGTGGTTCTCAAGGGTGTGGCGAACGTAGTCGATGTCCTTATCGCCGCGGCCGGAAAGGGAGACCAAAATGGTGATGTCCTCGTCCTTACGCTTCAAGGCGTAGGCCAACGCGTGAGAGGATTCGAGGGCCGGAATGATGCCTTCCTTAGTGGAAAGAAGTTGGAATGCTTCGAGTGCTTCGGCGTCAGTAATGCCGACATATTGTGCGCGGCCACTGGCGTGTAAGTGCGCGTGCTGTGGTCCTACACCTGGGTAGTCGAGTCCGGCGGAAATCGAATAGGATTCTTCCACTTGGCCGTCCGCGTTGCGCATGAGGTAGCTGCGCGCGCCGTGGAGGATGCCAACCGTACCGTTGTTGATGGTGGCACCGTGCTTGCCGGAGTCTAGGCCTTCGCCGCCAGGTTCGGCGCCGACGAGTTCGACTTCCTCTTCTTCAATAAAATCTGCGAACATACCGATTGCATTAGAACCGCCGCCGACGCAAGCCACTACTACATCCGGTAGCCCACCGGTGCGCTCACGCATCTGGGTCTTAGCCTCTTCAGAGATGACCTTGTGGAACTCTCGGACGATGGTTGGGAATGGATGGGGTCCGGCCGCGGTACCGAGGAGATAGTGGGATTCATGGAAAGTGGCGGTCCAATCACGGAGGGCTTCATTTACCGCGTCCTTAAGAGTTCCGGATCCGGTGTCGACGGCGACGACCTTCGCGCCCATCAGCTCCATACGGAATACATTTGGCTGCTGTCGGGCCACATCTTTCGCGCCCATGTACACCACGCACTCGAGATCCAGTAGTGCGCAAGCAAGTGCAGTAGCGGTGCCGTGCTGGCCCGCTCCGGTCTCCGCAATAATGCGTGTCTTCCCCATCCGCTTTGCTAGCAGTGCCTGGCCGAGAACTTGGTTCGTCTTGTGTGCTCCACCGTGTACGAGGTCCTCACGCTTGAGGAAGATGCGCGCCTTGCCCCCGAGGTTCCTCGCCTCTGTAATTGGTGTGGGACGGCCGAGATAGTCACGCAATAGCGCGCTTAGCTCTTTGTGAAAGGCTGGGTCGTTTTGTGCTTCGACAAAAGCCTTCTCAAGTTGGTCGAGTGCTGGGATGAGGGATTCGGGGACGAACTGTCCGCCGAATTCACCAAAGTATGCCGGAAGGAGCGTTTCACGTGAAACTGTCATCGTTCTCTTCTTTCTATGGGTGTGTGTAGTTTCGGATGGTGCTAAAGGCTTGGGCGATCAATGAGGAGTCCTTGCGGCCGGGCGCATACTCCAAGCCTGAGTTGAGGTCCAGTCCCGAGGTTCCGACTCTCAGCGCCTCTTCGAGGTTCTCTACCCGGAGTCCTCCGGCGAGGAGAGCTTTCTCCTTCACTTCAGGGGGAATCGTCCGCCAGTCAAATGTGGTTCCCGTCCCGCCACTGCCGGAGTCGAGGACAAGAGCGCCTACCTCTGGTACTAGGTACGGTGTCAAGGCAGCGAAGTCAGTGTTATTCATGTCGATGGCCCGCCAAAGGCTAAGACCGTCAGCGACGCCGCGAACATCTTGAAGGAATTCCAACTCTGCTTCCCTACTGCCTTGGAATGGGGCGTGAAGCTGGAGAACTTTGAGGCCGGGGATCCTGGCTAGGTTTCCTAGCGTCTCCAAATCCGTAGACCGCGTCACGGCTACGTACTCCAACTCTGGTTCCGTGGAAATGATGCTTTGTGCGGTTTCACGTGAAACACTGCGGGACGAATCCGGTGCGAAGATGAGGCCTCCATAGCGGGCTCCAGCAGCGCGGGCTGCTTGTGCGGAGGAGGCGGTGGTAAGGCCACATACTTTATTGGTACCAAAGACGAGGTCGCGCGCCGCCCGATCGATGTCCTCCTGGGAGGTGAGCTGCGAGCCTACAAGGAAGGCATGCGCGTAGGCTCCTAACCGGCGGACGGTGGCGTTATCGCGGATTCCAGATTCGGAAACTATCACCTTTCCGTGTGGAACATGACGGGCTAGGCGTTCGGTGCGGCCTAAATCAATGCTGAGATCGTGGAGATTGCGGTTGTTGATGCCGATGATATCGACGCCAAAATTCACCGCGCGATCGATTTCGTCCTCGGTGATGGCTTCAGTCAAGACGTCAAGGCCGAGTTCTTCCGCCAGTGCCTTGAGCTCACCGTAGGTGTCATCGTCGACGATAGACATCATGAGCAAGATGGCATCGGCGCCGTAATAACGCGCGGCATAGACCTGGATGGGATCGACAATGAAGTCTTTGCACAGCACCGGCACATGGGTGGATAGCGCGACAGTCTGTAGATGGTCATAGTCGCCGCCAAACCGATCGGGCTCGCACAAGACCGAGATGGCGGAGGCGTAGCGAGAGTAGATCCGGGCAATATCGCCCGGGCGATAGTTCTCGCGAATTTTGCCAAGGGACGGCGAGGCAGACTTGCACTCTAAGATGAAGCGGTTGGTGCCACGGAGGGCGTCGGCAAGCGAACGCTCCGAACGTGGCACGCTAGCTAAGTCCACATGGGATAGCCGCTCCCGGAGTGCGGGCAGGTGAGTGCGGCGCTGGGCGACGATCTCCTCGAGCACCGTAGGTAAAGTATTTTCCGACATCAACTCTCCTCCCCTACGGCATAGTTGGTGTTCTCGTGGAGCGCGAGCCAATCTTCAACAGTGCCGCTGCTAATCAGTTCCTTTACGTGAGTGACTCCCGCCGCGATAGTCTCCGTGGTCCCGTTGAGGTAAAACATGGCGCCGGCGGTGGCGGCAATGGCGTCACAATGGGCGGGCTCGCCACGGCCGGCAAAAACCGCACGGAGGGCTTGGGCATTGGCGGCGCCGTCGCCGCCGGCTAGGTCCGCTAGTTCGTGGCGCTTGATGCCTAGGTCTTCTGGGGCGAGCTCATAAGAGACAATCTCGCCGTCGTTGAGCTCCCAGACCTGTGTCGTGCCGTGGGTAGCGATCTCATCCGTGCCAGCACCATGGACGACCAAGGCGCGTTCCCGGCCGAGCTCTCGGAAGACTTCCGCGATGAGTTGGCCTTGGGCCGGGTGTGCGATGCCCATGATTTGCAGTGATGGGCGTCCTGGGGACAGGAGGGGACCTAGTGTATTGAAGATGGTGGGGATGCCTAGCGCCTTGCGCACCGGTTGTACGTGGGCGACCGCTGGGTTGTAGGCTGGCGCGAATAGGAACGTGAAGTTGGAAGCTTTAAACTGGCGCACTGCCCGGGCGGCGTCTAGGTCCAGAGGGATATTCAGGGCTTCGAGAACATCGGCCGATCCCGACTTGGAAGAGACCGAGCGGTTCCCATGCTTGATCATCTTCACTCCCCCGGCGGCGGCAACGAGGGAGGCGCCCGTAGTGATATTGATAGTATTCGCGCCATCGCCCCCAGTGCCGGCCGAATCCATGAGTCCTTTTCCAGTGATGGGGAATGGATAGCCCACTTTCAAGAAAGCTTTGGCCGCGCCGGCAATGTCTGCGAAGGTCTCGCCGCGGGTGCGGATATGGGTAAGTAGCGCCGCGATATGAATATCGTCGTAGTCGCCCACGGCCAAGGGGGTAAATACCTCCATGGCTTCTTCGATGGTGGGCTGAGAATTATTCAGGAAGGCTTGCAAGGTACGCAGGGGTGTGTGATTCATTTTAGTGCTCCGTATCCATAGTTGGGGGTGTATATAGTTGGTTAATGCAACGCTCAAGCATGGCGGGGCCGCGGGGCGTAAGGATGGACTCGGGGTGGAACTGCAAGCCGAGGGCCCTACCGTCGTCCGTTTCGGCTGCCATGGCTACCTCTCCGATGTCTGTGGACGTACGCGCGAGACAACGCATCCCCCGAGGGAGGTCCGTACATCCAAGCGAGTGATAGCGCGCCACCGGAACTTGCGTACCTAAGTGATCCGGTTGGTCCGGTTCGGTATCGGTGGCAAGGCCCTGAAAGACGGGGTGCATAACGCCGGCCTCGGTCAGGGTCATCGGGAGGGACTTCCCGTGTACGGGGCCGCACGGTTCGACCGCGCCGCCGTGGTGCTCGAGTAGCGCTTGGAAGCCGAGGCATACGCCGAGGATCGGGGTGGTGCCTAGGGTGGCGTCGATAAGTTCCATCATGCAGCCGGCATCCCGAGGATGACCGGGGCCCGGGGAAAGCACAATAATGTCGGGTTGCGCGTGCAGCACGTCGTGCACCGCTACGGTATTGCGAAACACGGTGGTATCGAATCGAGCGAGGGCATCGACGAGGTTGTAGACAAAAGAATCGTGGTTATCCAGAAGGACAATATGCGGCGAGCTCATCGCTGTACCTCCAATTCGGCTCCGTGTGCCATGGCGATGGCATGGAGGACGGCGTAGGCCTTATGCACCGTTTCATCGGCCTCGGCTTGCGGCACTGAATCCTTGACCACGCCGGCGCCGGCCTGCACAACTGCGGTGCCGTCCTGGACGTAGGCCGAGCGGATGACGATGCAGTTATCCATGGCTCCATCGCCGCGCAGGTATCCCACCGCCCCGCCATAGGAGCCGCGGCGCTTTCCCTCCGTGCAGCGCACCAGTTCGGTGGCGCGAAGTTTGGGCGCTCCCGTAAGCGTTCCCATGTTCATGCACGCGCGGTAGGCATCGAGCGCATCGAAGTCCGGGTGGAGCGTCGCCGTGACGCGGGAGACCAAGTGCATTACTCGCGAGTAGCGGTCAACGTGCAGGAGTTCTGCCACCTGCCGGCTGCGGGGCACGGCCACGCGAGCGAGGTCATTGCGCGCTAGGTCTACCAGCATCGTGTGTTCCGCAATCTCCTTCTGGTCTGTACGCATGTCCAGCTCGTTGCGGATATCTAGTTCATGGTTGATGCTGCCATCCGGGTTGAGCCCGCGCGGCCGGGTTCCGGCGATGGGATAGAGCTGAATCTGCCCATCTTCCGGCGTGAACTTGAGATTTGATTCTGGCGAGGCGCCGAAGAGCTCATAGACGGCACCGCGGACGTAGAACATATAGGGCGAGGGGTTGGTCTCGCGCAGCGCCCGGTAGGCAGCCAGGGCGTTGGGGCATTCCACGGTGAAGGCGCGCGCGGGCACTACTTGGTAGATATCGCCGGCGTGAATATTGCCTTTAAGCTTGTCGACGTCCGCCCGAAACCCCGCATCATTCACATCGGCCACCGCCCGGATCTTTTCCCTTTGCGGCGCCGTGGGACGAGCAGCCACCGGCAGTGAGGCAAGAGAATCCAACTCTTCCTGCAGGCGCTTGTCGTCGATGTCCCAGCCTTCTAGGTGTGCAGTTCCTTGTAGGTGGTCGACTGCGAGGACCGTTTGGGCTACCAAGAATTCAAAGTCCGGGTAGGTGTTGGCCCCGGGCTCAACCTCGGGCAGTTCCTCGAAAGTAGCGAGGTAGTCATAGGCGAATCCACCCCCAAGGAACGGCAATAAAGGAGAGGAATAATTGGCTTCTAATTGCAGGAACCGCAAAATATCGGCGGTAGATTCGGCAAGAAGCCGTTCCCGCTCGTCGGGCTGTGTGGACAGCGAGAATTCGAAAACCGCAGCGGTCGTTTCACGTGAAACTAGGCGATGGTGGAACCGGTCCTCGAGGGAAGGAAGGAGCGTCTCCCCTGCTTCCGTGAGAGCGCGTACCTCGACCCTCTGGCCGTAGCACGTTACTTTCAGGGCCGCCTTGAGTACGGCAAGGCAATTGAGATTCTTCTTGGTCTCAATGTCTGCGCTCTCGAGCAATAGGGAGTCGTGCGGTTGTGCGAGGCCGTCAAAGATTGCGGCCGCATCGCTGCTGTAGGAGATATCGCGAGTGGCGGTGTATGGCATTGCAGTGCCCTTTCGGTGGGTGAGGGAAACCGGGAAATGGATAGTGAGCTTCCGCGAGCAGGGGCACTAAAACGCAAAAAGGCCCGCAGAATGCGAGCCTAAAAATGGGAGGTGGAATAAGGCCCGCGGGTTACGCGCGCCACCACCAAGCAGTAGTCATCTTCTTCATATCGGTCATACTAACCTACGTTTCTATAGCCTGTCAGGTAATCGATAAAAATATTCATCCTCTCCCCCTATGCGCTTGTGCTTGGCGCCGAACCAAGAAAACCAGCTAACGAATCGCGGTACTGTGGAGTGCATTCACGCAATGGAGAAAGGTGATGAATATGAGCATCGATCAGAAGGAACTACTAGCGAAGGTCCCCACTCAGCTTTTGATTGGCGGACAGTGGCGCGACGCGTCCTCCGGCGAGACCTTTGACGTAGAAAATCCGGCGACGGGCGCGACCATCGCCACGCTGTCTTCCGGTAATTCTGATGATGCGGTGGCTGCCCTCGATGCTGCCTGTGCGGTACAAGATGAGTGGGCGCGCACCACCCCGCGCGAGCGCGCCGATATTCTCCGCCGCGCCTTTGAATTGGTACACGAGCGCGCCGATGAGTTCGCCACCCTGATGACCCTTGAAATGGGAAAGCCTTTTGCTGAGTCCCAAGGTGAGGTCACCTACGGCGCGGAATATTTGCGGTGGTTTAGCGAGGAAGCCACGCGCGCTTACGGCCGCTACTCTCCTGTCCCGGAAGGCACCTTGCGCATGGTTACCCGCCGCAAGCCCGTGGGTCCGTGCCTTTTGATTACGCCGTGGAACTTCCCCCTCGCCATGGCCACCCGAAAGGTTGCCCCGGCCGTTGCCGCGGGCTGCACCATGGTCCTGAAGCCGGCCAAGCTGACGCCGCTCACCGCGCAGTACTTCGCGCAGACCATGCTCGATGCCGGCCTGCCGAAGGGCGTGCTCAATGTTGTCTCTGGCAGCTCCGCTTCGGCGATTTCGGAGCCCTTGCTTGCCGACGCCCGCTTGCGCAAGCTCTCCTTCACCGGTTCTACCCCAGTGGGCAAAACCCTTCTCAAGGGTGCCGCGGACAATGTCTTGCGCACCTCTATGGAGCTAGGCGGTAATGCACCGTTCATTGTTTTCGAGGATGCGGATATTGACCAAGCGGTTGCGGGAGCCATGGGCGCCAAGATGCGCAATATCGGCGAGGCCTGCACCGCGGCCAATCGCTTCTTGGTGCACGAGTCCGTGGCGGAGGAGTTTACGCAGAAGCTGGCAACAGAGTTTGAGAAGCTCGTCGTTGGCGATGGCATGGACCAAGGCGTGACGTGTGGTCCGCTCATTGAGGCTAAGGCGCTCGACAATGTTGCAGCCCTGGTTGAGGATGCGGTGGACAAGGGTGCGACCGTTGTCACCGGTGGCAGCCGCGGCGAGGGTGCGGGTCACTTCTATGCGCCCACTATCCTGAGCAATGTTTCACGTGAAACTCGCGTGGCTCAGGAAGAAATCTTTGGACCGATTGCGCCCATCCTTACCTTCAAGGATGAATCGGAAGCGCTAGAGATTGCGAACGATACGGAGTACGGACTTGCCTCCTATGTATATACGGAGGATTCCGATCGCCTCTGGCGCGTTGCCGACGGCCTCGAGTTTGGTTTGATGGGATTCAATGCCGGTGTCATCTCTAATGCCGCTGCCCCATTCGGCGGCGTCAAGCAATCTGGTTTAGGACGCGAAGGCGGCGCCGAGGGTATTGAGGAATATACCTCGGTGCAGTACTTGGGTATCCGTGATCCTTATACCGGTGCCTAGAGATTTGAGCGATTAACAAGGCGGGAGAAACCAGCCGGGTCCCCTTTTCGCGACCCGGCTCAAGTTACGGCGATTGCCGGTAGCCACCTGCACGAGGGCGGCGTCGATAAGGACCTGGAAAGCTTTTCAATTAACTTTTGCAGGCTGCGGGGCGTATAGTGCCTCTCCGTATAATTCAATTTCTATTTCCTTCGTCTGCGATGCGCGGCCTTATGGCCAGCGCGTGGAGAGGGAATTTTCTTTTTGTTATTTGGAGTGAGTATATGACGCCTACCGAATCTTCAGCGGCTAAGCCGCCGCTGATTACGCCTACGTTTGTCCTCGCGTGGGTGGCCAATTTTTGTCAGTTCTTGGTCTTTTACCTGTTCGTAACCACCATGGCCCTCTACGCGGTAGAGAGTTTCGGGGCATCGGATACCGTGGGCGGTTTCGCCTCCAGTGCCTTTGTTTTGGGCGCGACGTGCATGCGCGTGTTCTCCGGCTGGATCGTGGACCGCGTGGGCCACAAGAAGGCGGCCTTGGCTTCCCTAGCCTTCGTCACAGTAGTAGCTGTGGCGTACTTTTTTGCGCATAATGTTGCGGTCTTGATTATCGTGCGAATGGTGCACGGCGCGGCCTATGCCTTGACCTCCACCGCACTTATGGCCGTGGCGCAGTCCGTTATCCCACACGAACGCCGTGCGGAAGGCACCGGATACTTCGCCCTGGGCACTACCCTGGCAACCGCGTTTGGTCCAGCTATCGGCCTGTTATTGGCTAATAACATCGGCTACACCACGCTTTTTGCTGTCGCCCTTGGTGCAAATATTGCTTCCCTGATCCTGGCCTTGGTGCTGCGCTATCCGGCCGAAGTTTCCTCCGAAAAGCCGGCCTTTAGTCTGCGCAATGCCGTGCACCCCAACGTGGTTCCTATCGGTCTATTCATGCTCCTAGTCGGCATCGCCTACTCCGGCGTGGTGACCTACCTCAACGCCTACGCCCGCAAGGAAGACCTGGCCACCGGCGCAGGGCTCTTCTTTATCGGCTATGCGGTCACGATGCTCATCATGCGCTTCTTCTTGGGCCGTATCCAGGACCATAAGGGTGATAATGCCGTAATGTACCTCGGCTTGGCCGCCTTTGTCGTGGCCCTGCTGATCATGGGCTTCCCCACCAATGACGTCATGCTGGTGGTCGCGGGCGCCTGCACCGGCTTGGGTTTCGGCACCCTCAGCCCCGCCTGCCAAGCCATCTCCGTGCGCTCGGTGTCTGCCGCGCAGTTGGGCGCCGGTATCTCCACCATGTTCCTGCTCATGGACCTCGGCATTGGCCTGGCCCCGTTTGGCTTGGGCCCCATCGTTGCGGCAACTGGCTTTGACACGATGTATCTCATTCTCGCGGGTCTCGTGGTCATCGCCGCTATCTACTACTTCTTCGTGCACGGCCGCTTCCCGAAGGCTAAGGGGCACCATCTGAGCTTTGAAGAGGGAAAGTAACCCCCCTCCTTCGCACTCAGCATGTAAAGCACGCCAGCGCTAATCGCTGGCGTGCTTTTGTTTTGTGCGCACTCCGGGCAAGAAGAGGGTGCTGGCCTCGCCGGTAAGCTAAAGGCCCTGACACAGCCTGCGGTTTCGGACGTAGAGTATGCGTCGAGATCCGCTGCGCATGGATGTGCTGATTAACGGTCCCATTCCCCTATTGGATGTTTGGGCTCATCGAGTGCGGGTGCGACAACGGGACATTGCTGAGCTCGACATGGCGGACTATGGGTGCTTGTGTAACTAGGTGCGAAGCGAGTTCTGTTGGTGAGCGGGCAGGCAGCCAGCATCGATAACGCGCCGGGCAAGGGCGCGGTCGCCCATCTTGGCGGCGAAGGCCATGCGCATGGTGATGTCATGGCTAGGCGGGGTATCCAACTCAATGGCGTCGCCGGGGTGAATGCGGCCGGGGGAGATGATGCGCAGGTAGGTGCCGCAGTCGCCACGCGCGGTCCAGCGCTTGAGCCAGCCGCGCTCCCCTAGCCAGCCGGCGAAGGTGGCACACGGTTGGCGGGGCACGGATACCTCAAGCACGGCAGTACCGATGCACACGCGCTGATTGATGAGCAGAGCAGACAGATCGATGCCCTGCGTGGTGAGATTTTCGCCAAAGCTCCCGGAGGCCAGCGGGCGGGAAAGTTCAGATTGCCAGTGATCCAGTTCCTCGCGGGAGTAGGCGTAGACGGCTTTATCGTTGCCGCCGTGATGTTTGGCGTCACCAATTATATCGCCGCGCACGCCGGAACCATCGCCATAATGGGGGCCGGGTGCTGCAAGATCGATGAAATCCTGCGGCCTTTTGTCGATGCCCGAGAACTCATGCCGCCCGCTCGGGTCCGGCCGGCGGACGGCGACATTGGTGGAGACGACCTGCATGCCTGTCACCCTAGCTGAGTGTGAGCGCCTCCGCGGTGAGAATATCGCGGTAGAACAGCTGCGGGGCGAGGGAGACGGCCTCGGCGAGCTGTGGGAGGGCGTCGTCAAGCGTGGCGGCGAAAGCAGGGTCCGCCAGCTTGCCATTGGCCACTCCGCGCGCCGTGATGGCAAAGACATAGGAAATAAACGGCATCCAGGCGGAATCGCCGAGCTCCGAATTGCCATCGCCAAAGGCGTCCAGCGCGAGCAGGGTATGCAGGACGGACTTATCGACGCCCAGCTGTTGCAGCGTCACCCGCAGCTGCATTGCGGTGCTACGCAGGTTAGAAATGGTGCCCAGGCGGGTGAGCGCAAGGTCATTGGCAAAGCACTCGCGCAGTGCGGCGATGCGGTGGGCATCATCGCAGAGCTGGTCGCTGTCCATTGCTGGCGTAGGTGCCTCGCCCGTTGCACTCATCAGCAGCATGGGGCGGGTGACATCGTCGACGCCGGTGGACGGCACGCGCGCGAGGGAGGCGGAGCCGTGGGCTTCGACGTAGTCATGGGCGGCGTCGGCAAGCGCGGCCAAGAGTGAGGAAGGCTCGGTGGCCGGCTCCTCGCGGCGGAAGGTGCGGGAGACCAAGCCGGTGCGGACAAAGGCGCGCATGCGCTGCCCTGGCTCAAAGTCTGCGGCCATAAGGGCGTCCATGCTGGCGCGCGGATCCGCCTCAATCTCCTTGATGATTCCCTCGAAGGTTTCCTTGGCCTTGGGCGCGAGGCGGCGCATGGCCGCGTAGGTAGGCCACATACCTTCGGTGTTTTCGGTTTCGCCGTCCTGGAAGATGATGAGGGCGCTAGCCGGCGGGTACTGTGGCGCGGCTAAGTCGCTGGCCGGCTCATCCTCGCGGAAGTCCACGATGAGGTGGCCGGCGTTCAGCAGCTCCTCGGGCAGCTCGAAGCCTTCCTCCGTGGGTTCCAGCGGTTGCGGCTCGCCCGCAGGATTGCCCAGCGGCCACGCCCAAGCCAGCAGCTCTACCTCCTCCTCATGCGTCTGCTCGGGGACGAGGATGCCGTCCTCAATGGTTGCGCGGGCGACCAACGGCGCCTTGCGCACGGTGGCGATGGCGGCATAAATGAGGTCGCTGGCCGCGGTGGCCTCATATTCCATGACGCGACGCTCAAAGCTGCGCTTTTGGTGCGCTGCGCGCTCCTTTTCCGGCAGTCCTTCGAGGTATTCCTCATAGGACAACGTGGACCACAGGAGGTAGAGCTCCAGCGAGGTCTTCTTCGTCAGCGCCGACTTCAGCGCGCGGTTAGGCACGGACAGGCTGGTGGCGGCCTCCGTAGAGCCATTGGCGGTGACAAGGTCCCTAATCTTCTGGTTTTTATCAATAACCACGAACTTTGCCAGCGGCAGGGGCTCCGGTGAGTGGATGGTAAAAAGTGCATCGGCATCGAGCTGGTCCGCGAGGATGACCTGCTTATCCAGGTAATCTACGGGCTCGGCCGCGGTACGTTTGACGCGGGTGCGAATCGTCGCCGGCTCCACCTGGAAGGTCAGCTCATAGCCGGCTTCACTGCCGACGGTCTCCTCGCGCACGCTTTCGTCTCCGCCAAAGACGCGCTGGCCCTTTTCCATCTGGATAGCCTTGCCCGGCGCAGAAGCCAAGGCATAGCTAAACGGCGAAAGGTTGCCCAGGGCGTCGATAAAGCGGAAGTTGGTGCCGCGCGGGCCCTCGTTCTTGGCACGCATGTGCAGCGACTCCGCAAAGTTGAGGTACTGGATATCCACCAGTTCCTCGTCCTTGTACAGGGTGAAGCGGTAGCGGCCTACCCAGGGATCCTCGAAGGCGTCTGCGGGGAGCACCTCGTGGATGCCCTCCGGTAGTTCATCCTCCAGCACGGCCTCCTCTTCCCCCCCAATGGGGACATAGGTCAGCTCCATGCTGAGATCCGTATTGGCGATGATCCGCGGGGACTGGGTATAGACCAGTTCGCCATCTAGGCCATGGGCATTGGGTAGCGTCTTGACGGCCATGTCCCAGGCAAAATCAGGGCTGCCGGACACCTTGATGGTCGCGGGTTCCTGGCGCGGAACCTCCACGGTGAAAGACTGGCTGACCTCTACCGGGGCGATGGTCCAGCCCTCCCATGCGCCGTGGGGACGGGCCTCGCCGACCTTGGCCTTAGCAAGCTCCGTGCCGGTGGGGGTGATGAAGGTATAAGAACCCTTGGCTACCGCTGTGGTGGTATCGACTGGCCGATGGGTGGAATCCAACAACAGGCCGCCATTGGCCACGCCGGCGAATTCCACTGTGTGCTCCTCAAAGGAGACGCTGAGGTGGCTAAAGGCCCGCGGCATGCTGATCCACAAGCCGGGCTCCTCGCCCTCCACGTAGTAGAACTTGCGGGTGTCCTCGCTGCCATTGAGCAGCTGTGCGGTCACGGTCCACTGGGGATCTTCTGGCTCATAACCTGCGGTTACGGCCGGTAGGTACAGCTCCAATGTGTCGGTAGCTGGGGAGAGGCGCAGGTGCGGGATCCCCTGGAAAACCGCTGCGTCTGCAAAAGATGATAGCTGGCTGCGAAACTTCTCCTGGCTCATTTACCCCAGCCTAGATCATTTTCATGCAGATCTGCATTTTGGCTGCGAGCGGCGGAAATGATGCGAAAAGCGGGGGCGAATACGGCGGGGATTTTGGATGTGCGTGCCCTGCGGAACGCGGAAAGCATAGCGAACTACCCCGCGCCGGGATGCGGCTATTACACTGTGTGATTATGACTACCCAGAGCGATTCCACTTCGTACCGCTATACCCCGGAGCTGGCGAACCAGATCGAGAAGACCTGGCAGCAGTACTGGAAAGATAATGGCACCTTTAATGCCCCGAACCCGGTAGGCGAGCTCGCCACCGATGCGGGCGAGTTGCCTAAGGAAAAGCTCAATGTGCAGGATATGTTCCCCTACCCTTCCGGTGCGGGCCTGCACGTGGGACACCCACTGGGATATATCGCCACCGATACTTACGCCCGCTATAACCGCATGCTGGGCAAGAACGTGCTGCACACCTTGGGCTACGATGCCTTCGGCCTGCCGGCCGAGCAGTACGCCATTCAGACCGGTACCCACCCGCGCACCACCACCGAGGCAAATATTGAAAACATGCGCCGCCAGCTGGGCATGTTGGGCCTGGGCCATGATCCGCGCCGCTCCGTGGAATCAACCGATCCGGAGTTCTTCAAGTGGACGCAGTGGATCTTCCTGCAGATTTATAACTCTTGGTTCGATGAGGAGCAGCAGAAGGCGCGCCCGATTGCAGAGCTCATCAAGGAACTAGAGGCCAATAAGCGCACCACTAAGGACGGCCGCTACTACGAGGACCTTACCGAAGAGGAAAAGGCCGCGGCTATCGATGAATTCCGCTTGGTCTACCTGTCTAATTCCACGGTGAACTGGTGCCCAGGCTTGGGTACTGTGCTGGCAAACGAGGAGGTCACCGCTGAGGGTAAGTCCGAGCGCGGAAATTTCCCGGTCTTCCGTAAGGACCTCTCGCAGTGGATGATGCGCATTACCGCCTACTCCGATCGCTTGCTGGATGATCTGGAGCTTTTGGATTGGCCGGACAAGGTCAAGTCCATGCAACGCAATTGGATCGGCCGTTCCCGCGGCGCAGAGGTCTCCTTCCCTGCTGAGGGTTACGAGATCGAGGTCTTTACCACCCGCCCGGATACCCTCTTCGGTGCCGAGTACGTGGTCCTGGCCCCAGAGCATGAGCTTGTCGACGCCCTCCTCTCCCCCATCCCTTATGACGATGACGTGGATGAGCGTTGGACCTATGGACACGATGATCCGAAGGAGGCCGTGGAGTCCTACCGCACCGATATTGCCGCCAAGTCCGATCTGGAGCGCCAGGAGAACAAGGAAAAGACCGGCGTATTCCTGGGTACTTATGCCACCAACCCGGTCTCTGGCAAGAAGGTCCCGATCTTCATCGCGGACTATGTGCTGACCGGCTACGGCACTGGCGCCATCATGGCAGTTCCGGCGCACGACACCCGTGACTTCGAGTTTGCCCAGGCTTTCGGCCTACCAATTACGGAGGTTGTCTCTGGCGGAAACGTGGAGGAAGAAGCCTGGACCGAGGACGGCGCGCTGGTTAATTCCTCCAACGACAAGGGCCTGGACCTCAACGGCCTGAACAAGGCTGAGGCCATTGCCGCGGCCATTGAATGGCTGGAAAAGGACGGCTCTGGCCGCGAAAAGGTGCAGTACAAACTGCGCGATTGGCTCTTCGCCCGCCAGCGTTACTGGGGCGAGCCCTTCCCCATCGTCTACGACAAGGATGGCTTCGCCCACGCCCTGCCGGAATCCATGCTGCCGGTAGAGCTGCCAGAGGTAGAAGATTATAAGCCCGTTTCCTTTGATCCAGAGGACAAGGACTCCGAGCCACAACCACCGCTGGCAAAGGTGCGCGACTGGGTCGAGGTAGAGCTGGATCTGGGCGACGGTCCACAGACCTACTTCCGCGATACCAATGTTATGCCGCAGTGGGCGGGTTCTTCCTGGTACCAGCTGCGCTATATCGATCCCCGCAATGATGAGGCATTCTGCGATATCGAGAACGAGCGCTACTGGACTGGCCCGCGTCCGGAGCAGCATGGCCCGCAGGACCCGGGCGGCGTGGACCTCTATGTCGGCGGCGTCGAGCACGCTGTGCTGCACCTGCTTTACTCCCGTTTCTGGCATAAGGTGCTCTTTGACCTGGGCTTTGTTAGCTCCCAAGAGCCTTACCGCCGCCTGTACAACCAGGGCTATATCCAGGCCTATGCCTACACGGATTCCCGCGGCGTGTACGTTCCAACCGCTGAAGTAGAGGAAAAGGACGGCAAATTCTACTACAACGGCGAAGAGGTCAATCAGGAGTACGGCAAGATGGGCAAGTCCCTCAAGAATGCCGTGGCTCCGGACGATATTTGCCGCGACTTCGGTGCCGATACCCTGCGCGTTTACGAGATGTCCATGGGTCCTCTGGATACGTCTCGCCCGTGGGCTACCAAGGACGTCGTAGGCTCCCAACGCTTCCTGCAGCGCCTGTGGCGCCTAGCCGTCAACGAGGACACCGGCGAGCTGGCCACTACCGACGCCGCCTTGAGCGAGGATGACCTCAAGCAGCTCCACCGCACCATCGCAGGCGTGCGCGATGATTACGAGAACCTGCGGCTCAATACCGTGGTGGCTAAGCTCATCGAGTACGTCAACTACCTGACCAAGACCTACCGCACCGAGGCCCCGCGCGCCGCCGTGGAGCCGATCGCACAGTTGGTCTCCCCCATTGCCCCGCATATCGCGGAGGAACTGTGGCAGCGCTTCGGCCATGACGAGACCATCACCTATCAGCCCTTCCCCACTTATGAGGAAAAGTACCTGGTAGACGATGAAATCGAGGTGCCAGTTCAGATCAATGGCAAGGTCAAGGCCCGGATCAACGTGGCCGCTGATGCGGACCAGGACGCGGTCTTTGACGTTGCCCTCGCTGACGCGAAGATTGCCGAGCTGACCAACGGTAAGAACGTAGTCAAGAAGATCTACGTCCCTGGCCGGATGGTCAACCTCGTGGTCAAGTAGTTACTCGTCCCAAAATTCCGTGGCGCACAGCGCAATGCCGTGCGCCCGGATCCCCTTGCCGACCTCCAGCTTCTCGTTCACGATGAGCGGGAGACCGTCGAGGTCGCATACCCAAAACTCCCCCATGCCCAGCTCATTGCTGTGCTTGGCGACGCCTCCGATAGTCCCCGCTACCTCTACCTGCGGGTTAAGCATGCTGGGCTTGAAGTTCCGGTAGAAGCGCTCGGTAGCGGGCGAAGTCAACGAAAACTCTTCCGGCTCCCCTACCTGGTAATTCAAAGCCACAACCGCCGGCCGCACCTGTCCCTGGAGCTTTTCTCCTCCGACTGGGTTGCCTGCCGGCAGGGCGAAGGGCGCATCCGCCAGCGCCGCGAACTGTAGATCACCAGTTTCCACAATGCCGATATAGGGCGTTGCGCGATATATCGTGCCCGGCGCCTCTTCCCCACCCCGGTAGGAAGGAACTGCGGCCCACTCCCCTTCGTACTCCATACCTGTAACCGCCATGCCAGATGGGTCGGCGTGGAATAACACTCGATCAAATCCGGGCGCCTCCCACATGTCGTGGTCGTTAGGTAGCTCCGCAATGAGTTCTTCCATATCCGCGAAGTCGAAACCGCACGTGCTAAATAGCTTATCCATGCTTGCCATTCTAAACGCTGTGGTCTGCTCTGCCGGAGCGGTCATTGCTTTCGCACTCGCATCTTTGCCGCGAGTATTTACTTCACTATTTAATTTTTAAGGCAAGAACATATCTTCTCAAACAATGGTGCGTTTCAGCGAATAGGTATTCAAAAGGAACATCAAAGTGCTTTTGGTAGCAAAGGTATGGGTTTGTGCAATTGTGGTTCTCGTAGACCCACATCTCTGTGCAGTAGTGGGAGTTGGTGTATCAACTCTTGGTAAGCCAATGAGTTGCTAGATCAACTCTGCAGTATAGACTGTTGATAGAAGGAGAACCAAAGGAGGAATGCGATGCGCGTGGAGCAGAGTGCGGCGTGGGGTGACTTTGTTGCCATGCAAGAAGCGCTCCACGCACGTCTTTCTGGGGAGCTGCAGAGTGGCTCTAGATTGAGCGAGGCAGATTATGCGGTGTTGGCCGTGCTGAATCGTCGGCGCCAGATTTCTACACGCCCGCATGAATTGGCGGCGGAGCTTCGGTGGGAGAAGTCGCGGTTGCATCGGCAGTTAGTGCGCATGGAGTCCCGAAAATTGGTTTCCAGGCGCGAGGCGCCGGAGTTAGGAACCCGTGCAGTTGAAGTCACTGTGACGGAAAGGGGAAGTGCTGCTTTCAACACAGCGATCGTGCGACATACTGCCACAGTCGAAGAGATCGTGGTGGGCACCCTTAGTGACGAAGACCTACAAACCTTGGGCAGGATTTCCCGCACGTTGCTACGCGCGGTAGTTAAAGAGGGGACGTCGGAAAGCTAGCTGTCCGCGCCGGCCGGTGGATGTAAAAAGGCACCCGCTATAACGGCGGGCGCCTTAGAAGATTGGCTAGGCGGGACCTAGGAAATCTTAAGAACGGTGCGTCCGTGGTGGGTGCCCTCGAGGAGGGACTTGGATTCCTTGACAACGTCCGACAACGGAATCGTATTGGTCAGGGACTCAAGGATGGACCGGTCCAGCTTGCGTGCGAGGAGCTGCCAAGCGTTCTGGCGGTAGTGCAGCGGGGCGTCGACAGAGTTAACGCCGGCGAGGTGCACATTGCGCAGAATGAAAGGCAAGACGGTGGTGGGCAGGTCCGGGCCGGCGGCCATACCGGTGGAGGCGACGGTGCCGCCCCACACAGTGCGGGACAATACATTAGCCAAGACGTGGGAACCGGAGGTATCAACCGCACCGGCATACGTTGCCTTCTGCAAGGGTTTTCCGGCCTCAGTAAATTCGGCGCGGTCCACAATGGTGTGGGCGCCTAGCTCGTGGAGGTACTGGGAGTAGTCATCCGGGCGGCCGGTCATCGCGTGAACCTCGTAGCCAGCATTGGAGAGGAGGTTCACAGCGATGGAGCCTACGCCACCGGTGGCGCCGGTGACCAAAACTGGACCATCGGGTAGCCCGCGCAGAGAGTTAACACACAGGGCAGCAGTGTAACCTGCGGTTCCCACGGCGGCCGCCTGCTCTGCGGTGAAGTCCGCGGGCAGGGCGACGGTTGCTTGGGAGTTCACGCGCTGCTTCGGGGTGTAGCCACCGTGGCGGAACTCGCCTAGGCCATCACCGAAGGAAGCTACCAAGGTGCCAACCGGGAGGCGTTCCACGTTGGACTCGGCAACGGTGCCGACCACGTCGATGCCCGGAACCAGCGGGCTGGTGCGCATGACACCACGATCGCCGGCAATTGCCATGGCGTCTTTGTAGTTCAGCGAAGAATAAGACACATCGACGGTAAGGTCGCCCTCGCCGAGGAACTCTCCCTCTTCAAAGGAGGTCGTGACGGATTTATCATCGTTGCGAGTAACTAGTAGAGTGCTCATGCTCACCATCGTACGTTAAATGTGATGCAGCGATTTAACAGCGAATCTCACGGAGATTTTTCAGGCTCGCTTGTTAACTTGAAGGACATGACGATGACCACGATGCCCACCCGCACCTCGCGTCAGATTGGTGCGCGTGGAATGCCTGCTAAGCGCACGCTGTGGCGCAGTGCAGCCGTAGCCTGCGTGGTTGTCATGGTGGCTATCGCAGTAGCTACGGTGGGCAAGCCCTTCATAGATATCCCCGGTGTGGTTGATGCGTCTGCGCACGCACGCAGCAGCCTCGATCTGCAAATGTTCAACGGCTTTAATAACCCTCATCCGTGGTGGGGTCCGTGGACCAATACCTTTGGCAATATAGCGCTGTTTATGCCGCTCGGTGCGTGCTTGGTAGTAATGGGGCACAATTCGCGGCGCATCCGCTTTGGCCGCGGTGGAACCATCCTTCTGGCAATGGCGCTCAGCCTAGGTATCGAAATTACCCAATACGTATTCTCGCTGGGATTTAGCGACGTAGACGACTTGGTCTTCAATACCCTCGGCGCATCCTTGGGTGCGTTCCTGGTAAGCCGCAGCAGTTTTAAGGTACAGCTGCGAGCTGTGCGCTTCATCGGCTGGACTGCGGCGGCGGGCCTGGGTACTCTCGCTGCCGTAATCTTGGCCGGCGTGATTGTTTAGCGCCCTAGGGTGACTCGGTGTCCGAAGTTGAACATATCGAGGGAATCACCTTTCTCTAGGCCCTCAAACATCCCCGCGGGGTTGGACGGAACCATGCCGGTGACTTGCGATACGCCGTAGTGTTCAAGCAGTACAGGGGCTAGGGGAGTTGATGGGCCTAGGACGACATTGAAGGATTCGCGGGAGAGCTCGAGCAGGCGGGGAGCGGTTTTATTGACAAAGGCAGAGCCGGTAATAAAGACATAATCGCACTCGGGCAGGATGTATTCGGCGGCGGAATCGGGGTAGTCGCCCTCATTGAGCGAGCGCTCCAACATATAAAAATCCGCAGCCTGGTTGAGTGTCTTGGGTGCAAAAGGGAAGTGGCCAATGACCGCGACCTTCTTCCCCGCGACGGCGTTGCGGAAGGGATCAAAGAAGTGGGGCCAGGGGGAGTCGGCAAGCGTAAAACCATGCTCATCGGCTACAGAAGGCGTGGCGTAGTAGGAATTTAGCGCGGCCATGCCGAAGGAAGCCTCCGAAAAATTCCAGCTCTTGGCCAGTTGGGCGATGGCGCGAAGAGGAACCCCAGAGTACTCGGCGCGCATCTGGGCCGGGCGAGAGGTGGCAGACATGGTCATGGCCATGCCGCAGCTAGGACTTTCGGTGTATACCCGGGTCCACCGCGGGCCTTGGGCGGCGCGGGAGACCACTATGTCACGGGGAATGGCATCGATGAGGTCATCGTAGAGATCCCAGGCAGACATGCATAAACCAGCTTTCCCAAATTGTGTCGCACTCTTTGTGTGAAGGCAGTGTAGTCGAATTAGCTGGGACTAACCTATAGCTTTAGTCACATATATTCGCTACATCGTGCGCGGTCTGCTTGGCAAAGGGGCTTACCCCGGTAATGGTTGCGGATCCGGGTCCGGTCCACGTGCCGTAACCCACGAGGAAGAGGCCGTCGACGGTGGGGGAGGTGCCATCAAGGAGCCCGCGGATGGGCCGGAGGGCGGGCCGGAAACCGGTGCACCAGATGAGGTGGTCTGCGGTGACTTCAGCAAGCGAAGAAAACATAGGGGTGGCCTGCAAGAGTCCGGAATCCCGTGCGCGTAGAACCGGCGGAACCATCACAATATCGCCCAGGTTGGAATCCGCGCCGGGGTCTGGTTCGCCGCGGAGCATGGCGTTGAGGCGGGCGCGATTGCGCTGAAAGAGCACTCGGCCGTCAACGTCGTCGGGCATCCACCGCGGGGAGTTGCGGGTATACCAGGTGGTTTCCACACCGGAGAGTAGGAGCTCGGCTGCGATTTGGGCACCGGAATTGGCCGCGCCGACGACCGCCACGGTAGATCCGGCGAAGTCCGCGGGGCCTGGATAGAAGGCGGAATGCCATTGCCTCCCGTCAAAAGTACCGGGGTAGTAGGGGATAAAGGGAGCGGACCACGTGCCCGTGGCCGCCACGACCGTGCGTGCTGTCAGATGCTCTTCGCCGGCGAAGACGTGGAAGCACGCGCCGTCATGGGTTACCTCATCCACTGTGACCGGCCGACGAATGGGCAGTTCATAGCGCTTCTCATAACGCGCAAAGTAATCAATAACGTGGCTAGCTGGCGGAAAGCCTTCATAGTGGGGCATGGGCCATCCCGGCAGGTTGGAGGAGGCAGAATTGCTAAAGAGCGTGAGCGAGGGCCAGGTATGGCGCCAGGCCGCGCCGGGCCCGGGCTCAGCGTCTAGAATGACAAAATCCAGGCCCTTTTTGCGCAGATAGTAGCCCACCGCAAGACCCGCCTGGCCGGCACCAATGACTATGCAGTCCAGCATCAGATGAGCTTCCTCTCCCGCGCCACGGTCACCGCGGCGGTGCGAGTTTCCACACCCAATTTCTGAAAGATATGGATGAGGTGGGTTTTGACCGTGGCCTCAGAGATAAAGAGTTGCTTGGCCAGCTCCTTATTGGAGGAACCGGTAGACAACGCCCGGAGGATTTCTAGCTCGCGGGCGGACAGCGATTCGTGCGGCCGGCCCACGCGCTGGGCTAGGAGGTCTACTACCTCCGGTGCCAAGGTGCGGCGGTGCGCGGCGGTATTGAGCACGGCCTCGTGCAGCGCCTGCTCGGGGGAATCTTTAAGCAGATAGCCCATCGCGCCGGCCTCTACGGCGGCAAGGATATCGGCCTGCGTGTCATAGGTGGTGAGGATGAGTACCGGTGGGCCGCCGGCCTCCACTACCCGCTTGGTGGCCGCGATGCCATCCATGCCAGGCATCTGGATATCGCAGACCACGGCGTCTACCTGTGGGGCGTCGTCAGTAAAGAGCTTATCCACATCCGCGCCGGTAGAGCCTTCCATGACAACCTCGACATCGGAGAAGGTATTGAGGATGGCGCGCAGGCCGGCGCGGACCACGGGGTGATCATCAATCAGCATGACATTAACCATTGCTTTTCTCCTTCAGCGGGATACGGACGGCCAGGGCGGTACCTTCGCCGGATTCCAGGTTCATGGTGCCGCCCACAGCTTCCACGCGGCCGCGGATGCCGCTGAGCCCAAAACCATGGTCCCTGCCGCTGGGGCGAGGGGAGGCGGATAGTCCGCATCCATTATCAACGACGTCCAAGGTCACCGCATCCTCAAAGAGACCGAGCGTGACCACGGCGCGCGAGGCGTGGGCATGTTTGATGACGTTATTGAGCCCTTCCTGCGCAGCACGTATGATGACCTCTTTGATGCGTCCGGGCACCTTGCCACTTCCAGATACCACCAGCTCAAAGGCGGTCTCTTCCCCCAAGGCTTTCACGCGGCTGCGCATCTGGGACAGCAGGGAACTAAGTTGGGTTTCCAGTCGCTCATCCGGGCCGGCTAGTTCGCGGACAAAGCGGCGGGCCTCAGCCAGGTTTTCGCTCGCGACGTCTTCAATAACCGCCAGTTGCTCCTCTTTGGTCGCTGGATCGTCGGTACCGCGGGCCGCGCGGGAGAGCAACAAGATGGAGCTGAGGCCTTGCGCGACGGTGTCATGGATCTCGCGAGAGAGGCGCTCACGCTCCTCTAGCCGGCCGGCTTGGTGCTCGCTGGCGGCCAGTTCGGCTTGGGTTTCGCGCAGCTGCTTGGCTATGTCCCTGTGGTGCGCCGCCTCTGCCTGCAGACGCCGCTGGATGAAAAAGACCGTGGCTGCAAAGGCGGTACCGATAAGTGGTCCCACGGCCGCAGCGATGGACCAGCCCTCGGGGTGCAGCCAGGCGGGAATAAAGGCGGCCGCTGCCCACAGCGCGGCGATGGAGACTAACCCAGGCACGGTGGGCAAAGCGCGCAAAAAGACAAAAATAAGCGGGAATTCCAACCACATGAAATCTTGCGCATGGACCATCAGACCCAGCCACAGGAGGCATAGCCCACCCAGCCATAACCATGTGGGCAGCCAACGCTGTGCGGCATAGACCACGGCGAGGGTGATGGCTAAGCCGATTACCCGGGCGTCGAGCCGGTCATCCACATAGGCGCGCGCCACGCCGAAGACCAGCAGAAACGCGAACATGGCGTGCAGGCCATAGACCCATAATTTCTGTCCTTTAAACACAACCACCCAGGATATCCGCGTACGGGTGGACCGTGAATCAACCACTTGGTTGACTCGAGGTTCAGCGAGCTGGCCGATTACTTCTGACCTGCATAAAGCGAATATAGAACTATGTTCCTAGCAATCAGAGAAATCACCACAGCGCGCGGCCGTTTCGCGCTCATCGGCGGCACGGTTGCGCTCATTACCCTTCTGCTCGTGATGCTCTCCGGTCTGACGGAGGGCCTGTCCAAGCAAAATACTTCCGCGTTGGAGTCCCTGGAAAAGGAATACCCATATATCTCCTTCTCCACCGAGGAACCCTCCTTTAGTGAATCCGAGATGCACGCCGGCGATATCGCCAGCGACGGCATTCCGCTCGGCGTAGCGCAGACCAAGCTGGAGGGGCACGGCGGCGTTGCCGTCCTCAGCCTGCCGGCCGG
Source organism: Corynebacterium marquesiae (assembly GCF_030229635.1). Lineage (NCBI taxonomy): Bacteria > Bacillati > Actinomycetota > Actinomycetes > Mycobacteriales > Corynebacteriaceae > Corynebacterium > Corynebacterium marquesiae. Next base: position 42,965 of record NZ_JASPII010000012.1, read on the forward strand.
CACCCAGGTTCCGGGTACCGATAAGACCATCCCGGAGCAGGGCGTGCTCTTGCCAGAGTCCATCGACGCGACCGATACCGTCACCCTAGGTAGCGCCGATTTTTCGGTGGAGGACACCATCCCAGAGACGATGTATGCACATTCCGAGGTGGTATGGGCATCTACCGAAACCTGGCAGCGCATCAGCCACGCTCCGCAGGGCGTGATTGGTACGGCAGCGCTATATAAACAAGAGGTTCCTGGCTCCGTGAAGGTGTCCAAGTCTTTTTCCGGCTTGGCGGCCTATCAGTCTGAGCGCGGCTCGCTGCTAACCATGCAGGGTTTCCTGTACGGAATCTCCGCGCTGGTCACCGTCGCTTTCCTGACCGTATGGACCATCCAGCGCACCCGTGACCTGTCCATCTTGCGCGCGCTCGGCGCTACCGTGCGTTACCTCTTGCGCGATGCCCTGGCACAAGCCGCCATCATCTTGGCCGCCGGCACTATTGCGGGCGCCGTCGTTGGTTGGGTGCTCGGCGCGCTTGCTTCCGGCACCGTGCCCTTTGATGTTTCCCTGCGCACCATCGCCGTTCCCGCGGTTGGCATCTGGGCTCTCGGCATGGCCGGTGCCCTTATTGCTACCCGCCGCGTAGCTAAAGCCAACCCACTCGATGCCCTTGGAGGAAATGCTTAACATGTCCACCATTCTTGATATCCGCAACGCTACCGTGACCTACCAGGACGGCGAGACAACGACTACCGCTCTAGCCGAGGCCTCTCTCAACGCCGAATCCAATACGCTTACCGCCATTGTGGGTGAGTCCGGTTCCGGCAAGTCCACGCTGCTTTCCGTCGCCGCCGGGCTTATCACCCCGGACTCCGGGTCCGTGCAGGTGGATGGCACCCGCTCGATCATCTTCCAGCAGGCCAACCTGCTGTCCTCGCTCAATGTGCGCGACCAGCTGCTTATTATGGACCACATCGCTGGCCGCAAGCTGCGTCCGCAGCGCGCCGATGAGTTATTGGAGTTTGTCGGCCTAGCGGGAATGGGCAATCGACGCATGGGTCAGTTGTCCGGTGGTCAGCGCCAACGCGTCAATATCGCCCGGGCGCTGATGGAGCAGCCAGACCTGCTCTTGGCCGATGAGCCTACCTCTGCGCTTGATTCCCATCTCTCGCAGGAGATCATCCGTCTTTTGCGTGATGTCACCCAAGAAATGCAGACCGCCACCGTGCTAGTGACCCATGATCGCTCCTTGCTGAATTTTGCTGACCGCGTGGTAGAGGTCAAGGACGGTCACGTTTCTGAACAGGAGAAGGTTTCCGTGCTCAGCTAGCGTTGCATGGCGAGCAGCCGTGCGATTGCCTGCGGCACGGCTGCGGCAATCTGGGAGGCGGAGCAAATCCCAAAGCCGTCCGGGGTGTGGGCGGCAATGGCGGCAGCATGCTGGTGTATGGCCGCGGCATGGAGGATTTCCAGAATGATCGTCTCCGCACTTACTTCAGCGATATCCAATTGCGCGAGCGTGGCGCCGAGGATGCCAGAGAGCACGTCACCAGAACCGGCGGTGGCTGCGTAAGAATGCCCAGCGTTCATGCCGTAAATTTTCTGGCCTGGGGCCGTGACCGTGGTGATCCGGCCCTTGTGCAGGATGAAGCAGTCGAGCGCGTCGGAAAGCTCGCGCAGGTGCACCCCGAGTCCCTTCGAAAGATCAAGTTCGCGGCCGAGAGTTGCCGCGTAGAGCCGCTCAAATTCCCCGGCATGCGGGGTCAGGACGGCGCAGGGATGATCGCGTACGAGTTCGCGCAGATCCCCACAGGTAGAAAGTATGGTCAGCGCATCGGCGTCGATAATCGTGGGCAGTCTGCGTTCTAGCACGGCGCGCAATTCGGCGGCCGCCTCCGGTCCGGTGCCTCGCCCTGGGCCTACGACCCAGGCTTGGGCGTGGACTTTTTCTTGGGCGCTGGCATGGGGCACTACCTCCGGCAGGCTCGTGACCACGGAGTCATTGCCCACGACGCGAACCATGGACGGCGTGGCGCGCACCGCGCCTGTGGCGGCGAGAATGCCCGCGCCGGGAAAGGTGTTGCTGCCAGCACATACCGCGGTCACCCCGCCGGTGTATTTGGTGCTTTGAGCCCCCGGAGTCGGATCCAGAATCGGGCCCGTGCAGCCCACCGCCTTCGGGGCGGTAACTAGGCCTTGTTCTCCGGAAAGCACCGGCTCAGTCGGCCACTGGTAGGGCAGGGGGATAGTGGGTTCATTGGCGATATAGCCCACCGGCTCCGCGGTAGCGGAAAGCTCTTCTGCAAAGGAGCGCGGGGCGCCGGGCAGGAGCAGATCGCAGAGCACCACCGCACCGCATGCCGGGGCAAAGATATGTCCGGCACGGGCCCAGCCAAAGCTAATGGTCACGTCTGCCTCTACGGCATCGGCTGCGGCTACGCCGGTATCGGCGTTAATTCCCGAAGGAATGTCCACAGCTAATACCGGCACCCCACGCTTCTTGGCCTCGGTATAGGCCCTCAGTGGGGCACCGGAAAGGCCGCGGGTGGAGGCGAGGCCGGCGACGGCGTCGATAAGCAGATCGGCGTTTCCTAGGTCGTGCGCTATGGTTCCGCCGGCCGTGGCAAATGCGTCTAGCGCGGGTTCGTGTGCGGCATCCGCCGCGAGGATAGCCACTACTGAATAGCCTTCCTCCGCCAAGAAAACGCCAGCATAGAGGCCATCGCCGCCGTTGCCGCCTGGCCCGACAAGGATAGTTACGCGCCGATAAGAGCCGAGCATGTTCGCGGCCGTGGCCGCCACGCCTCGTGCGGCCAAGCGCATGAGCTCATCGTCAAAGTTCTGCTGGGCTAGAAGGGAACGCTCTGCCGCGCGAACGGCGGCAACGCTATAGGCATGTCGCATATTCGCCAGGATAGGCCTTTAAGGAGCCGGTTGGCAGGTCGGACACCAAAATAGGTTGCGTCCCTCCATGACCTTTTCTGCCACCGGGGTGCCGCAGATATAGCAAGGTAGGCCGGCGCGGCGATAGACGTAGACCTCGCCGCCGTGGTCATCCTTGCGCGGTTCGCGGCCCATGGCCTCGGGGGAGTGCTCGGGCCGCACGGTATCGATGCGGCCGTGCTCCACTCCGTATTCCATGAGATCCACCAAGTCCGCCCACGTGGCGTCAAAGGTTTCACGGGAAACGTCCCGGCCCGGGAGGAAAGGGGAGAGGCCGTGACGAAAGAGGGTCTCGGCCCGGTAGATATTGCCCACGCCGGCATAAAGGTGCTGATCCATCATGAGAGAGCCGATGCTGCGGCGCGATTTATGCACTTTGGCCCAGAGTGCCTCCACATCGGCGTCCGCGCGCAGCGGGTCTTGGCCTACCTTGGCTAGCTGTGCGCGGAACTCCTCTTCAGTGAGCAGGCGGCAAAACTGCGGCCCGCGCAGGTTAGCGGCCTCGGCGCCATTATCAATGCGCACCCGGATCTGTCCGCCTACTTCCTCGCGGGGCTCGAAGCGCAGCTTGCCAATCAGGCCTAAGTGAATATAGAGGATATGGCGCGGATCCTGGGCGCTAAAGTGTACGAAAAGGTGCTTGCCGTAGGTCTCTGCCAGCTCGATACGCTCGCCATCGAGAAGCTCCGCCTCCGCTGCGAAGCGCCCCTGCGGGCTGGTCACGCGCAGCGGCATGCCGCGAAAATCGGCGTTGAATTTATTAGCTAGGCGGTGGATGACGTGACCTTCAGGCATAGAACTCAGTCTAACCGGGAAGAATTTTCGGCCAAACCTGCCGCTAACCAGCCCACTTATTCGGGAGGTGACAATAGCGTAAACTCGAAATGCGGAATGATTTAACTCAGGGGAAGGCTTTCAAATCATGACGCAAAAAATCGGCTTTGACCGCGAGAAATACATCGAGCTGCAGTCGAAGCACATCCACGCCCGCCGCGAGGAAATCGGCGGCAAACTCTACCTAGAGATGGGCGGCAAACTTTTTGACGATATGCATGCCTCCCGCGTGCTGCCCGGCTTCACCCCAGACAATAAAATCGCGATGCTGGAGCGCATCAAAGAGGACGTAGAGATCCTCATCTGCATCAACGCGAAAGATATCTCCCGCCAGAAGGTGCGCGCGGACCTGGGCATTCTTTATGAAGATGACCTGCTGCGCCTGGTGGACGTATTCCGCAGCCGCGGATTCTTGGTAGAAAACATCGTCATGACCCAGCTGGAGGAAGGCAACTCCCAAGCCGAAGCCTTCATCGACAAGGCAGAGCGCCTCGGCCTCAAGGTGGCGCGCCACTGTGTTATCCCTGGTTACCCCACCAATACGGACCTCATCGTGTCCGATGAAGGTTTTGGCCGCAATGAGTTTGCGGAAACCTCCCGCGACCTCGTCGTGGTCACCGCGCCGGGCCCCGGCTCCGGCAAGCTGGCTACTGCGCTTTCGCAGGTCTACCACGAGCATCAGCGCGGCAATAACGCCGGATACGCCAAGTTTGAAACCTTCCCTATTTGGAATCTCCCCCTGGAACACCCCGTGAACCTGGCCTATGAGGCAGCCACGGTAGACCTCAATGATTCCAATATTATTGACCACTTCCACCTGTCCGCCCACGGCGAATCCACCGTGAATTACAACCGCGATGTGGAAGCGTTCCCGCTGCTGCGCACGCTTTTGGAAAAGCTCACCGGCACCACCCCGTACCAGTCTCCAACGGACATGGGCGTGAATATGGTCGGCTTCTGCATTACTGATGACGCCGTGTGCCGCGCCGCTGCCCAGCAAGAAATTATCCGCCGCTACTTCAAGGCGCAGGTGGAAGAGGCGCGTGCCGGCTTGGGCACCGAGCAGTCCGAGCGAGCCGCCGTCATCATGGCTAAGGCCGGCATCAAGGTTGAGGACCGCCCTGTGGTGGCGCCTGCTCGCCAGCGTGCGGAAGAAACCGGCGAGCCTGCCTCTGCTATGCAGCTGCACGACGGCACCATGATCACCGGCCGCACCTCGCCATTGCTGGGTTGTTCTGCAGCTATGCTGCTTAATGCGCTAAAGCACTTGGCGGGCATCGATGACGATATCCACCTGCTGTCGCCCGAGTCCATCGAGCCGATTCAAACGCTCAAGACCAAGCACCTGGGTTCCAAGAATCCACGCCTGCACACCGACGAGGTGCTGATCGCCTTGTCCGTGTCTGCGGCGAAGGATGACAATGCCCGCAAGGCGCTGGAGCAGATCAAGGAACTTGCTGGTTGCGACGTCCACACCACCACCATCCTGGGTTCTGTGGATGAGGGAATCTTCCGCAACCTTGGCGTGCTCGTGACCTCTGACCCAGTCTTTGCCCGCAAGAAGGCGCTGTACCAAAAGCGCTAGAATTCTCACTGCAAGGGCTCGTCCTCTCACTTTCACACTGATCTTCCTCACTTACAAAAGTGAGCTCCTCACTGTTAATAGTGAGGAATTGCAGTGTAGAAGTATGGCAATCGACTAGTCACTACAGGCCGTGACCGCACGGTTAGAATTAACGATTGGGGACTGTACAGTTGCGGGCCTAAGATTGGGGCGTGACTATTGGCAAAGTTCTCCTGTATTACTGCTTTACCCCCATCGAAGATCCCACCGCAATCATGCTGTGGCAGCGCACCCTGTGCGAGTCCCTGGGGCTCAAGGGGCGCATCCTCATTTCCGAGCACGGCATCAACGGCACCGTTGGCGGCGATATGGAAGCCTGCAAGCGCTACGTCCGCCAGACCAAGGAATACCCCGGCTTTAAGCGCATGCAGTTCAAGTGGTCCGAAGGCGGCGCGGATGACTTCCCGCGGCTTTCGGTCAAGGTGCGCGATGAAATCGTGGCCTTTGGCGCGCCGGGCGAGCTGAAGGTGGATGAAAACGGCGTCGTTGGCGGCGGCGTGCACCTCAAGCCAGAAGAGGTAAATAAGCTGGTAGAAGAACGTGGCGAGGAGGTCGTCTTCTTTGACGGCCGCAACGCCATGGAAGCGGAGATTGGCAAGTTTAAAAATGCCGTCGTGCCCGATGTGAAAACCACGCATGATTTCATCGAGGAAATCGAATCTGGCAAGTATGACTGGATGAAGGATAAGCCGGTGGTGTCCTACTGCACCGGTGGCATTCGCTGCGAGATCCTGTCCTCGTTGATGAAGAACCGTGGCTTCAAAGAGGTCTACCAAATTGATGGTGGCATCGTGCGCTATGGCGAAAAGTACGGCAATGATGGGCTGTGGGAAGGCTCCATGTATGTCTTTGACAAGCGCATGCACCATGAGTTTGGCCAAGGACTCCAAGACCCCGGCTTCATTCAGCTCGGCCACTGCGTGCACTGCGGTAAGGGCACGAATACATTCCACAATTGCATCAATGAAGATACCTGCCGCCAGCAGGTACTCATCTGTGATGACTGCATCCAGCATGTAGAAACCCAGCACTGCGGTCGGCCGGATTGCGCCGAAGTGGCAGCGCAGCTAGCCAAGCAGGAGAGCTAGTCGCCCGCCGTTTCCCTGCGGAAACAGCCCCACCACCAGTGCTGCCACCCGGTGGTATGCGGGCTGTGCGGTGGATGGATGACACCGGTGGGGGCGTGTAGTTCGCTAACCGGGCTCATGCCGTGGAGCGAGTTGAGGAACCACAGGGGGCACTCGGCGGCGAGCTCGGGGGTGATGGGGCGCGTTTCGGTGTGAATTCCGAGGTCTGAGGCGCGCCGGGCAACTTGGCGCAGCGTGATGCTAGGCAGCGCCAGTCCGGTGGGGAGGATGAGCGTCTCCCCATCCCAAGCGACGAGCGCGCCGGTGGTGGTCTCCACCATGGCACCGGAGGCATCCACGATGGCGGTGTCATCGGTACCGTCTGCTTGGTATTCGGCGCGGAAGCCTGCCAGCGCTGGGAAGTCGGGGCCCTTGACCAAAGGCTGCGTGCGCGGGTCCGGGGCTTGCACATAGGTCAACCGGGTGGTTCTGCGCGCAGGGGGTGCGGGGCGAATATCGAGGCGCAGGTGTCCGCCGGCTAGCGAGATGCGGGGGAAGAGATCGCCGAGACCCACAAGCTGCAGCATCGCGGGTACGAAGCCGGCGGGAAGTGGGCCGGCCACTGATTCGAAGCGCTGGAGGTGCAGGGGGAGGGCATTGGAGTGGGCGTCGGCAAGCATCCGCCAAGAATCCGCAACGTCAAAGGGTCCGGGGTGGGCCTGGCTTGGAATAAAACTGCCCTCGTGCCAGAGGTAGGTGCTCATTGCCATGCCCCCAACACGGATTGGGCCTTGAGGTCGCGCTCCTCCAGCTCGGCGGCCGGATCCGAATCCAGGACGATGGCCCCGCCGGCGCCGATGGTGACCTCACCGGCCGTCCGCACGGCCGTGCGGATAACCACGCTGAGATCGGATTGACCGTCAAACCCCAGGTAGCCCACCACGCCGGAGTACACACCGCGCGGTCCCGTTTCGAGTTGGTCAATGATCTCGCAGGTGCGCAGCTTCGGCGCGCCCGTCATCGATCCGGGAGGAAAGGTGGCGCGGAGGGCATCGACCGCGGTGGCACTGGCGCGCAGTTGCCCGGTAATGGCGGAGACCAACTGATGGACGGTGGCATAGCTTTCTACCTGCATCAACTTTGGCACGCGCACGGTACCGGGCTCGCATACCCGGGAGAGATCGTTGCGCAGTAGGTCAACGATCATGAGATTTTCGGCCCGTGTCTTCGGGTCCGTGGTCAGCAGCGCGGGATCCTGGTCGGTCGAGATAGTGCCCTTAATCGGCTTGGCCTCTACCTCACGACCGCGCACGGTGAGGAAGCGCTCGGGCGAGGCGCTGCAGACCTCCACACCATCGAAGACGAGGTGTGCGGCATAGGGGGCGGGATTGTGCGAGCGCAGTTGGGGATAGAGATCGCCCTCGGCCGCGGCCGAGTAGGTATCGGTCAGGCAGACCTCGTAGCTCTCGCCGGCGTGCAGGAATTCCTGGGCGCGTTTAATCCGCTCCAGGTAGCCGGGGCTGCGCCAGGAGCCCGCGCTTAGCGACGCCCCACTGTCCTCCCCCGTAGGCCGTGGTTCCTCCGCACCCAAGGCGGCTTCCAGGCGGTTTAGCAATTGCTCGGCGCCGTCGCCGGCAAGGCAGCACAGGTGCGCTATTTCTGCGTGGTGGTCATAGACGATGAAGGACTGCGGCCGCACAAAATAGGCATCTGGGTAAGGGGAGCGGTGGCTAAGTTCAATCGGCAGGGTGAGCTGGGCGCATTCGTAGCCTAGGTACCCGATGACCCCGCCGGTAAATGGGAGGGCCGGTGCATCGATGATGCGGGTGGCGAGCTCGCGGTCGAGGAGGGTGAGGATATCGGGGGCGTCGCCAAGCTGGTAGCGGAAAGAGCGACTCAACGCGCCCGCGGTATCGCCGAGGATGGAATAGCGCCCGCGGGGATCCGCGGAGTCGAGGAAGAAGGCATCGTTGCCCTCGGCGCGCAGGGCGGCAAAGACCCGTGGGCAGTCCACCGCGCCGGGCACCTCGCGGTGGAGCAGGCGGAAACCGCCGAGGAAATTGCGCATAATATCCCGCCCGTATTGCGTGAGCACCGACTCGGGGTGGAATTGCACGCCCCAGTGCGGCAAGCCATCGACCTTGAGGGCTTGGATGACGCCGTCTTCGCTGCGGGCATGGACGGTGATACCGGGGGCCTCCTCTATATGCAGGGAGTGGTAGCGCACCACCTCGAAGTGTTGCGGGATTCCGGCAAAGATACCTTCGCCCGAGTGACGGATGGTGGAGACGAAACCGTGGCGCGGCTGCGGCGCCGGCGACACCTGGGCGCCGGCTAGCAGACCTAGCCCCTGGTGGCCAAGGCATACGCCCAGCACCGGAATCTCGGCCGCGGCCGCGGCGGCGATAATGCCCCGGGCAGCACCGAAATCCTCTTCGCGTTCCGGCGTGCCCGGGCCAGGAGAGATCACCACGTGGGAAAATTCGCCCCCATGGACGCGCTCGGCCAGGCCTTCCGCTTCACCGGCGGCGATGACGAGTGGTTCGCGTCCGGCTACCTCCGCGATGAGGTGGGCAAGGTTGAAGGTATAAGAATCGTAATTATCAAGCAGGAGGATCATAGGGAGGCGGAAAGTTTCTACGCGGCGGCCGAGTCCATGAGGAACAGCTGGATATCGGTGATAGTCCACAGCATGAAATTGCAGGCCATTACCCAGAAAATGGCCATCCAACTGCGCCACCGCAGATAGCGGTGCAGCTTGCGCACCATGATGATGGCGCAGCCGATCATGCCGAAGAACGGAATGATCGGGGTGGTCAGGCTAAAGAAGGTGCGCTGCCCGTCGGTGCAGAGCCACGCGGCGGTGCCGTCCTCGCACAAGGGGCCGCCGGAGAGCCGGGTGACGAGCGCGACCGCGAAACCATAAAGCGCGGAGAGAACCAAAACGCCGATCATGTACCAGATGGCCTGGCGGGTGGAGCGGCGGTTAGCAGCGGCAATCGCTAAAGGGTCTGGCTCATCGGCCAGCTCATCAAAGCTCTGCGGTTCCGGGCGGCGCAGATTGGCATAGTCCGCATCGGAGGTCAGGTCGTTTTCGGGATGCTCTGGTCGCAGGCTCATGCCCCAATCTTAACCGCAGGATGGGTGGACCAAGATAGGCACCCGAATATGCGGCAGCAGCTCCGTGGCGGTAGATCCCAAGAATACGCGGGCGATGGGGCCCTGCGGGGTGGAGGCCATGAGCATGAGATCGCCTTTCTTCCACTTGAGCGAATCCACCGCGCCGCCCCAGCCCGCGCCGGAACCAATTTCAGAGGTGACATCCAGCTCGGGGAATTGCTCTTGGATGCAATCGCGGGCGCGGTCCAGCATTGCGAGGGAATCCTCGAGCCACTCGGCCGTGAGCTTAAGCGCCATATCGTGCTTATCCTTGGACGGCGTATTGAGCAGACCGTTTGCCGAGAAGGCAAGCAGGCGCAGCGGCAGGTTCCAGCGGTTCGCGAGCTCCGCTGCGGCAAGCATCTCATGATCTTCGCGCGGGCTGCGTTCAGTAATGGCAAAGTTGAAGCGGGTGACGCCGTGCTTGGACAGCTTCACCTTGCGGGGCACCAAGCCCAATGGTTGAGGGGAATAATGCAGCAGGGTATCGGCCGTAGAACCAGCAAAGAAACGGCCCTTCGGCGCCGCCTGGTTGGGGCCTAAGATGATGAGGTCTGCCTGGAACTTCTTGGCCATCTCCGTCAGTAGCTGGGGGCGCGAAGGCCCGTCGACCAAGAGGGAAGGCTTATCATCCCAGCAGCTGCGGGGTACGCCGGCTTCATCGAGGGCGGCATGGGTAGCGGCCGCGCAGGCTTCCTTTTGTGCTTTAAACCATTTCTTATATTTTCCGCCCAGCTTGCTGAGGGAGGTAGTAGTCCACGGCTGGAACACGGTAGAGATGACCCGTACCTGGGTAGTGGCGGTACGGGAAAGCCACGCGGCACAATCTAGAGCCTCGGTGCCGGAGGAAGAAGGGCTCCAAGAAATGAGGATACGAAGGGGTTTATCGGCCGAGCCCTTGTTCAAGGCTGGCAGATGCCCATCGGAAGAATCAGTTGCCATACGGAGTGAACTAGTGAGAGATTACGGTTTTCGTTTTCTCAATTATCACGTTAAGGCCAAGAAAAATGAAATCACCGCGGGTAAAACTAGCGCTGTTCGCCGTTCATTGTGGGGCGATAGACATCAGCGAGCTTGGAGATGACGGTGGCAACGTCGTTCGCGGTCTCCAAATCCTTCGGCTCGAGCCACCGCATGATTTCTGCTAGGGCGGAAGCGCGCTGCTGCGAGACGATGGCTAGTTCGGATTCGCCTAGTTGCGTCAGTGCTACCAAGACGCCGCGGCGGTCCTCTTCATCGCGGTGGCGTTCCACGTAGCCGCGGCGCTCTAGCTGGTAGAGCGCGTTGGAGGCGGTAGGCATGCGGATAAGCTCTGCCTGCGCGATAGTGGAAACGCGCGACGGTCCGCGCATACGCAGCTGGTTCATGATGGACACCTGGGAGGTGGTCAGTGAAGAGCCCTCCGCCGTGCGCTGGAAAATAAGAATGAGCTTATTGAGCGACGGCTGGATGGAACGCGCGACCTCGACGGCATCCTCGTACGTAGACGGGGATTGAGCGGGGCCCTTCTCCTCATGTTGCTGCGTCATAGAAAACGATTGTATAGCCCGTTTTCCCTGTGCGGTAGTTCGGAAGTTAAAAAATTAGTTTCCGGCAATAAAGTCTTCTAACTCGGCGCGTGCCACGTCATCGGCCTTTTGTACCGGCGGGGATTTCATCAAGTAGGACGAGGCGGCCAGTACCGGGCCCGCCACCCCGCGGTCGAGGGCAATCTTGGCGGCACGCACCGCATCAATGATGATACCGGCGGAGTTAGGCGAGTCCCAGACCTCCAGTTTGTACTCCAAATTCAGAGGTACTTCGCCAAAGGCAGAGCCTTCCAAGCGGACATAGGCCCATTTGCGATCATCGAGCCATTCCACGTAATCGGAAGGCCCGATGTGAACGTTGCGGTCCTCCCGCTTGCCGGCGATGGGCGAGTTGTGCAGGTTAGAGGTTACGGCCTGCGTCTTGGAGATCTTTTTGGATTCCAGGCGCTCGCGCTCGAGCATATTCTTAAAATCCATATTGCCGCCCACATTGAGCTGCATGGTGCGCTCCAAGCGCACGCCGCGGTCTTCAAAGAGCTTCGCCATGACGCGGTGAGTAATGGTGGCGCCCACCTGGGACTTAATATCATCGCCCACGATGGGCAGCCCGGCGTCTTCGAACTTCTTCGCCCATACCGGATCAGAAGCAATAAAGACCGGCAAGGCATTGACAAAGGCGCAGCCGGCATCGATGGCCGCCTGGGCGTAGAACTTATCCGCTTCTTCAGAGCCCACCGGCAGGTAGGAGACTACGACGTCGGCGCCGGACTGGCGGAGTATGGCGGGGACGTCGGCAAGCGGGGCTTCCGATTCCGCGATGGATTCTTGGTAGTACCGGCCGAGGCCGTCCAGGGTAGGACCGCGCTGCACGGTAACGCCCAGCTCAGGGACGTCGGTAATGGAAATGGTGCAGTTGCGGGAGCTGCGCGTAGCCTCCGCTAGGTCCTTGCCTACTTTGTCTGCATCCACGTCGAAGGCGGCAACGAATTCCACATCGCCTACGTGGTACGGGCCAAACTGGGCGTGCATCAAACCGGGAATATCTGCATCGGCCGCGGCGTCGCGATAAAACTCCACGCCTTCAATGAGGGACGTGGCGCAGTTGCCGACGCCCACGATGGCGACCTTTACTTTTTCGGACACGGTCTACTCCTTTAACTCCATGAGTTGTGGCTGTCAGTGACTGCGCAAGAGTAAGCCGAAAATTATGCCCTACGGTGGCATAACACCATGTGGATCGATCAAGAAGAGGTAATTAGGATGATCCGGGTGAATTCCGTTGCCTATAAGCATGTGCTCTCCCACGAGTGGGAGCGCGCCCACCACCTGCGCGAATTTCGCGCCGGGCAGCTCACGCGGGAGGACGTGTGCGATGCTGACTTTTTGCTGCGCGCCGCAGCTGAGCACCACGGGCGCACCATGGATAAGGAATGCCCCGTGTGCGGCGAGCCTTTGCGGCTTACGCGCTGGGTCTATGGCGAGAACCTCGGCCGCCGCGCCGGGAGTGCCCGCAGTGAGAAAGAAATAGCGGAGTTTGTAGCCGAGGGCTTGGAGTTTACAGTGCACGAGGTGGAGGTATGCCGCCAGTGCCGGTGGAACCACTTGTTGCGTTCTGCTACTGCATTTAACGCGTGTTAGTTTCCAGCGCACCGCCTTAGGCAGTAAGCTGCAATTATTTAGTTTGTGATCAGGGATGAATGAGGACACGAATCAGTGACCGAGAAGGAATCTACCGGCAAGTCCACTAAGGTGGCTCGCCCCAGCAAAAAGCAGGCGACAAAGAAGCGCCGCATCTGGCCGTGGGTCGTTTTGGCGTTCCTACTGGTCTTTGTAGCACTGCCCGCAGGACTTTTTGCCTACGCATACTCGCAATACTCCGTTCCGGAGCCGAAAGACCTGGCCAATAACCAGGTCTCTACCATCTATGCGGGTGATAATCAGACCCAGCTCGCCCGCTTGGTGCCGCCGGAAGGCAACCGCACCCACGTGCAGCTGGATGAAATCCCGGAATACGTGCAGGACTCCGTGCTGGCCGCGGAGGACCGTGACTTTTGGGATAACTCCGGCTTCTCCTTCACCGGCCTCGGCCGAGCCGTGGTGGGTAAGGTAACCGGCAATGAAGATGCTGGCGGCGGTTCCACCATTACCCAGCAGTATGTGAAAAACACGCTGGTGGGCAACGAATACTCCTACGTGCGCAAGATTCGCGAGCTCATCTACTCGGTGAAGATGACCAATGAGTGGGATAAGGAGGATATTCTCAACGCCTACCTCAACACCGTGTACTTCGGCCGCAATGCCTACGGCATCCAGGCGGCATCCAACGCCTACTTTGATAAGGACGCCAAGGACCTCACTCCGGAGGAAGGCGCCATGCTCGCCGGCCTCATTCAGTCCCCGTCCGGCCTCGACCCACGTGTGAACCAGGAGGGCTCCGAGGACCGCTGGAACTACGTCCTTGATGGCTTGGTGGACATGGGTGACCTCACCCAGGAACAGCGCGATGGCATGGTCTTCCCAGAGACGCGCGACCCAGCTGAGTACTCTGCCTACACCGAAGCCCCAGGCGCTAATGGCCACATCAAGGATCAGGTCATCCGCGAACTGGAAGAGGTAGGCATCACCGAAAACGAGGTGTCCACCGGCGGCCTGCGCATCACCACCACCATCGACATGAATGTGCAAAACAACACCATTCAGGCAGTCGATGACCAGATGGCTCCGCTGCAAGAGGATGCGCGTGCGGCTTCCGTGACCATCGATCCGAAGACCGGTGCGGTCCGTGGATACTTTGGCGGCCACGATTCCAATGGTTGGGACTACGCCAACTCCCCGCTGCAGACCGGTTCTACTTTCAAGATCATGACCCTTGCGGCCGCCCTGCAGCAGGGCATCAGCCTAGATACCAATTACTCGTCCGCTCCGTACCAGCTGCCTGGCTCGGATGTTGTCACCAACGTGGGCGGCGGCTGCGGCGTATGCAACCTGCGCGAGGCTACCAAGCAATCCCTGAATACCTCCTTCCTTCGCCTGCAGGAGGACCTCAAGAACGGCACGCAGGACACCGCAGATATGGCGCACGCCCTTGGCGTGGCTAAGTCCCTGCCGGGCATTGAAAAGACGCTGACGGAAAACGGCAAGCAGCCATTCGAAGGCATTGTTCTGGGCCAGTACCAGTCCCGCCCGCTCGATATGGCCACCGCAATGTCCACCCTGGCCAACCAGGGCGTATGGCATAACCCGCACTTTGTGCAGCGCGTAGAAAACGCTGCCGGCGAAGTGCTGTACGAGCACCCCGAAGACGAGGGCGAGCGCCGCGTATCGTCCAACGTGGCTAATAACGTCATCGAAGCCATGGAGCCGGTGGCCGCATGGTCTAATGGCGCCCTTGCCGGTGGCCGTGTTTCCGCCTCCAAGACCGGTACTACTCAGATGGGCGATACCGGCAATAACAAGGATGCCTGGATGGTCGGTGCCACCCCGCAGCTGGCTACCGCCGTGTGGGTAGGTACCGCGGATAACACCTCCGCCATCTTCGATCAGTACGGCGGCATCATGTACGGCGCCGGCGCGCCAACCAAGATTTGGAAGGCCGTGCTGGACAACTCCCTGGCCAACTCCGAATTCCAAAACTTCCCGGCTGCCTATCCGCTGGGATTCGGCAACATGGGCGCCGGAACGGCCGCTCCGGCCTATGACCCGAGCTGGGATAGCGGCGCTGGCGATACCCAGGACTACGAGGCCCCTGCCGAGCAAGCAGCTCCGGAAGAGGAAACCAAGCCGGCTCAGCCGGAGAACAAGCCGGAGAGCCCGAAGCCTGCCCCGAAACCGCAACGCGGCAATGGCAATAGCGGCAATGGTGGCAATAGCGGTAATAGCAACCAGGCACCGGCCCAGCCAGAGGCGCCGTCGTTGGATGACCTCATCGGCCCCGATAGCGACTTGGCAGACCTCCTAGGGTAGGCAGCAGTGACAGCGAATCCGCACCAGCGCATTCCCGCCTCCTCAGAACCCTTGGCCCGCGGGGTAATTGAATTCCTCGGCGGGCCAAGGGGCCGTTTTGCCGGTGTACGCCGCACCCAGTGGTGGACCCCGCTGCGCGCCATAATCGCCGTCGGCTGGGTTTTCCTGGGGTGCGGATTCCTCTCGAAGGCTAATTGCGCCGGCGGCACCCGCGGTGATGACGGGGTCATTAGCCTGAATTGGGCGGGCAACCGCCAATACACCTCTTTTTGCTATAACGACATCATCCCGCTCTACGGCGGCCGTGGCCTCGATGAAGGGGGCTTCCCCTATGCCTATTCTTGGCAAGAGGGTGACCTGACCCGCTATATGGAGTACCCAGTCCTCGCAGGCCTATTCCAGGGGTTGATGGGATGGATCGCCCGCAATACGTACTCTCTGGTTGAGTGGGTCGGCATCCCGGAGGCCGGATGGTACTTCGGCCTGACCGCCTTGGTCATGGCGTGCATCTGGGTAGGCGTGCTCTACATGGTCTACCTGCTGGTGGGCAACCGCACTTGGGACACCATCCTCGTCGCCGCCAGCCCCCTTGTCATCATCCACGCCTTCAGTAACTGGGATATCCCCTCCATTGCCTTTGCCGTAGGTGCGCTCCTGGCCGCTGCGCGCAAGCGCCCTGCCGTAGCGGGTGTTCTCATCGGCCTTGGCACTTCCTTTAAGCTGTGGCCGCTCTTTCTCTTGGGGGCGTTCCTGGTCTTGGCGGTGCGCAATCGTCGCTGGCCGCAATTTTTCTACGCTTTGCTCGCCGCGGCCGTGACCTGGATCGTGGTCAACGCGCCGGTGGCGCTGAAGTACCCGGAGGCATGGCGCGAATTTTTCCGCCTCAACCAAGAGCGCGGTGCGGAGTGGACCACCATCTATTCGGTGCTTAGCCGCAATACTGGGATTAGCTTTAGCCCAGAGTTTCTCAATACCTTCAGCTTGGTAGCGTTTTTGGCTCTCTGCGCGGCGATTGCGGTGCTGGGCCTGCGCAGCTCGCGGACCCCGCGCATGGCAGAGCTGGTTTACCTCATCGTGGCAGCCTTCTTACTGTTCAACAAGGTGTGGTCGCCCCAGTATTCGCTGTGGCTGGTGGTACCTGCGGCTCTAGCCCTGCCACGCTGGCGCTTGGTCTTTAGCTGGGCGCTTGTCGATGCCCTGGTGTGGCCCCTGCTCATGTGGCACATGCTGGGAACAGACAATAAAGGTATTCCGCACGAGCTGCTTGACGTTGCGATTATCTCCCGCGACGCCCTCATTATCGCCATGGCTGTCCTCGTTATTCGCCAGATGTGCGGAAAAACCACGGATAAGGTGCGCGATGCGCACGCCGGCCGCGACCCCTTGGCAGGAGCATTCGCATGATCGTTACCTATATCGGAATGGCATCGATCTTCTTGGGATTCCTCTGCGTGATGGCAGCCTTCTGGCTCTTCCACAATCGGGAGGAGCGTCGCGGGCCCATCGTGCTGGGGCTTTTGGCCATTCTTTTCCTCACCATCATTCCGGCGACGGCAGCTGTGTTTTTCGCCGCAACGACCACTGGTTAGATTTCTTTTCGCCGGTCATTTGCGGTACTGTAGTGGGGTTGCTTGACGCAACGTACCCTCCTGCTGCATCCGCAAAGGTGATGCAGCCGAAAACTACTAGACCATAGGAGGTGATGAGGTCCGTGCGTCACTACGAAGTCATGATCATTCTGGATCCTAATCAGGATGAGCGCACCGTAACCCCGTCCCTGGATAAGTTCCTCGAAATCGTCCGCCAGGAAGGCGGCAAGGTTGAGAACCTTGATGTATGGGGCAAGCGCCGTCTTGCATACCCCATCAACAAGAAGGAAGAGGGCATTTATGCCGTCGTCAACCTGGAGTGCGAGCACACTTCGGTTGCCGAACTCGACCGCCGTCTGAACCTGAACGACACCATCCTGCGTACCAAGGTTCTGCGCACCGACAGCAAGTAACGGATACTGGGATCAAGCACAATCCACGTAACCGATAAGGAGTAAAGACATGGCACAGGGAGATACCAATATCACGGTGGTAGGCAACATCGTTGCTGACCCCGAGCTGCGCTTCACCCCGGCGGGTGCGGCAGTAGCTAACTTCCGCGTCGCCTCCACCCCTCGTCGCTATAACTCGCAGACGAATCAGTGGGAAGACGGCGAAGCTATGTTCCTGACCTGCAACGTATGGCGTCAGGCAGCGGAAAACGTTGCCGAGACCATGTCCAAGGGCATGCGCGTCATCGTTACCGGCCGCTTGAAGCAGCGTTCCTTCCAGACCCGTGAGGGCGATAACCGCACCGTATTCGAGATTGACGTCGACGAAGTCGGTCCGTCTCTGCGCTACGCCACCGCTCAGGTAAACCGCAATCCGCGTGAGGGCGGCAATAACTTTGGCGGCGGCCAGCAGCGTTCGAATAACAATAACCAGGGCGGTTTTGGAGGCGGCCAGCAACAGCAGCCGCAGCAGAACCAGGCTCCTTCTGAGGATCCGTGGAACTCCGCACCACCTGCCGGTGGTTTCGGAGGCGCTGATTCTGAACCTCCGTTCTAAGTCTGTCACCCGCAACTATTCAACTAACTCAATTGAAAGGCAGGGATCATGAAGCTGATCCTCACCGCTGCCGTTGAGAACCTCGGCGCCGCTGGCGAAATTGTTGAGGTTAAGGACGGCTACGGACGTAACTACCTGCTTCCTCGCGGCCTGGCCATCGTGGCTACCCGCGGCGCAGAGAAGCAGATTGAGGGCATCAAGCGTGCCCAGGAAGCTCGCGAGATTCGCGACCTGGATCACGCACGTGAGGTCCGCAACCAGCTCGAGCAGCTGACGGATGTCAAGGTAGAGGTTAAGACCTCCGAATCCGGTAAGCTCTTCGGTTCCGTTCAAGCAGAAGACATTGTCAACGCCGTCTCCAAGGCCGGTGGCCCCAAGCTGGATAAGCGCATCGTTGTGCTTCCTAAGGGCCTGGTCAAGAAGACCGGCAACTACCAGGTCGAGCTGAAGCTGCACGCTGATGTTATCGGCAAGGTGAACTTCTCGGTCGTTGCTGCCTAACTAGGCGCACGACGGTCCATATAGACCCAAAGACAACAGCAACGCTTTAGGCCTCAAGTTCCCGCTATGTGAGGTGGCAGGAACTTGGGGCCTTTAGCGCGTTTTCACCCGGCTGTGGATAACTGTGGAATTCTGTGGATAACTCTTTGGCAATTTAACTCTATGTTTACGTGGAGGCCTTTTTATTAACCCGCAGGTCAGGCCGCTTATCCACGCAAGGTGTGCCTATTTTCACACCTAGAAAAACATGCCCTGAGCTGGGATTTTGATTTGTGCAGGTCATAGAGTTTTGGAGTTATCCACAGGCCTATGCAGGGCAAATATGGGCAAAGGCTCTCGCGACCTGCAATTTTCACAGCGCCCTGTGGATAACTGTGGAAGTTTTGCCCAGGGGGTGGTGTTTGGGCACTAGACTACACTGAGATTCCGATACGCTCGCTCGCTCGAATAGCTACAAGGGGGAAGACATGACCAACGCCAGTTTTGATGATGAACACCTGCCACCGGAGCCGCCGCCGGAGGAGGAACCGGCCCCACGCCGCCGCTATCAGCAGGAAGAGCCAAAGCGCTATGGCGAATTCCGCCAACCCCCCGCGGACCGCGAAGCGGAGCAGGGTGTTCTGGGCGCAATGTTGCTCAGTCCCCATACGGTGATGGAAGTCATTGAGGAGCTGGAGCCAGAGGATTTCTACTATCCGGCGCATACGTTGATTTACCGCGCCATGCTGGATCTATATTCCGAGGGCAAGGACGTCGACGCCGTCATTTTGGCCTCCCAGCTCGACCGCTTTAATAACCTCGAGCGCGTTGGCGGTGCCCCCTATCTCCACACGCTGCTGGCCACGGTGCCCACGGCTGCAAACGCTCGCTACTACGCCGAAATCGTCGCGGAAAAGGCAGTATTGCGCAAGCTTGTGGATGCCGGCACGCGCGTAGTACAGCTCGGATTTTCCGGCACCGAAGACGCAGAAATCGAGTCCGTGCTGGACCGTGCGCAGCAGGAAGTTTTCGCCGTCGCCCAGCGCAAGACGGCAGAAGATTACCGAGTCCTGGGAGACCTTATTGACCCGACCATTGATGAGCTCGCTGCCCTGCAGCAAGCCGGCGGCGTGGAGCTAGGCGTGCCTACAGGCTTCATCGACCTCGATAAGTTGACCAACGGCCTTCACGCGGGCCAGATGGTCATCGTTGCTGCTCGCCCTGGTGTGGGTAAATCGACCCTGGCCATGGACTTTATGCGCTCCTGCTCCTTGCAGCACGGTAAGTCTTCGGTGATCTTCTCCCTCGAGATGTCAGCTTCTGAGATTGTCATGCGCCTGCTCTCGGCGGAATCAGAGGTGAAGCTGGCCGATATGCGCGGTGGCCGAGTGTCCACCGAGGACTGGGCAAAGATCGATGAGACCCTCAACCGAGTGCAAGACGCCCCACTCTTCATTGATGACTCACCGAACCTCACGATGATGGAAATTCGGTCCAAGGCCCGCCGCCTCAAGCAGCAGCACGGTCTGGATCTCATCGTCTTGGACTACCTGCAGCTGATGTCTTCGGGTAAAAAGGTAGAGTCCCGCCAGCAAGAGGTCTCTGAGTTTTCCCGTCAGCTGAAGCTTCTGGCCAAGGAGCTGGAGGTTCCTCTCATCGCGATCTCGCAGCTGAACCGTGGACCTGAGGCGCGTACGGATAAAAAGCCGCAGCTTGCGGACCTTCGTGAGTCTGGCTCGCTGGAGCAGGACGCCGATATGGTCATGCTGCTCTACCGTCCCGATTCCCAGGATCGCGATAATGAGCGCGCCGGCGAGGCGGATATTATCCTAGCTAAGCACCGTGGCGGCCCGATCGATACCGTGCAGGTGGCTCACCAGCTGCACTACTCCAAGTTCGTCAATATGGCGCACGGATAAATTACAGGTCCACCACTGCGTTGGGGTCCCCCAATCGTGGGCCGAGTATGACCAATACCAAGAAAACCGCCGCTGCGGCAAGGGCTAGCCAGCGCCACACAGGGAAAAGGCGTTCGCCGCAGAGGCGGGCGAACGCCGCGCCGATGAGAGCGCCCAGGGTATTGAAGAGAAGATCATCAATATCCGTGCGCCCCAAGGCGAAGACATACTGGCACACCTCCAGCACTAGGCTCAGGCCAAATCCCCACGCCGCAGTAGTTTTAATGGAACGGCACAGACTAAACACCAGCATTCCAAACGGGATAAAGAAGGCTGTGTTTCCCACGTACTCAAATAGCGGGCCAAACCAGCTGCCGCCGGAGAATTCATCCAGTGGCACCCAGCGCAGTTCTCGCGCACGCTGATTTTCCGGCTTCCACAAATAGCCGATCTGGTAGAAAGGCTTGAGCGTGGTCAATGCGACCATAACGGCCGTCCACGCGGCGAGGGAGAGCCTACTGAGCAAGAGCTATTCCTTTCTGCTCGGGCAGACTGAAGGCGGCGGCAGCCGCAATGGCAAACGCTGCGGCGAATACAACAAATAACCAGGCCGTCCCACCCGCAGCAAGCAGTGGCGGGACAATAAGTGGCGCTGCAATGGATGCTAGCCTACCGAAGCCTGCTGCCGCTCCCGTACCACGCCCTCGCAGTGAAGTGGGATACAGCTCCGGACCGATGGCATAGAGGGCTCCCCAAGCGCCGAGATTGAAGAAGGAGAGCAGACAACCAGCCAGGATGATCAATGCTTCCGTAGCTGCTGCTCCATATAGGCCGGCCGCTGCTGCCGAGCCGAGCAGGAATACCGCGAGGGTTACCCGCCTGCCCCAGAGCTCGATGAGCCAAGCTGCCACCGCGTAGCCAGGCAGCTGGGCAAGGGTGATGATGAGGGTGAAACTAAACGACTTCACTAGGGAGAAACCGTCGGCTACTAGCAGAGAGGGAATCCAGATAAAGGCGCCATAGTAGGAGAGGTTTACACAGAACCAAATGGTCCACAATGCTGCGGTCCGCCTTCTTAGCTGCGGACTCCAGATAGACGCTGCGGGGGAAGGTGTGGGGTCTGGGAGGGCGTCGTCCAGCGGCCGATCTTCTGCCGCGGCTTCGAAACTGGCAACGATAGCTTCGGCCTCATCATGACGGCCCTTGGATTCAAGAAAACGCACAGATTCTGGTAGACCGCGGCGCACATAGATTGAATACGCGGCTGGCAGCATGCCAAGGGCCAGGGCCCAGCGCCATCCGGATTCACCCGTGCTCACTACGAAAGTGCCGATGATGGCCGCAAGGATCCATCCCAATGCCCAGAATGCCTCGAGAATGACTACCATCCTTCCGCGGACCCGTCGAGGCGCAAATTCGGATATGAGCGTGGAGGCAACTGGTAGCTCGGCTCCGAGGCCCAGCCCGACGATGAATCGGAAGAAGATGAGAACGGTAAGTCCCCCAGCTAGCGCGGAAGCCCCTGTTGCCAAACCGTAGATAAGCAAGGTGAGAGAAAAGACATTGCGGCGGCCGAATTTATCTGCCAGCAATCCGCCAAAGGTGGCACCGAGCGCCATGCCAAGGAAGCCCGCCGAGGCTAACCAAGAGGTCTGGCTAGGATCTAGATCCCAGTGAACGGCTAGGGCGGCCATGATGAAGGAGATTAGTCCTACATCCATGGCATCAAGCGCCCATCCAAGGCCGGAACCTAGGAGTAGGCGCTTGTGCTTAGAGGTGACGGGAAGGCGATCGAGACGTTCGGTGCGGCTGAGCATGCGATAATACTATCGCTGAACAGAAAAACTTTTCAGGCGTAGTGAGTTGGTAACTACAAAAACCGAGCTCAGTGCCATGGCAAGGCCGGCCAGTAGGGGGTTGAGCCAGCCCAGCGCGGCCACGGGAATGAGTACGACATTATAGGCGAAGGCCCAGAACAGGTTGCCCTTAATAATTGCCAGCGTGCGGCGCGAGAGCCGAATAGCATCAGCGGCGCAACGCAGATCGCCATTCATGAGGGTGATATCGGAGGCTTCGATGGCTACATCGGTACCCGCGCCCATGGCGAGGCCGAGGTCGGCTTGGGCCAGTGCGGCGGCGTCGTTAATGCCATCGCCCACCATCGCCACGGTGTGCCCGGCGGACTGCAACTCCTTGATGTGGTTTACCTTGTCTTCCGGTAGTACCTCGGCGTTGACGTGTTCGATCCCCACCTCGGCAGCCACGGCGCGGGCGGCCCCGGCGTTGTCGCCGGTCAGCAGGTAAGGGGTAAGCCCCAGCTCCTTCATTTGGGCCACAGCGGCCGCCGAGCTCGGCTTGATAGTATCGCGGACCTCAATGATTCCGGCGGGTTGGCCGTCCACGGAGACAACCACCGGCGTGGCACCAGAATCTTGTGCCTCGCGGAACGGTGCTTCTAAGTCACCCAAGGGGCCTTGCGGCTTGCCGACGCCCACCCGGACCCCCTCCACAGTTCCTTCCACGCCACCCGGAACTACTGCGAAGTCGGTAGCCGGCTTAACGTCGCGCTCTTTGGCTATGGCGCGAGCGATGGGATGCTCGGAGTTGTGTTCCACGGCTGCGGCTAAGTCGAGGACGTCGCCGTGTACGGCGGTAACGGACATCTCTCCGGCCGTGACCGTGCCGGTCTTATCCATGACGATGGTATCGATTTGCCGCGTAGATTCCAGGATCTCCGGGCCTTTAATGACAAGCCCTAGCTGCGCGCCGCGGCCGGTGCCGACGAGGATCGCTGTGGGCGTCGCCAAGCCCATAGCGCAGGGGCAGGCCACAATGAGGACGGAGACCGCGGCGATAAAGGCCGGGGCCACCCCGCCGAAGAGGAGATGGGCGAGGAGTGTTAGCACTGCTACGGCGATGACCGCGGGGACGAAGACTTGCGCAATGCGGTCCACGAGGCGCTGTACTGGTGCCTTGGACGTTTGTGCATCCGTGACCAGCTGGGCCATTTGGGCCAGTACCGTGTCCTCGCCCACCTTGGTCGCTCGAACTTCAAGCTTGCCGGAGGCATTAATGGTCGCGCCGGTCACTGCATCGCCGGAGCCGACCTCAACGGGCACGGGCTCGCCGGTAATCATGGAGGCGTCGACCGCCGAATTGCCGGCAACAACGATGCCATCGGTGGCAATCTTTTCGCCCGGGCGTACTACGAAGACATCGCCTACTTGCAACTGGGCAATTGGAATGCGCTGCTCGCCTCCCTCGCGCAGCACCGAAGCTTCCTTAGCTCCTAGGGAGAGTAGCTCCCGCAGGGCCTCAGAGGACTGGCCTTTGGCCCGTGCCTCGAACCACCGACCGAGTAGGAGGAAGGTAATGACCATGCCCACGGACTCGAAATATATGTGATCCATCTGCGCCGCGTTCGCGTCTAGCGTCATGTGCATTTTCATGCCCGGTTCGCCCGCGTTGCCGAAAAATAGCGCCCACAGCGACCAAAAGTAGGCCGCTGAGGTTCCCATGGTGATAAGCGTGTCCATGGTAAAAGAACCGTGCTTGAGGTTCGTCCACGTAGCAGTGTGGAAAGGCGCGCCGCCGAAGACGAAAACGATGGTGGCCACGATGGCACAGGCCCACTGCCAATTGGGAAATTGCAACGCCGGCCACATCGATACCACCATGAGCGGTAGCGATAGAGCACCGGAGATAACGGTGCGGCGCAGCAATCCCCCGTCACTGTTCTTCTCGGCTTGGGGCTCCTCCGTCTTTGCCGCTGCCATATCGAAGGCGCCGTAACCCGCACCCTCTACCACCGAAATGAGCTCCTGTGGACTTACCGTCTGGGAGTCGTACTCGATGGCCGCCGCTTCGGTAGCGAAGTTGACGCTGGCGTTTACTCCGTCGAGCTTGTTTAGCTTGCGCTCGACGCGGGAGGAGCAGGAGGTGCACGTCATGCCCGTGACGCCAAGGTCCAGGTGGGACATAGTCTCGCCTACTTCAGTGTGTAGCCGGCTTCTGCTACGGCGGCCGCTACTTGCTCGTCGGTGAAATCGGTTCCGGTAACCGTAACGGCGCCGGTGGTGTGGTCAGCAGTGACTTCACTAACGCCGGAAATCTCGCCGACTTCTTCCTTTACTGACATTTCGCAATGTCCGCAGGTCATGCCCTCTACGGTGTAGTTCTTGGTGCTCATAATGATCCTTTCTTAGAGTTGGTTTCTGGGCTCATTCTATACCCCCTAGGGGTATATGACAAGGATATTTCATGTACGTTGGGGAATAAAGCAATCCGCAAAGGAGTTAGAACGATCATGGCTACTATCGATGTCACCGAAGAAAACTTTGAAGAAACCGTCACCGGCGAGGGCATCACGCTTGTAGATGCGTGGGCCGATTGGTGCGGCCCTTGCAAGCGCTTTGCGCCGGTTTTTGAAAAGGCCTCCGAAGAGCACACGGATGCCACCTTTGCCAAGCTCGACACTGAAGCGAATCAGGGCTTGGCATCCGCGCTGGAGATTCAGTCCATTCCTACGTTGATGATCTTCCGCGATGGCATCCTTGTCTTCCGTGAAGCTGGAGCTCTGCCTCCCGCGGCCTTGGAGGACCTGTTGAAGCAGGTGAAGGACCTCGACATGGAAGAGGTTCGCCGCCAAGTAGAAGAGCAGAATGCGCAGGGTTAAACCCACCAACTTCCTCGGCGCTTTCTGGTGAGTATCGCTAAACTCGCTAGAAAGCGTCTTTTTTATGACCAAAGGAGAAGATAATGGCTAATCCCTTCAGCAAGGGCTGGAAGTACATGATGAGTTCCTTCGATCAGAAGATTGATGAGAACGCTGACCCCAAGGTGCAGATCCAGCAGGCCGTCCAGGCTGCGAAGGAGCAGCACCAGCAGATTTCTGATCACGCTGCAGAAATCATCGGTCATAAGTCCCAGCTGGAGATGCAGATGAACCGCCTGGTTAAGTCTCAGCAGGATTACCAGTCTCAAACCCAGCGTGCGTTGGAGCTGGCGGACTCTGCAGAGGACCCGCAAAAGGCCTCCGAGTACAATCAGGCTGCCGAAGTTGTTGCTTCCCAGCTGGTTGCAGTGGAGCAGGAGCTGGAAGACGTTAAGCAGCAGTACGCAGCCGCAGAGCAGGCTGCCGCGCAGGCCAAGAGCCAGCAGCAGCAGTCTGAAGCGCGCTTGAAGGAACAACTAGCGCAGGTTAGCCAGCTGGAGGCTCAGGCGGACCAGGCGGCTATGCAAGAAAAGAACGCCCAGGCTATTGATTCCATGAATCAGCTCAACCCGGACGATTCCGTACCTACTCTTGATTCCGTGCGTGCCAAGATTGAAAAGCGCTACGCCGATGCCCTTGGCGCCCAAGAATTGCAGCACGCCACCGGCGGCGATCGCATTAATGAGATCCAAGCCGCCGGCAATGACATGAAGGCGACTGCGCGCCTCGATGCCATCCGGGCGGATCTTAAAAAGAAGAAAGAGCTCGAATCCGGGGATTAATTCTGCCGGCGAACGTTAATCAGAACCCCACGAATACCTGAGTGGAATCCATCGCGCAGGTTCACGCGCTGGGTTTCGGTCAGGGTGTATTCGTGCAGGGTTTCGCAGGCAAACTGCAACAGCGGGCGGTCGATCTCCGGGGGAAGCCCGCCGCCTGAAAGTAGGTGTGCCTGATCGCGCTGCTCGGTGCTAGCAGCGTTATCGAACCACCACGAGGCGTATTGCTGGCCCACATCAAAGGGGGATTGGAACCCAGCCGAGCTCCATACTTCCTCCGGCAGCGGCACATACTTGGAGCGCAGCTTGCGGCGCGGTGCCATCATGGATGGCTTGGGTGCCGGCTTCTCCGCGGGAGAGTCCTCCTCGGCGGGGGAATCCTCTGCAGCATCCACCTTGGGCGGAGCCGGCTTGGGCGTCGGGGCCGGGGTGGGTTTTTCTGTGGCGCCGAAGGCTGCCTCCACCTCTGAGGGCTCGCCGCATTCATCCGGTTCGGGCATTTCCTCGCCATCTTTATGCGCATTTTCGCGCACCACTGGAGGAAGCGGGCCTTCTAGGACCTGCAATTCCATAGCGTCTGCGAAGTCCTCGCGAGGGTCCAAGATGGTGGTGGAATCGCAGGCATGGCGCAGTGCGGAGGACATGGAGTCCCAGCCAAACCCATAAAGATGGACACGGATGCCGTTATCCACGGCCGCTTGAGCGCCGGGAATCATGTCCGCATCGCCACTGACGAGCACAAAGTCAGTGAATTGGCCCTTCATGGCGGCGATGACCATGTCTGCCACGAGGCGGGTATCTACGGCCTTTTGGGTGCGGCGCTCGCCCCATTCGATGAGCTGACCGGTGCGCAGTTGCACGCCTTCGCAGGTGCGCAAGGCACGCTGGTAGCGGTGCGGGCCGGTGTCGGGAATGCCGTCATACCAGTATTGGCGTTGGATGGGGGTCCCAAGTTGGTTCTCGATCATCCCGCCCATAGTGCTGACCACCTCGGGCAGATCAATCTCTAGTTGTGCGCGGGCACCCGTTTCCCACGAGTTATAAAAGCTAGCGAGCAAGTATGAGGTATCGACAAAGACGAGTGTGCGTTCAAGCATGGCTCCTAAGTTCCGTTCTAATTGTTCTAAATAAAAATCTTTGTGGTTTCCAGTGTGCCCCATTAGTCACAAAACGTCGATAACCTTGGACAAAATCCCAGCGCAGCGGCGGCAAAAAAGTTTTCTCTTTGGAAGTATTGCAGGGGTGGGGTGTTGCCGATATGGTTGGTTACACAAGTAACTAACCAACGAACCGAGGGTCAATGGATAATTCCACGCAACCACTCTTCCGCCAGATTGCTTCCTTGGTGGAGGACGCCATCGTGGACGGAACCTTGGGTGAGGGGGATAGGGCCCCTTCCACTAATGAGCTTGCTGATTTTCACAACATCAACCCGGCCACGGCCCGCAAGGGCATCAGCCTCCTGGTGGATATCGGGGTGCTGGATAAGCGCCGTGGCATCGGCATGTTTGTCGCAGACGGTGCCTTAGCGAAAATTCGCGAGCGGCGGAGAGCGGACTTTGCGGCGGAATACATGGCACCGCTGGTTGATGAAGCCGTTCGCCTTGGCTACAACCGCGCCCAACTCCATGACCTATTTGATCGCGTCGCAGAAAGTCGAGGAATGTACTCATGATTAAGACACGAGACTTCAGTTTTGCCGACGGCCTCACACACGGCTTAGTTGGCCCCAACGGCATTGGCAAAACCACGCTACTGCGCAAAATCGCTGGCCAAATCCAATCTGGCGGTATTACGGTCTTCGGGGAAGAGCCCTTTGACAAGCAATCGGTCCTTAACCGGGTTATTTTGATGGGGATTGATAACCCACTGCCGGATTCCTTGGGCATCGGAAAGCTGGGCGTCATTGGTAAGGCGCGCTGGCCGCGTTGGGATGAGGAGCGCTTCAATGAGCTGCTGGTTCGCTTTGACGTGCCGGCCAAGGCCTACTCTGCCCTGTCCCGCGGGCAAAAGTCTGCGGTGGGCTTCATCTTCGCCGTTGCTTCTGGCTGTGAAGTCATGCTTCTTGATGAGCCCTATCTCGGCCTCGACACACAGCGCCGCGAGCTTTTCTATCAGGTCCTTCGTGAGGAACACGGCCGTACCATCGTCATCTCCACCCATCACCTCAATGAGGTAGCGGGTCTTCTCGATACCGTCGCTTTGATGGGGGACAGCCCAATTTCAGGCCCCATTGATGACTTCATCGAGGGAATTCTTGAGCTCACGGGCCCATCGGAGGCTCTCAACGCAGCGGTCGAAGAGCTCGATCTCCCAGTGCTGAGTAGAGAAACCACGCTTGTAGGAGATCGCCTGCTTGCCGACGCCCGCTCTGCCGCCACCGAGCCTATCTTCCGCACGGCCCAGGCCCATGGCCTGCGGATCAATGAAGTTTCCTTGGAACGTGCGGTTATGGCATTGGAGGAGAAAGCATGAAACTCCTGTGGTACCTAGGCGATTGGTGGAGCTGGACCTTTTTCCTTTTCGCTTTGCTCCTCATGCCCGTCATGGCGCAGGGAACGTGGAACGTGCTCCCGGTGATCTTTTCCTTGTCACTAATACTTTCCCTGACACCAGACTTTAAGAAGTATCAGTTGGTGGGCCTAGGCTCGAAAATCTGGAATGAGCATCGCCGCATTCTCGTTGTCCTGTGTACATTAGCGTCAGCTATCGGTGCCCTCACCGTGCAGTTGTGGTGGGCATTGCCCATTTATGCCGTCGCAGCGGCGTGGGCCATGTACCGCAGGGCTACTCCTAAACGGGTCGGGTACACCACGACCGGTTCCCAACCCTCAAACGGATTTGGATGGTTCCCTCGTACCTTGGCCGGGCAAGCAATCTATCGCCCCCAGGTCAAGGCGTGGGGCGCAGCGTGTTTGGCTCCTGCGATCGGTCTTGCTCTCTACAGGTATGAGGATCAAATCCCAGTCCTAGGCTTCCTAGGAAGTTTATGCTGGGCACTGACAGCGGTAGCGCTCGCTGCGGCTTTGCACAGCTTGCGGGTATCCCTTCGTGGATACACGGTGCTTGGTGGTAGCCGTACCGTCTGGGCCCGCCACACTGCAGTGCTCGGACTGATCCCTGTCGTCGTCGCCTTAACCTTCAGCGCAGTACTAGGGAAAGACGGTGAACTCGTTGCGGCCGTCGCGCTGCCTAGCGCCACCTGCGCCCCAGTAGTGGCCAGTCTGGAATTTCTGGGAAAGAAGAATTGGTACCTATTCGCCTTCTATGCGGTCCTCATCGCCGGGATGGCCCTACTGTGTACTCAGGTGGCGGTTCCCGCGGTTGTCCAGCTTTTCTTGGCGGTGGCCTTCTATGCGGCCTGGGCATTGACGTTCCCCGCCTACATTCGCCGAGCGAACGCGCACCGAGGGGGAATGAGCGCTTGGATGGGCATAAATTAAACCGCTCAAAAGAAGGGTTGGCCTGGGGATTTGTGTTTGTTTAAGTCGCTGTGTAACTTAATACGAGTCAGCGCGACCGACAGCGCCCCACAGGAACTAGAAAGTTACTGGCTGAAGCGGCGATAGGAAAACAGGCCCTGACAAAACAAAATTCTTTTTGCTCACAACGAGCTACATGCCAAAGTGTGTGTGGTTGTTGTGTGGTGATGATGTTTGAGAACTCAATAGTGTGCCAATGTACTTTTTATTTTTTGTGTGCATGGTTGTGTGTTGATTGGTTTG
>NZ_JASPII010000013.1:0-69256 GCF_030229635.1 Corynebacterium marquesiae
ACTCAATCGGCATCCAAAAAGGCCAAATCTAACCCCAGCGACACGCCGAGCCAGACACACATTTTGACCCTTAACCCCATGGTCGACCGACTTTTTCGGCTTATCGACGCCCCCTCAAAAACCACCGAAGGCTAGGCCCACACCGGGGCCCAGCCTCCTTTTGAGCTGGAGACGAGACTTGAACTCGCAACCTACGCATTACAAGTGCGTTGCGCTACCAATTGCGCCACTCCAGCACCACGGGAGAAATCCCGCTCGTTGCATAGTACCCGAGCACCAGCGCCGAAGGGAAAGCCGGTCCCCCATCTATGCATTGGCAGGGTGCAGGGGCTAAAGTTCAGGGAGAATCTTTCCCACATTTCCAGCGCTTTTTCGAGGGTTATTTCCGTGTCATTTTTGTCCGCTATGCGGGAGCGCCTGCGCGCTTCTTCGGGCCAGGTAGCCATCATCGACGCGGCTAAAGCCGCACCACCTCCATCACCACTCGCCCCGGTCGATCTCACTGACGCCGCCCAGGTCACCGGCGTTATGGAGATCGCCGCTCGCATTGGTGAAATCCTCATCGGAGCCGGCACCGCCAACTCGGATGCGCGCGCCCAGGTGCACCTGGCAGCGTCTTCGTATGGTTTGCACTACTGCCACGTGGACATCTTGATGAATACCATCACCATCCACACCGCCATCGGCACCGGTGAGCAGCGCAAAAACCTGCACGTCTTCCGCGTGGTGCCGAGCATTGGCGTGGATTTTTCCAAGCTCGCGGCCGTCGATAAGCTCATTCGCTCTATCCACTCCGGCCAGATGCCGCCGGCCATGGCGGAACAGCGCCTAGACGAGATCGACCGCATGCCAGCGCCCTATAAGCCGTCCACGGTCATGCTCGGCTGGGGCGCGATGGGTGGCCTGATTTCCATGATGCTTGGCGGCGACCTGCTCGTCGGCGTGGTGGCGTTTGTGGTCTCCGCGTTCATCATGGGCTTGAACGCCTGGTTGGCTAATTACCGCCTGCCGCCCTTTTACCAGAATGTGGTCGGCGGCTTTTTCGCCGTCTTCCCGGCCGCCATTTTGTACAATGTCGCGGCCTCTTTCGGCATTAATTTCTCGCCCGCGCAGATCATTGCCTCCGGGATCATCGTGCTGGTGGCGGGGCTGACGTTGGTGCAGTCGCTTGTCGACGGCATCACGCGCGCCCCCGTCACCTCCTCCGCCCGTTTCTTTGAGGCGCTGCTATCTACCGGAGCCATCATCGCCGGCGTCGGTGTGGGCATCCAGCTGGCCGATTCCCTGGGCTTTAATCTGCCGCCGCTAGCCACGCTGGCCCCGCCGGTCTACCACGAAATTCCACTGCTAGTGCTGCTTGGGGGCACGGGTTCTGCTGCCTTTGCACTGGCCTGCGGCGCGGCCTGGATTGAGGTCACCATGTCTGGCCTTACGGCCGCGGCCGGCATGATTTTCTATTACTTCGTGGTGGTGCCCTTCGGCGTCGGCCCTGTGATTGCCTCTGGTCTTTCCGCGGTGGTCGTTGGCCTGGCCGGCGGTTTGATGTCGCGCCGCTGGGGAATTCCGCCGCTTATCACCATGATCGTGGGCTATACGCCGATGCTGCCCGGCCTCATGCTCTACCGCGGCATGTACGCCTCGCTCAATGAGCAGATGATTACCGGCTTTACCAATATGGCCATGGCGCTGGCCATCTCCGGCGCCCTGGCCGCCGGCGTAGTACTGGGCGAGCGCGTGGCTCGCCGCCTGCGCCGCCCGCAGTACTTCCGCCCGTACACCGCCTTCAAGCGCATCGGCCGCTTCTCCTTCCATAAGGCCACGCACTTGGCCCGCAAGGCCCCGCGCATCCCGCGCGTGCCGATGTCCCCGTTTGCCCCGCGCGTCAATCGCCCGGAGTTACCACCCAAGCTCGGGCCGAAGCCGCCGCAGCAGCACCCGCGCCACGAGGCCCAAAACCATGCGCCGCATACCCGCTCGGCCGCGGACCTGTGGCCGGAGGATTCCCAGTGGCCGGCGCAGCCGCAGCAGCGCGAGAAGACCACCTATACCGTGCCGGGCACCGAAACGTTTCGTGCCCAGAAACCGGAGCAGTCGGGCACCGAATCCGGACCCGAGCGGCCCTAAACGCCGCCGGTAGCGTACAATATTTGCTCTGATAGCTTTTCTTGCAAGCGCTTAAGTAGTTTCCACAACGTTCAGGAGGACACGTCGTGCCACCCAAGGTCCAAGACACCCACCCACAGGCTGACCAGAATCACGCCCTTGAGGAGGAGACCTCCCGCGCAGCCCGCCGCATCGTGGCCACCTATGCGCAGGACTTCCTCGACGGAGTGACCCTGATGTCCATGCTGGGCGTGGAGCCAAAGGGCCTGGTGCACAAGAAGGTGCTGGCGGAGCAGGCCGATGCCGCTCCGAAGAAGTCGACCAAGAAATCCAGCAAAAAGTCCACGAAGAAGTCGACTAAGAAGTCCACCAAGAAATCGACGAAGAAGTCGACCAAGAAGGCTACAAAGAAGGCCACCAAAAAGGCAACGAAGAAGGCCTCCAAGAAGGCAACGAAAAAGTCCACTAAGAAGTCTTAAGTTATTCTTGCACCATGAGTGAGCGTGGCAATGACTTCGTGGTGGTGGCCAACCGCCTGCCGGTAGATCTGGAGACTCGGCCTGATGGCAGCCATACCTGGACGCCCTCGCCGGGCGGTCTGGTCACCGCATTGTCTCCAGTCCTCGAATCACAACAGGGTTGCTGGGTGGGCTGGCCCGGTGTAGCCGATGCCGCACCAGAGCCCTTCCGCACCGATGCCGGCGTGCTGCTGCACCCGGTCAGACTCACCGAGTCCGATTTCGAGGGCTTTTATGAGGGTTTTTCTAATGCCACCCTGTGGCCGCTCTACCACGATCTCATCGTCACCCCCACCTATGACCGCGATTGGTGGCACGCCTATCGCGAGGTCAACCTGCGCTTTGCAGATGAAGTAGCCGCGGTCGCCGCCGAGGGCGCCACCGTGTGGGTACAGGACTACCAGCTGCAGCTTTTACCCGGCATCCTGCGCCAGAAGCGCCCCGATCTCACCATCGGATTCTTCCTGCACATCCCCTTCCCTTCTGCCGATCTCTTCCGCCAGCTGCCCTGGCGCGAGGAGCTCGTGCGCGGGCTACTTGGCGCGGACCTCATTGGCTTCCACTTGGAGGCCAATGCCCGCAACTTCTTGGAGCTTGCCCGCTGCCAGGGCCTCAACGTGGAAGGCGAGGCCAGCACCCGCGAGGTCACCGCGCATATTCGCCTGCCGCAGGGGCGCACCATCGACGTAGGCGCCTTCCCCATTTCTATCGCTGCAAAGGACTTTGCCGCGTTCACCGCGGAGGATGAAAGGGACGTCGCCAAGCTGCGCGAAGAACTGGGCTCACCCAAGCGAATCATCTTGGGCGTGGATCGCCTCGATTACACCAAAGGCATCCTGCAGCGGCTGACCGCCTTTGAGGAGTTACTGGATACCGGCGTGCTCGACCCGGAAGAGGTAGCGCTGGTGCAGCTAGCCACGCCGTCGCGCGAGCGCCTCGACCATTACAAGGCCACCCGCTCCGAGGTGGAAGAAGCCGTTGGCCGCATCAACGGGCGCTTTGCCCGTGTGGGCCACCCGGTGGTCCACTACCAGCACCGGGGCGTGGCCAAGAGCCTCCTGCGCTGCTACTACCGCATGGCCGATGTCATGCTGGTGACCCCCTTCAAGGACGGTATGAACCTGGTGGCCAAGGAATACGTGGCCTGCCACGACGATGGCTCGGGCGCGCTGGTGCTCTCCGAGTTCGCCGGCGCGGCCGATGAGCTCAGCCAGGCCTACCTGTGCAATCCCTTCGATATCGAGTCCGTCAAGGCCGCCTTGCTCAATGCGCTCAAGGCGCTTGACGACGCCCCCTCCGCCATGACCCAGCGCATGCTCACCATGCACCAGCAAGTCACCGAACACGACGTGCAGCTATGGTCCCAGTCCTTCCTGGGCTGCCTGCGCCAAGCTGAAGAACAGGGGGAGGGCGCATGATGTCTCGCTTTCCCCGCCTAGCCGCAGCGCCCATTGCCGCAACCTGTGCCGCCGCACTACTGGCCGGCTGTGGCTCCAGCGACGAGGAACCGAAAGCCCCTGGCGATGAGCAGATCCTGGACAAACAGTGGCAGGTAGTCTCCATCAGCACCACCCCGGATGCCGCCTCCACCATCCCGGAGTCCATTCCGCAGGCCCCCACGTTGAGTTTTGGTGAATCCACGATGGTGGGCACCACCGGGTGCGCCCAAATGGTGGGCAAGGTGATCTATTCCGCCGATGATGAACGCCAAAACATCCGGGAGGGCAACCGCCTCCACTTTGATGAGGTGGAGTTTGACGAGACCGCCGAAGATTGCCACGGCGCGTCCGTGTGGGCCGATAACCTGCTGCGCAACCTGATTTCCGCGGACCACGATTTCCACTACACCGTCAATTCCAATAACCAACTGGTCTTGGAACTGGTCACCGATGAGGTGGACTCGCCCTCTATCAAGCTGGTTTCCCTCGGCGGTTAGTTGCGTAGGCTGGAAGCCATGACGCTTTCAACCACCATCAAGGCCCTTGCCGCCGCCGAGCACCTCGCGGTGGTCTCGGACTTCGACGGCACGCTCTCCCCCTTCGCCACGGCTATCTATGAGGTCGAAATGAACCAGGAATCACTGAGCGCCCTGGATAAACTGGCCCACCTGCCGAATACCACCGCGGCCGTTCTCTCCGGCCGCCACCTCGAAGGTCTCCAGCGCGTGTGCCCGCTGCGCGAGCCCGTTGTCTTCGGCGGCTCCCACGGCGCCGAATCCTCGTGGGAGGAGACAGATCTGACCCCCGCGATGCGCGAGCACCTCGCCACCAAGGAAGCCGAGATTCGCGAGATCATGGAGCTCTTCCCCGGCGCGGATATCGAGGTCAAGCCCTTCCAGCGCGTGTTGCACCTGCGCGCGCTCGAGGATTCCGATCCAGAGGCTGCCGCCCAGGCTTATGAGGCCGGCCTCGCGCTCGATCCGGGCGGCTTCCCGCGCACGGCCGGCAAGTCCGTGGTGGAGTTCTCCGCCACCCAGGCCACCAAGGGCACGTGGATTGAGAACTTGCGCGAGCGCACCGGAGCCACCACCGTGGTCTTCTTGGGCGATGACGTCACCGATGAGGACGGTTTCCGCGCCCTGCACCAGCCGCCAGACGTCGGCGTCAAGGTCGGCGAGGGCGAGACCGCGGCCGTAGTGCAGCTTGCCGACGTCGACGCCGTCGCCCACTTCCTCACCGAACTCGCCGCCGCCCGCGCGGCCCATGTCAGCCGCCCCAACAACGGCGGCGCTGCCTAGCGCGGCGGCGCCACCGTCCGCCCGGCCGCGAAGCTGGTCTGCAGCACGCGCCGTAGCACCGCAGTTTCGCCTGCGCCCGATTCCTCTGTGCCCGCGATGAGCTTGGCGAGCATGTGGCCGGCGGCCGCGCCCTTGGCCTTATTGGGTTGGACGATCGTCGTCAAGCCAAGGCGCTGCGCCGCATCAATGCCGTCGAAGCCGGTAACGGATAACTCACCGGGGACGTCGATGCCCCGCTCGCGCGCATAGGTCATCACGCCCAACGCCATCGAGTCGGTGGTGCACAGGACGGCGGTGAGGTCGGGGTGGGCGTCGAGAAGCAACTGCGCAGCCGCTCGCGTGGTGTGCGCATCGTTGATGTGTTGAGTAACCACGGGCACGGTCTCGGGCGCGATGCCCGCCTGCGCAAAGACGTCCATGGCACCCATGACCCGGGCGCGCTGCACGTGCATATCGGCGCCCTGCAGCTCACCCCACGAAATGGGGCCATCGTGGCGCTCGCGTTTGAGACGAATCGCCAGCACTCCAATCTTGCGGTGGCCGGCCTCCACCAGCGCGCGGGCGGCCGGGGCAATCGCCGCGCGGTCATCGATGCCCACGAACGGCAGGCCCGAATCCGTCGGCTGATCGCAGACCACCACCGGCAGCCCGCGGCCGCGCGCCGCCTCGAGGTAGGCATCCCCGGCCGCCACGGAGTAGACCACAAAGCCATCCACCGCGGCCGCGCCCACCAAGCTGGCGGCCTCCGCCTCGCCCTCCGGGCCGGCCGGGATGAGGGTGAGCGTAGTCTGCGCGCCGGCCGAGGCTTCTGCCATGCCGGCCAGGAAATCCACCGAGGCCATGTCCTCGAAGGCATAGGACAGGTGCTCGGTCAGCAGCACGCCCACCGAGCCCGCGCGGCGAGTGCGCAGGCTGCGGGCCGTAGGGTCCGGCCCGGGATACCCCCGCGCCTTCGCCGCCGCCAGGATGCGCTCGCGCGTTGCGGCCGAAAGCTGGTCCGGCCGACTATAAGCATTGGATACCGTCGTGCGCGAAACACCCAGTTCGGCGGCCAGCGAGGCCAGCGTCTTGCGGGTGGGGCTGCGTTTCACCATGGCCGCAAGCATACCCCGCGGCCGTGTTTTCAATACATATTCAATTGACAATGGTTCCCATCAAACGCACACTGGAAACTATGCATACCTCACTTCGCGCATCCGCAGCCCTCCTCGCGGCCGGTGGCCTCCTGCTGACCGCCACCGCCTGCTCCTCCGACACCGAGGACTCGGCCGCCGAGCCGGGCGCCCAGAAGAAGATTTCCATCGTCGCGTCCACCTCCATCTGGGCCGACGTCGCCCAAGCCGTGGCCGATACCGCCTCCGGCGTGGACATCGAGGTCAAGCCCATCGTCGAGGGCAACGGCGTTGACCCGCACCACTTCGAGCCTTCCGCGGCCGATATCGCCAAGGCCGAGGACGCGGACCTGCTCGTGGTCAACGGCGGCGGCTACGATTCCTGGATTTACCAAGCCGTCTCCGACCAGGACAACATCATCTCCGCCCTGCCGCTCACCGATCACGGCAAACTGGCCGATGAACCCAATGTCATGACCATCGACGCCGCCAAGGCCACCGCCAAGAAGGATCCGAAGAAGGTCACCAATATCGAGGGCAACGAGCACATCTGGTACGACCCGGCCGCGCTTGACGAGGTCGCAGGAAATATCGCTGACCAGATCAACGAGCTCAATACCGATGCCAACGCCAGCACCGAACGCGTGGATTCCCACGTTGACCGCTTGCGCGACAAGCTCAAGGAACTGCCGGGCGATCTCTCCTACGCGCAGACCGAGCCGATTGCGGACTACATCATGAAGTACACCTCCGGCAAGGATGTCACCCCAGAGGGCTACCGCAAGGCCACCATTTCTGAGGGCGAGCCCACCGCGGCCGACCTCGCTGCCTTCACCAAGGCGATCAAGGAGGACAAGGTAGACCTGCTCATCTTTAACCCACAGACCGAAACCGATACCGCCGGCCGCATCAAGTCCGCCGCGGAGGATGCGGACGTCTCTATCGTCGAAATCGGCGAGACCCCACCGGATGGCAAAGAATTCTGGACCTACTATGACGAGGTCACCGATTCCCTGGGGCAGCTCTAGTGCTCATCCAGTTTCATGACGCAGCGGTTGCCCCGCTGTGGTCCAGCCTTAACCTCGCCGTTGACCGCGGCGAGTTTATCGCCGTTTTGGGCCCCAATGGCGTGGGCAAATCCACCCTGCTCGGCACCATCTTGGGAACCCGCAAGCTCACGGCCGGCACCGTCGACGTTAACTGCCGCGTCGGCTTCATCCCGCAGCAACGCATGTTCCCGGCCGACCTGCCGCTGCGCGCCCGCGATTTAGTCTCGCTCTCGCTCGCCCACGGCGCTTTCCGACGCCGCCGCCCACCCCGCCATCGCGTCGACGAGCTCCTCGCCGAGGTCGGTGCCACCGGCCTGCGCGACCGCCGCGTCGGCCAGCTTTCCGGCGGCCAGCAGCAGCTCATCCGCCAAGCCCAAGCGCTGGCCAACGACCCCGAGCTCATCCTCGCCGACGAGCCGCTGCTCTCGCTCGACCCGGCACGCCAGCAAGCCACCGTGGACAAGCTGGATGCGCTGCGCCGCGAGCGCGGTACCTCCATCATGTTCGTCACCCACGGAATCAACCCGGTGCTCGGCGTGACCGATAAGGTGCTCTACCTCGCCCCCGGCGGCCATACCTTCGGCACCGTAGATGAGGTCATGCGCTCCGATGTCCTTTCCGAGCTCTACGGTTCCAAGGTCAACGTCTTAAACGTCGATGGGAGGCTTATCGTTGTCTAGCTTTGTAGAAGACACCCAGTACCTGCTCAGCGTGGACTTTGTGCAGTCCTCGCTCATCGCCTCCGCACTGCTGGGCATTCTCTCCGGCGTGATGACCTCGCTCATCGTGCTGCGCCAAATGTCCTTTTCCGTCCACGCCACCTCCGAGCTTGCGCTCATGGGTGCCTCGGCTGCGCTGCTTTTCGGCCTCAACCTGGGATTCGGCGCGGTGGCCGGCGCCATCGTCGCCGCCATCATCCTCGCCGTGCTGGGCTTCAAAGGCCAGCAAGATAGCGCCATTGGCGTGGTCATGAGCTTTGGCCTCGGCCTCTCGGTGCTGTTTTTACACCTCTACCCCGGCAATGCAAATACCGCGATGACGTTGCTGACCGGCCAGATCGTCGGTGTGTCTTCGGCCTCGGTATGGCTCTTGGCCGCGACCACCGTGGTCATCCTCGCCGCCGTAGCCATCCTGTGGCGGCCCATGCTCTTCGCCTCTGCCGACCCGGTCATGGCCCAGGCAGCCGGCGTACCCACCCGCTTCATTTCCGTCGCCTTCGCCGTACTCGTAGGCTTGGCGGCCGCGCAGTCGGTACAAATCGTCGGCTCGCTGCTCGTCATGGCGCTGCTCATCACCCCGGGTGCTGCGGCCGTGCAGATTACCTCCTCGCCCCTGCGCGCGGTCATGTGGGCCACCATTTTCGCCGAGGTCTCAGCCGTGGGCGGCTTTGTCTTGTCGCTCGCGCCCGGCCTTCCAGTCTCGGTTTTTGTTACCACCATTTCTTTTGTCATTTACTTGATATGCCGCCTCATTGGCTGGCAGCGCAATAAAAAGGCGGTGCGTGACGAGGTCGCCGCTAGGCGCTTCCACGCCGACTGCCACAGCACCGCCGAAGAGCATCACGCCGACTAGACTGGGCGGCTATGCACGTACACCGCCGCACCGCGGATGTGGATGGCCGCACCCGCCGCTTCCTCGTCATCGCGCCGGATAACCCCGGCCCGCGCCCGGACCTCTTGCTCTTCTTCCACGGCTCGCTGCAGTCCGGCAGCGTGATGCGCCGCTTTACCAACGGCACCTTCGACGAGCTTGCCGACGCCACCAACACCGTCCTCGTCTACCCCGACGGCATCGACCGCCATTTCAACGATTGCCGCAGCATCCTGCCGGTTACCGCCCGCGCGGAGAACGTGGACGACGTTGCCTTTACTGCCTTCCTCGTCGAAGAGATGCGGCGCGAATTCGGCACCGACCGCACCTTTGCCTGCGGCTACTCCAACGGCGGGCAGATGGTGCTCCGCCTGCTTTTCGACGCCCCCTTTAGCCTCACCCGCGCCTGCATTTTCGCCTCCACCCTGGGCGAGGGCGACAACCACGCGCCCAGCAACCCGGCCGGTTACAGGCCCACGCCACTGCTGTTTTTCCACGGCACCGCCGACCCGTACGCGCCTTATGAGGGCGGGGTCGCCGGGCTGGATGCCGAGCGCACCCGCGGCCGTGTGCTTTCCGCGCCGGCCACCGCCGAGTACTTCGCGCTGGCCAATGGCTGCCAGCCGCCCCGCGACTACCACCCCACCACGGATGTCACCGCCACCGCATACGACGGCGATTTCCCCGTCGAGCTGTGGACCATGGAGGGCCTCGGCCACGTGATTCCCTCTAGCATGAAAACCGACCCACGCATAGGCCCAAATACGGATTCCTTCCGCGCTGTGGATAAGGTCCGCGAGTTCTTCGGCCTCGACGACGCCCAGGCTTAGTTATCCACAGCTGCGCGCCACGCACCGCGCGCCTGCGTGCACCCGCACTTAACGTGTGGAGCCGTGAACGCGCTACAAACATTCTTGACAGGCCTGGCCGCCGGCATGGACATCATCGCCGACTGCCATGGCCTTACTAAGCGCGCGCTTATCGACGCCGGCTGCCCCGACACCACCGCCGCCCGCCTCCTTGCCCTCGCCGATACCTACTTCGGCCCCACCGCCTTTAGCCGCCTCCAGCGCGAAACCGCCGCCGCAGCCCGCGCCAACGAGCACAGCCTCACCGCGCTGCTGGCCATCGAGCGCCACGCCACCAAGCTGAAAAATAAGCGCCAGGCCTGGGCGCTGCGGCGGGAGCTATGTGGGATAAAGGGGGATGCGTCGGACGTCGATAAGCAGGGGCGCAAGCGCGTGCGTGAGATTAAAGGCCCGCCGCAGCGCACACCCGGTGTCAAGCTCTATCGTCGCACCAATGGCCCCTGGACCATGACAATTACCGGCAAGTCTGCGGACATCGCGGATATGCACGCCGCGCTTGATAAGGACGCCCCGCTCGATTCGGTGCGCAAGATTTTCCAAGGCACCGCCGCAACTTCCCCGGCGGTCGTGACCACCAATGTGGTGCTGCGCCTAGACGAACTCGACCGTGTCGTCGACACCGCGGGCGATGACATCACCCTGCAGCTCACCAATGGTGCCCGAATGACCGGCGCGGACTTGGTGCACCGCGCATTTACCGCGCACGGCTACGTCACCTTGATCCACCCCGTGAAGGGCCCGGTAAACCTGTACCGCAGCGAGCGGCTCGCCTCGCCGAAGCAGCGCACGATGGCCGCCGCGGAAAACCCCACCTGCCCGTGGCCGCAGTGCAATTACCCCGCCGATGAGTGCCAGGTCCACCACCTCACCGCGTGGCGCCACGGCGGCGAAACGAACCCCGAAAATCTCACCATCGCCTGCCCGTATCACAATGGCGTCAACGACGATGACCCCAACGCCCCACCGCTACGCGGCCGCCTCGCCCGGGTAAATGGCACCATTAAGTGGCTGCCGCCCTGGGCGGAAAACGGCTAGAGATTACTGGGCCGCGCGGCGCTGGCGTGCGAATTCGGAGAGCACGGAGCCGGCCGCGACGGAAGCATTGAGGGACTCGACCCAGTCCGTCATCGGGATGGACATGATGACGTCACAATTCTCGCGCACGAGGCGGGAGATGCCCTTGCCTTCGGAACCAATGACGATCACCACGGGATCCGTCGCGCCGTTATAAGTATCCAGCGTGTGCTCGCCGCCGGCATCCAGGCCGACGACCTGGTAGCCGCTCTTTTGGAATTGCTGCACGGTGCGGGTGATATTCGTCGCGCGGGCAACCGGCAGGCGCGCCGCCGTGCCGGCCGAGGTACGCCACGCCACGGCGGTTACGGAGGCGGAACGGCGCTCAGGAATGATGACGCCATCGCCACCGAAGGCCGCCACGGAGCGGATGACCGCGCCGAGGTTGCGCGGGTCGGTGATGTTATCCAAGATGACGAACATGCCTGGGCGTGCGTTCTCGGCCGCACGGGCGATGAGCTCATCGACGTCGGCGTACTTATACGGCGGGATCTGCAACCCGATGCCTTGGTGCATGCCGTTACCGGTCATGCGGTCCATCTCGTGGCGCTGCACCTCGATGATGGGGATATTGCGGGTATTGCACATGGCCACGGCCTCGGACAGCCGCTTGTCGTTGCGGGTACCGGCCACGATGTAGAGCGTGGTAGCCGGCACCTTTGCGTGCAGACACTCGATGACCGGGTTGCGGCCCACGACCATCTCGGCGGTCTCCTTCTGGTGGCGGCCGGAATTGCGGCGCTCGCGTTCCAACTTGGCCTTGTGCTTGGCGTGGTAGATGCGGTCCTCTGCCTTGGGCGTCGGGCCCTTACCGGCCAAGCCCTTGCGGCGCTGGCCGCCGGAGCCCTTGGTTGCGCCCTTCTTATTGGTCTTGCGGATTCCCGCGCCACCGCGGCCGTGGGTACGTGCCATAATTTATGTCCTTTCGGAGTGCTTAACGCTGCACCAGCGACCAGGTCGGGCCGTCTGGGGTATCGGTGATGGTGATGCCGGCGGCCGCGAGGCGGTCACGGACGGCGTCGGCAGTAGCGAAGTCCTTGTCCGCGCGCGCCTGGGTGCGCCGCTCCAGCTCAGCTTGTACCAGCGCATCCAGCGCGGCATCCGCCCCGCTAGCTTGCGCTCCATCTTCCCACTCCAGCGGGTCAAAGCCAAGTACGTGCGCCATCGCGCGGACCTGGCCAGCCAGCGTGCGCGCCTCGGCCTCATCGCCGGCCGCGAGCGCCTTATTGCCAGCGCGGACGGTGGTGTGGATTTCCGCCAGAGCCTTGGGCACCGCGATGTCATCATTCATCGCGTCTGCAAAGCCCTGCGTCCACTCGCCCAGCTCCAGATCATCAAAGTGGCCGAGGAAGTCCTCGATGCGGCGGTAGCCAGCGGCAGCCTCGGTCAGCGCGGCCTCGGAATACTCCAGCACGGAGCGGTAATGTGCCGAGCCCAGGTAGTAGCGCAGCTCCACCGGGCGCACCAGCTCCAACATATTCGGAATCGAGAGCACGTTGCCCAACGACTTCGACATCTTCTCGCCTGACATCGTCACCCAGTGGTTGTGCATCCAGTAGTTGGCGAACTTATCGCCGGCCGCATGCGACTGCGCGATTTCGTTCTCGTGGTGTGGGAACTGCAGGTCTAGGCCGCCGCAGTGGATATCGAAATTAGAGCCCAGGTAATAGGTGGACATGGCCGAGCACTCTAGGTGCCAGCCAGGGCGGCCGTCGCCCCACGGGGTAGGCCAGCTGGGCTCGCCTGGCTTCGCGGCCTTCCACAGGGCAAAGTCCTGTGCGCCGCGCTTGGCGGAATCCTCGCCTTCGCCCTGCTCCATTTCCTCTACCTTGTTGCCGGACAGCGAACCGTAATCAGATCCTTCGGCCTTGGTCCAGGCGGCGACATCGAAGTAGACGGAGCCGTCGGCGGGGTAGGCAAAGCCGGCGTCGATAAGCCGCTGCATATAGTCGACCATTTGGGTGACAAAGCCGGTCGCACGCGGCTCAACCGAAGGCGGGATGACGCCCAGGGTGTTATAGGCCTTAGTGAACTCGCGCTCATAGGTGGACACCCACTCCCACCAGGGGCGATTATTCTCGGCCGCCTTGGTGAGGATCTTGTCATCGATATCAGTGACGTTGCGCACCAGGGCTACGTCATAGCCTTGGGCGAGCAGCCAGCGGCGCAGGATGTCGAAGGCGACGCCGGAGCGCAAGTGCCCGATGTGCGGCTGGGCCTGCGGGGTGGCGCCGCACAGATAGATGGAGGCGTGGCCGGGGCGAATCGGCTCGAAATCGCGTTGGCTGCGGGTGGCTGTGTCATAAATGCGCAAAGTACTCACGCCACCCAGTCTAATTGACGCGTGCGCGGGGTTAGTGTGGTGGGCTAGGCGCGCCAGACGACGGCCGTGGCAACCGCCGCACGCCCTTCCTTACGGCCGGTGAACCCCATATGGTCCGTCGTCGTGGCAGAGACGGACACGGGGGCACCGAGGATTTCGCCCAACACAGCCTCGGCCTCTGCGCGGCGCGGGCCCATTTTGGGGGTTTGGCCGATAAGCTGCGCGGCGGCATTGCCGATGATGAACCCTTCGGATTCGAGCAGTTCGCGGCATTCGCGCAGCAGTTTCGCTCCGGATACGCCGTCGTATTCGGGGCGGCCAACGCCCACGAAAGAGCCGAGGTCGCCGAGGTGGGAGGCGGATAAGAGGGCGTCGACAAGCGCGTGCGCTACCACGTCCCCATCGGAGTGGCCCTCGCAGCCATCCACATCCTCGAAGAGTAGGCCGGCGATCCAGCAGTCCTTGCCGGCCTCGATCTGGTGGGCGTCGGTGGCGATGCCAACGCGCGGGATAATCGGGTTAGTCATGGGTCTCCTCGGTCAAAGCGTGGGCCAGGGTGAGATCGATGGGAGTGGTGATTTTGAACGCCAGGGTATCGCCCGGCACGGTTGCCACGCGCTCGCCGTGCCATTCCATCAGGCTGGCGTCGTCCGTGGCGGTAAATTCGGGCTGCTGGGCCCAGTAATCCAGGTTGGCTTGGCGCAGCGCGGACAGGAGGAAGGCCTGCGGGGTTTGCACGGCGCGCAGGCGGGAGCGGTCGGGCGTGCTCAGCACGGCGTCGGCCGCGACTTCCTTGATGGTATCGGCCACGGGAACCACGGGCACGGCCGCGGGGGCGCCTTCGAGCACGCGCTTGGCGACGTCCCGCACCATCGCCGGCGGGGTCAGCGCCCGGGCCGCATCGTGGATGAGTACCACGGCGTCGTCGTCGGGGATTGCCTGGAGTCCGGCCCACACGGAATCGGCGCGCTCGCTGCCGCCGTGCACGAGGCGGATGGGCGCGGCGTTTGTAGCGCTTTTAGCGCCTGCGGCGTCGATGCGGCCGATAATGCGGGCGGCCTCGGGCTCCATATCTGGGCTGACCAGCACAATGACCTCATCGACCACGCCGGAGGCCAGCAGCGTGCGCACGGAGCGCTCCAGGAGGGTGCGCCCACGCAGCTCGACATAAGCCTTGGGCACCTCAGCACCGAGGCGGGTGCCCTGGCCGGCGGCCGCGATGAGCGCGATGACGCGTGGTTTAGTCTTCGTCGTCGAAGGAGAGGTCATCGAGATCGATGTCGTTGTCGATATCGGTGGTGATGGACTTATCGTCTACCAATCCGGCCGCGCGGTGGCGCTCGATGGTGGCATCGATCTCTTCCATCATGGTGTCGGCCTTCTTCTCATCAACCGGCTTGGCCAGCGCGAGCTCGCCCACCAGGATGGTGCGGGCCTTGCCCAGCATGCGCTTCTCGCCGGCCGAGAGGCCACGGTCCTGGTCGCGACGCCACAGGTCGCGAACGACCTCGGCGACCTTATTGATATCGCCGGAGGCCAAGCGCTCCTGGTTAGCCTTATAACGGCGGGACCAGTTGCCAGCCTCTTCAACGTCCTCGTCACGCAGCACAGAAAAGACCTTTTCCAGGCCCTCCTTGCCCACGACGTCGCGCACGCCGACGTTATCGGCGTTCTTGATGGGCACGCGGACGACTAGGTCGGACTGGTTGAT
Source organism: Corynebacterium marquesiae (assembly GCF_030229635.1). Taxonomy (NCBI): domain Bacteria; kingdom Bacillati; phylum Actinomycetota; class Actinomycetes; order Mycobacteriales; family Corynebacteriaceae; genus Corynebacterium; species Corynebacterium marquesiae. The sequence goes on from NZ_JASPII010000013.1 coordinate 15,087, forward strand.
GTGCAGCACCAGGTATTCCAGCGTCTCGCCACCCATCTCGCGGGTCTCGATATCCTCGATGACGGCCGCACCGTGGTGCGGGTAGACGACGACCTCGCCGACCTTATACTCCATTGCCACTCCTTGTTTCCCGTTTTATCCCGGTTGACTAAGGCCGTCATTTTATCACGAGCGGCCGCCCCGCCTGCGGATACCCCCGTATACCCCCACGGTCTACCCGCCCGGTTTGGGACAAACTGTGTACTTTAATGCGAAAGGGACTAGGCTAAAGCGTTGATAAGCCCTGTGATCGCAATTGATGGAGGATGCTCAACGTGCAGTCCCTGAAGTCCGCCGCCCGCCGCGGTGCCATTATTTCCGTTACCGCCGTTTCCGCTCTGGCGCTGGCTTCTTGCTCGGCGGGTCAGGTCACCCAGACCGCCGATAAGGTGGCGGCGGTCGATGGCGCTTCTGCAAGCACGGATGATAACAAGGTTGCAGTTCGCGATGTCACCATCTTGGTGGAGCCGGATGGCAGCGCAGCGTTGAAGTTTAGCGCGGTCAACCAGGGCTACGACACCGATGTCATCTCCCTGGAGTCCGTAAAGGTCGACGGCCAGCGCGTAGAGATGGACAAGGCTCAGCCGCTGCACCGCGACCAGTCCATCATCGCGGATTCCCAGAAGAACCTGGACGCCACCACCCAGCAGGATTCCGAGAGCGTCCAGTACATCGCCACCAAGCTGAAAAACGATGACTTTGGCTACGCCGGCGACCGCCCAGTTACCTTCGAGTTCTCCAATGGTTCCGTCGACGTGGACGCCACCATTGCCGCCACCCAGATGCAGTCCGGCGAATTCGACCGCGACGTCGAGTCCGCTGAGGGCTACTCCTCCGAGGCCCCGAAGAACTAAGCCGCAGCGCTTCCGCCCCCAGCCTCCCTTTCCGGGCTGGGGGCGTTTATGTGTTTTAGGCTAGAAGCTATGGCCAAGAAATCTCGCCCCATCCATGCCTGCTCCGAATGCGGCTACGTCTCGCCGAAGTGGCTGGGTCGCTGCCCCGACTGCGGGTCCTGGGGCACATTGGAGGAAAGGGCGCCGGTGGTGGCGGGGCCGGGGGCTGCGGGGGCGTCGGCAAGCAAGGGCGTAGCGCCGTCGAGCCCGGCGCAGCCGATTACCAAGATTGGGGCGCAGGCGACAAAGACGGTGCGCACCGGCATCGGCGAGCTCGACCGCGTGCTAGGAACCGGCATCGTGCCCGGCTCAGTGGTGCTCATGGCCGGCGAGCCGGGCGTGGGCAAATCCACGTTGCTGCTGGAAGTAGCCTCGCGGTGGGCCCAGCTCGGCCGTACCGTGCTCTATGCGACGGCCGAGGAATCCGCCGGCCAGGTCCGCTCCCGCGCCGAACGCACCGGTGCCCTCCAAGAATCGCTGTACTTGGCGGCCGAGTCCAATTTGGATGCGGTCTTTGGGCACGTGGATAAGCTCAAGCCGAGCCTGATCATCGTCGATTCGGTGCAGACCATGCACGCCGTGGGCGTAGAGGGCGTATCCGGTGGCGTGGCGCAGTCGCGCGCGGTGACGGCCGCGCTGACCTCGCTGGCAAAGTCCACCGGCATTCCGGTGCTGCTGGTAGGTCACGTGACCAAGGATGGCAACGTGGCCGGCCCGCGCGTGCTAGAGCATCTTGTCGACGTCGTCTTAAACTTCGAGGGTGACCGCCAATCCAGCCTGCGTATGCTGCGCGGTATTAAGAATCGCTTTGGCGCCACCGACGAGGTGGGTTGCTTCGAGCAGACGGCCGGCGGCATTCGGGAAGTCGCGGACCCTTCCGGGCTGTTTCTCTCGCATCGCGGAACGACGCCGGATGGCTCGGCCGTGACGGTCGCGATGGACGGCGTGCGGCCGATCCTGGCGGAGGTGCAGGCGCTGACGGTGGACCCAGTGGCGAAGAACCCGCGGCGCGTGGTGACCGGGCTAGATTCCAACCGCGTGCCGATGGTGCTCGCGGTGTTGCAGGCGCGCGCGGGCCAACGCACCAACGATAAGGATGCTTATGTCGCCACGGTGGGTGGCATGCGGATTACGGAAACCGCCACGGATCTGGCGGTGGCGCTGGCAACGTGGTCCTCACTGCACGAGCAGCCGCTGCCGGCCAAGACGGTGGTCATCGGCGAGGTGGGCCTGGCCGGAGAGTTGCGGCCGGTGCCCAATGTGGAGCGGCGCTTGATGGAGGCCGCGCGGCTGGGCTATAAGAACGCGATTGTCCCACGCGGGGATATCGAACCGGTAGAGGGCATGCATGTACACCAGGTCGGGACGCTGGGGCAGGCCATCGCCGCGGTGTCGGGATAGCGCCTAGCGCAGCGTGAAGTCCTGCGGCGGCGAAGAGTTATCGCCGATGACGGTGTGGGCGAAGTAGGCCCCAGGTTCGGCCACGGGGCGGTCGGTGCACTCGCCCGGCTTGGAAGCCTGGCGGGACCACTCGGCCTCGAATTTCACGTCCTTGCCGGCCGGGAAGGTCTGCGAGCCGGTCTGCACAGAGGCATAGCAATCCGTATCGGACCACACGCGCTGGTTATCGGCCATCTTGTAGACCTCGAAGCGCAGCAGGTTCTTGTCCAGATCGATCTTGCAGTCCGCGGCCGTGGGGTTGGTGACGGTCATGAAGAACTTCGGCAGCTCGCCTTCCGGCACGGAGTAGTTCAGCATGGAGGTGCGCACCTGGAGGTCCGCGAGATCGCAGGTCTTCTTGGCTGCTTCGGAGCTTGCAGGCGCAGCGCTCGACGGCTCACTTTCGGCCGCCTTGCTTTCCGATGCCCCCTCGGACGCGGCCTCTGCAGCTGTCTCCGAGGCAGCCTCGGAGGTCTCCGGGGCGGCAGAAGACGAGGTCTGCTCCGGCGTGGGCGCAGGGGCGGCGGTATCGGCCGACTCATCGCTGCTACCCCCGAAGGCGGCCACGGCCGCCCAGATCAGCACCACGGCCAGCACGAGCACGATGATGAGCGCCGCCACGCGGCGGCGCTTGTAGATCTCTTCAGGTAGGGGCTTTTTCTGCGTCACGCTGTCAATTTTAAGCGGTGGGTGCGGGCCGGTGCGCTAAGCCGGCGCCGCGTGTCAGGCTGGGTTATTCCACCCCGAAGGTCTGCAGGGTTTCCACGCTGGAGTCCTCCAGCAGGTAGCGCGCGCCGACAACGCCCAAGGCGCCCTCGTCCAATAGGCGGCGCACGTTGGGCACGCTGGCCACCAGCTGGGCGACGGTCTGGCGGGTGTGCTCCCGCTCGACGTCGTCAGTCGTGGCCTTAGGACCTGCCACCAGCGCGGAGGCAGCGACCTTCTCGATAATGGGTCGCTGCAGGCCGGTGGGTAGATCGCCGCCGGCCACGAAACCGGTAGCCGCACCCACCGCGCCACAAGATTGATGGCCGAGGACCACCAGCAGGTTGGGTTTGAGGGCGGCGAGGGCGTAGTCGAGGGAGGCCAGGACGGCGTCGTCAAGAATGTGGCCCGCGGTGCGGATGACAAAGGCATCGCCGAAGCCGATATTGAAAACGTGCTCGATAGGGGCGCGGGAATCGGAACAGGAAATGACCACCACGCGGGGATCCTGACCATGGGTTAGACCCTCGCGGTTATAAATCTCGCGCACGTCGACGGTCTCGCCGTCCAGCACGCGCTGATTTCCCGCCTTAAGGGCCTCCCATACGGCCTGCGGTTCGTGGGCAACATTACGTAAAGGCATAGGCCACATTCTAATGCCCTAGACTATCTCCCACGATGGATTCGCAAGCTCTTCTTTCCTGGTTCGATGCCAATGAACGCGACCTGCCGTGGCGCCGGCCTGGCACAAGCGCGTGGGGTGTGCTGCTCAGCGAGGTCATGAGCCAGCAAACCCCGGTCGCGCGCGTGGCTCCGGTGTGGGAGGAATGGATGCGGCGCTGGCCCACCCCGGCGGACTTTGCCCAGGCCACCCGGGCGGAGGTACTGCGTGCCTGGGGCAAGCTGGGCTATCCGCGGCGTGCGCTGCGCCTGTGGGAGTGCGCGGCGGCCATTGGCGAGGGTGAAGTGCCGGCGGACGTCGATAAGCTGCTGCGCCTGCCGGGCATCGGTGACTACACCGCGCGCGCCGTGGCGTGCTTCCACTTTGGGATAAACGTGCCGGTGGTCGATACCAATGTGCGCCGGGTGTATGCGCGCGCGGAGGACGGTAGGTTCTTGGCGCCGCAACCGTCGAAGCGGGAATTAGCGGCCGTGGCGGAGCTGTTGCCGGCCGAGAATGGGCCGCGTTTTTCGGCCGCGCTCATGGAATTGGGAGCGCTGGTGTGCACGGCGAAGAATCCTTCCTGCGAGCAGTGCCCGCTGCGCGCAAGCTGTGCGTGGCAGCTCGCTGGCCGGCCGCAGCCCAGTGCAGAGGAGCAGGCACGGGCGAAAAAGCGCGTGCAAAAATTCGTCGGCACGGACCGGCAGGTGCGCGGCAAGATTCTGGACGTGCTGCGCGCGGCGGAGCGGCCGGTACCCCAGTCCGAGATTGACGTGGTCTGGCCCGATGCGGCACAGCGCTCCCGGGCGTTGGCTTCGCTGCTTGCCGACGGCCTCGCCGAACAAAACGACGCCGGCCTGTTCCACCTACCCATTTAGAGGGTTAATAATGGCCGGCTATAATCGCAGGTCGCAATCCAGAGCGTGTGATCTGATTAACGCCAGCGGCCGCGGAAATTGAATCCGCCCGGCAGGTTCACCCACATGCCGCCGCGGGAATTAAAGGTGACCGGCCCCACCTTGGTAGACATCGACGCACCGGATCCGGAGACGTTGATCCAGCTATTTTTGCCGGTCTTTTTTCTCGAACGATACTGAAGTCCCATAAGCATTTATTTTAGCAATTCCACTTCCACCGTTCCTACTGCGCAGTAGGTTTTGGGCATGGAAAAGATTTGTATGAGACTCCTCACAATTTGTTCACTAATCCTCGGCTCCCTCCTGCTGCCGCCGGCCGCAAATGCGGAGGTAACCTCCGCCCGGCCCGCGCCGCACCTGGAGGAATCGGTCGCCCGCGCACAAGTATTTACCTACGACACCACCACGGATGCCGGAAAACCGGTTCAGGCCTCGGCTACCTTGTACGAGCCTACCGCGCCGTGGCGCGGCAAGGGCACGCGGCCCACTATCGTCTTTGGGCCGAGCACCCGTGGCCAAGGCGATCAGTGTGCGCCCTCGCGCGCGGGCATGCAGGTCGGTTCCGTCGGCCTGAGCAAGGTCGGCTCTCCCACTATTAACGTGAGCTACGAATACTCCTTTTACATGATGGCGCTGCGGCGCGGGGCACGCGTTATCGTCGCCGATCTTATTGGGTTGGGTATGCCTGGACACCACACGTATGTAAACCACATTGAAGAAGCGCACGCGCTTCTCGACGCCGCTCGCTCCGGCCTTTCCCTCGCCCATGCGCCCGCAGATGCACCGCTCGGCTTTGCAGGTTATTCGCAGGGTGGCGGCGCCTCGCTCTCGGCAGCGGAATATGCCGAAAGCTACGCACCTGAGTTAAACGTGGTGGGTACTTATGCTGGCGCTCCACCTACTGACCTTCCGGAGACCATGCGCAGCATTGATGGATCGGCCATTTCTCATGTGCTGGGCTATGCCATTAATGGCTTTGCTGAGCGCAGCCCCGAATTCCGTGATGCGGTACTAGAGGAGTTCAACCCGCGGGGAATCGACTTCCTGCGTTCGGCTGCCACGAGCTGCGTGGGTGACTCGGTACTGACATGGGGCTTTACCGATACTCGGCGCCTTACCCGAACGGGTGAGTCCTTGTCCGAAATTGTCGAGCGCAAGCCCGTCATCAAGGAAACCCTAATGCGACAGAATTTGGGCAAACAGGTACCAAATGCACCGGTAATGATGGCCAGCTCACCGGACGATGACTTGATCTCCCATGACCAAGTGCGCCGGACAGCCGGAGCGTACTGCTCCATGGGAGGGACCATCGACTTCATCGCCGCACCCGGTACGTCTACGATTCCGCGCACCGGCGTAGACCACGCCGTGCCCCTGTATCTGGAGATGCCGGTCGGGCTACGATATCTCTTGGACCGCTTCAACGGCAAGCCTGCACCCAGTAACTGCGCTGCCTAAGCACCGAGCCTGTTGATGCCAAGGGCTCCTGAAATAGGACAGCCGCCCAAGCTCTCGCCAGATAGCGAGTACTTGGGCGGCTTTAACCGTTGGACCGAATTACATCGGCTGGCCGGCGCCTGCTGGCGGCGGGTTGTGGCCGTCATCATCGGAGTCGGAACCGGAGCCGGACTCTAGGTCGGTTCCGGCGGCGGTGGAGTCGCCATCGCCCGGAACATCCGGTGTCATGGTGTCGGGCTCGCCGGCATCGGTGGAGTCGGCGTCGTTTTCGCGCACCTCGGCGTCGTCAAGCTGCGGCTCCTCGGTGTCCTCCGGCAGAGGCTTCGGGCGCGGGCTGAAGGTGAACTTCGCGCCCGTGTTGTCCTTGGACTCGCCGTCCCAGCCCTCGACGTCGACGGTGATGATCTCGCCGGCGCCGATTTCGCCGAAGAGGATCTTCTCGGAGAGCTGATCCTCAATCTCGCGCTGGATGGTGCGGCGCAGCGGACGAGCACCCAATACTGGGTCAAAGCCGCGCTTAGCCAGCAGGTCTTTGGCCTTCTGCGTGAGCTCGATGCCCATATCGCGCTCATCCAGCTGCTTGGCCACGCGGCCGATGAGCAGCTCGACCATCTCCACAATCTGCTCCTGGGTGAGCTGGTGGAAGACGACGATGTCATCGATACGGTTCAAGAACTCTGGGCGGAAGTGCTTCTTCAGCTCGTCGTTGACCTTCTGCTTCATCCGGTCGTACTGGGCATCCGCATCGTTTTCGGAGGAACCAGTAAAGCCCAAGCCCACCGGCTTCGAGATGTCCTGCGTGCCCAGGTTCGAGGTGAAGATAAGTACGGTGTTCTTGAAGTCGACGACACGCCCCTGGCCGTCGGTAAGCCGGCCATCTTCCAGCACCTGCAGGAGGGTGTTGTAAATCTCCTTGTGGGCCTTCTCGATCTCATCGAAAAGCACGACGGAGAACGGCTTGCGGCGAACCTTCTCGGTCAGCTGGCCACCCTCTTCGTAGCCAACGTATCCCGGAGGGGCACCGAAGAGGCGGGACGCGGTGAAGCGATCGTGGAACTCACCCATGTCGATCTGGATGAGGTCATCATCCGAACCGAAGAGGAAGTTAGCCAGGGACTTCGACAGCTCGGTCTTACCCACACCGGACGGGCCGGCGAAGATGAAGGAACCGGATGGACGGCGCGGATCCTTGAGGCCTGCACGGGTGCGGCGGATGGCGCGGGAGACGGACTTGACCGCCTCGTCCTGGCCAATGATGCGCTTGTGCAGCTCCTCTTCCATGTTGAGCAGACGGTTGGATTCCTTCTCCGTCAGCTTCAGCACCGGGATGCCGGTCCAGTGCGCCAGAACCTCGGCGATCTGGTCCTCGCCCACCTCGGCAATTTCCTCAAGGTCGCCGGAGCGCCATTGCTTTTCCTTTTCCGCGCGCTCCTCGCCCAGCTTGCGCTCCTTATCGCGCAGGCCGGCTGCCTTCTCAAAGTCCTGGGCATCGATGGCCGCTTCCTTTTCCTTGCGGACCTCAGCGATGCGGTCATCGACCTCACGCAGGCCCTTCGGCGCGGTCATGCGCTTGATGCGCATACGAGCGCCAGCCTCATCAAGGAGGTCAACGGCCTTATCCGGCAAGAAACGGTCATTGATGTAGCGATCCGAGAGGGAAGCTGCAGCATGCAGCGCCTCATCGGTGTAGGACACGCGGTGGTGCGCCTCGTACTTATCGCGCAGGCCCTTCAGGATCAAGAAGGTGTCATCCAGGGAAGGCTCTTCCACCTTGACTGGCTGGAAGCGGCGCTCCAGGGCGGCATCCTTTTCGATGTGCTTGCGGTATTCCTCAAGGGTCGTAGCACCGATGGTCTGCAGCTCGCCACGAGCCAGCTTCGGCTTGAGCAGCGAGGCGGCATCGATGGCGCCTTCGGCAGCACCAGCACCAACCAGGGTGTGGATCTCATCGATGAACAAGATGATGTCGCCGCGCTGGTTAATCTCCTTGAGCACCTTCTTCAGGCGTTCTTCAAAGTCACCGCGGTAACGGGAGCCAGCAACCAGGGAGCCCAAGTCGAGCGAGTAAAGCTGCTTGTCCTTAAGGGTCTCCGGAACCTTGCCATTGACGATGTCGAGCGCCAAGCCCTCGACGACGGCGGTCTTACCAACGCCCGGCTCACCGATGAGGACCGGGTTATTCTTCGTACGGCGAGACAGCACCTGCATGATGCGCTCTACCTCGGACTCACGGCCGACGACCGGATCGAGCTTGCCGTCCTTAGCAGCCTGGGTGAGGTTGCGGCCGAACTGGTCGAGCACCAGGGAATTGGAACGCTCGCCGGAACCGCCGGAGCCACCACGGCCGCCCGCGCCGGCACCAGCACCCGCGCCGACCGGACCGGCTCCCTGGCCGTTGGAGGAACCACCCTCCCGCTGGCCGCCCTCATAACCGGACAGCAGCTGGATAACCTGCTGGCGCACGCGCGGCAGATCGGCGCCGAGCTTGGTCAGCACCTGGGCGGCAACGCCGTCGCCCTCGCGAATGAGACCCAATAGCAAGAACTCAGTACCGATGTACTTGTGTCCCATCTGCAAGCCTTCGCGCAGGGAAAGCTCCAAGACCTTCTTGGCGCGTGGGGTAAAGGGGATGTGACCGGTGTGTGGCTGGCTGCCCTGGCCGATGATTTCCTCGACCTCGCGGCGGACATCCTCCAGGGAGATACCCATGGATTCCAGCGCCTTGGCGGCTACGCCTTCGCCCTCATGGATAAGGCCGAGCAGGATGTGCTCGGTGCCGATGTAATTGTGGTTAAGCATGCGTGCTTCTTCCTGCGCCAAAACGATGACGCGGCGAGCACGATCGGTAAACCTCTCGAACATGATTCCCCTATACTTTCGCTTCTAATGTGATACCCACTCTAACGCGGCAGTCCGCCGATAATTTCCGGTTTTGTTCCCAGATGCCCGCAATACCGCCAGAATCCACCATATGCGCAGCTCACACGGGTGTACGCCGGTAGCGAACAGGGGCATGGGCATGTAATCTAGAATCGTTTTATCGTTCCCTGCCCCTCCCCACTATTAAAGGACGTCGCGACCGTGCCCCAGCTTCCTGAGTTCTTTGCCACCCAGCACAACCTGCACGAATTGGCCGTGTTGGATGAGGCTCCATCGTCTATCCTCTTTGCGGTCGAAGATGGAACCACGCACCAGCAGCTAAGCGTGGAAATCTTCGCGCCGGAAATTACCGGTGTGGTGGACAAGTCCACGGCACTGCATGGGTTGCGCCACCCAGCCATCGCGCCGCTGGTGGGCACGGGCACCACCGCGGACGGGCAGGAATTCATCGTGCGCGAAGGGGCTTCCGGAACCCAGCTTTCTGAGCTGCCCAGTAATCTCAGCCGCGAGGAGGCTGCCGACGTCTTTGGTCCGCTGGCGAGTGCGGTGGACTTCTTAGTGTCGCGTAATCGGGCTGATTTTGCGGTGCATGGGCTAAGGGAGGCCCGGGTGGGCGTCGATAAGCAACGCCAGGTTTCGGTGCTGGCTGCGGCCGGTCCGTCCGGCGAAGAGCACGGCGATGCAGTGGTGGCGTTTGAAGAGCTCATTGCCCGCAAATGCCCAGAATACAAGCCTACTGGCACGGCGGAGAGCGCCAAGGATGTGATGGCTCAACTGCGCCCGCAGCGCGAATTCGATACCGCGCAGATTCCGCGCGTGCAGGAGCCAGAGCCGCGCCCTCAACAGCAGTTCGCCCCGCCGCAACAACCGCAGCCGCAACCGATGGCCCAACCCATGGCACCCGCCCCGAAGAAGAAGGGCAAGGGCGGGCTTATTGCGCTCATCACGGTGCTGGCGGTGGCCGCGATTGCTGCTGCGGCCGCGCTGTGGTTCTTCCTGTCCCACCCCAGCTGGAATGATAAGGAGCAAAACCTCGCGGATGCGTATCCGGACTTGGTGGGCTCCCGCAGCGGCCAGGACGGCTTCGATGGGGCTAAGTGCTCCTCGCGCGAGCCGGAGCCTGGCCAGGAGGCCAAAATTTCCTGCGTGGGCGATGGGTTCAACTACATCGTGACCTACTACCCCAGCGTGGAGGAGCGCGATGCCATGCTTCCCGACGCCGAACCGGTCGAGCTTTCCAATGATCAGTGCACTATCCAAAGCTTTGAGACCACCGCGGATGTTCCGACCTACGTGATGGCCGTGGAAGGCACCCAGTCCGCATTCCTGGTGTGGGGCGATAAGGCTGAAGAGGAGCGGCTGAACCTGCCGCTGTGCGCCTCTTAACTCGCGCCCGAAAGTTAAAGGCCCGCTGGTGCGGGCCTTTATTTTGTCCTTGTGCCTATTCCGCGGAGGGCACGCGCTTGAGGAACGGAGCGAGCACAACGACCACCAGCGAAAGCACGCCGGCAAAAAGGAAGGCCCAGTGCGCCCCGTGAGCCGTCGCGGCTGCCTCGTTCATACCTTGGGCCGCACCGGACTTGGTGCCACGGGTCAGGAACGTCATCAGGAAGGCAGTGCCGGCCGCGCCCGCCAGCTGCTGCAGGGTATTGAGGATGGCGGAGCCGTGCGAGTAGAGCTCGTCTGGCAGGGAGGCCAGGGACGTCGTCATCAGCGGCGTCATCATAAGCGCGATGCCCAGCGCAAAGAGGATGTGCATGCCAATGACCATCCATACCGCACTGTCCTCGTTGAGCAAGGTCATCAGCCACGTGCCCGCGGCGAGGAGGAGGGCGCCTGGGATCATGAGCGGGCGGGGCCCGTGGACGTCATAGAGGCGGCCAACCATCGGCGAGATGCCGCCTTGGAGCAAGCCGCCAGGCATGACGACGAGCCCGGTTACCAGCGAGCTTACCGCCAGGGAGGTCTGCAGGTAGATGGGCAAGATATTGACCACGCCGAGCAATAGCCCAAACATGAGCAGCATGCCCAGTACCGCTACGGTGAAGTTGGGAACCGTAAACGGGCGCATGTCCAAAAGAGCGCGATTGTCTTTTGCCAGGCGCAGCTGGCGGCGGGTGAAAAGCGCCAAAGCCACGAGACCAACGATGAGAACGACGATGTCTACCAGGCCTTCGCCCTCCAGCATGTTTTCCAGGGACGATACGGCGTAGACCAACCCGCCAAAGGCGATGACGGACAGGACGACGGACGGGAAATCCAGCGGGGTATCGCGCTTATCTCCCACGTTGACTAGGCGGAAATAGCCGGCGGCGCAGATGAGGCCGAGCAGCGGCACCATGGTCCAGAAGATGACGTGCCAGCTAGACATGCTCAACACGAAGCCACCTACAGTGGGCCCGAGCGCCGGAGCCACGGAGATCACCACGGAGATAATGCCCATCACGCTGCCGCGGCGCTGCGGAGGGACGAGGGTCATCGCCACCGTCATCAGTGTAGGGATCATCAAGGCGGTGCCAGCCGCCTGGAATACGCGCCCCACCAACAGCACGCCGAAGGCCGGGGCAAGCCCCGCCAGCACCGTACCGGCAAGAAATACGCCCGACGATGCCAAGAAGATCTGCCGGGTGGTGAACTTATCCATGAGAAAGCCGGTGGTCGGGATGACCACGCCCATGGTGAGGAGGAAACCGGTAAGCAGCCACTGGGCAGAGGTCGCGGGGATGCCGAAGTCCGCCATGATGGTGGGCAGCGCCACCGACAGGGCGGTCTCGTTCAGGATCATCACCATCGCGCCGAGGACGAGGATGGTGAGGTTGATTTTTACCTCTGCGGAAATGTGGGGATCTGGTTTCTGAGACACCCAGACAGGATACTGAGGCCGCGGGTGCGGGGAAAGTCGAGGAGTATAGTTTTAGTGTCTTCATCCGCGCGGTGAGACCGCGCCACCCGAGCCTAAAGCGAGGTACACCCCAGTGCGTTTTCTCAACGATTCCCACCCGCCGTACGAATTGACCTACTCCGACGTATTTATGGTCCCGAGCCACTCCGAGGTGGGCTCGCGCCAGTCGGTAGACCTCACCACTGAGGACGGCACCGGGAATACCATTCCGCTCATCGTGGCCAATATGACCGCCGTGGCCGGGCGCCGCATGGCCGAGACCATCGCCCGGCGCGGCGGGCTGACCATCCTGCCACAGGACCTCTCCTTAGAAGCGGCCGCAGAAACCATCGCCTCTGTGAAGGCGGCGGACTTGGTCTATGACACCCCAATTACCGTCAAGCCGCACCACACCGTGGGCTATACCAGCAACCTTTTGCACAAGCGCGCCCATGGTGCCGCCATCGTGGTCGAGGGAGACATGCCCATCGGCATCATCACCCCGAAGGACCTGCGTGGGCAGGATAACTTCACCGCTGTCGGTCAATTGATGACCACCGACTTGGTCACGCTGCCGGTGGGCATTGACCCACAGGAGGCTTTTACCAAGCTGCGCAAAACCTCCCGCAAGCTGGCGCCAGTGGTCAACCCGGATGGCACCTTGGCCGGAATCCTCACGAGGAAGGGCGCGGTGAGGGCGAAGATGTACAGGCCGGGCGTCGACAAGCAAGGCCGCTTACACATCGGTGCTGCGGTGGGCATCAACGGTGATGTGGAAGGCCGCGCCCGCGCCCTGGCGGAGGCCGGTGCTGACGTCCTCGTCATCGATACCGCCCACGGCCACCAGGAAAGCATGCTTACCGCGCTGCGCAAGGTCAACGCGCTGGAACTGGGGCTTCCCATCGCTGCCGGCAATATCGTCACGGCCGAGGGCGTGCGCGAGCTGGCCGCGGCCGGCGCGGACATTATCAAGGTCGGTGTGGGCCCGGGCGCGATGTGCACCACCCGCATGCAGACAGGCGTGGGCCGCCCGCAGTTCTCGGCCGTCCTAGAGTGTGCTGCGGCCGCCCGCGAGGTAGGCGCCCACGTTTGGGCCGACGGCGGCGTGCGCGACCCGCGCGATGTCGCCCTCGCACTTGCCGCAGGTGCCTCCAATGTCATGATCGGCTCCTGGTTCGCCGGCACCTTTGAATCCCCAGGTGACCTGCACAAGGATGCCGACGGCGCCTTTTATAAAGAATCCTTCGGTATGGCGTCGCGCCGGGCGGTGCGCGGCCGCAATTCCGATACCGAGGCCTTTGAGCGCGCCCGCCGCGAGATGTTCGAAGAGGGCATTTCTACCTCTCGCATCTATCTCGACCCCGAGCACGGCGGCGTGGAGCACCTGGTGGACCGGATTGTCTCTGGCGTGCGTTCCTCGTGTACCTACGCCGGTGCCGATTCCCTAGCCGCCTTCCGCGAGCGCGCCACCGTGGGCGTGCAGTCCGCCGCCGGCTTTGCCGAGGGGCAGCCACGGGCCACGAACCGCTAAAACAATAACCCCAGTGATGTGCAGATGGCCTGCAGGGATCGCTCTGGGGCTTTCAAATGCGACACTACCATGGGAGCCATGACGCCTCAATCAGCTACCCAACGCCAGCTAATTGAATGGTTTTCAGCTCCCAGAATGAAAAGGTTTCTCGATCATCCTGACCCGGCGGCTCTTTATCTATGGAACACCCGCGTCTCGAAGGCATTCCTAGAAGATATTCAGCACGCTGAGGTACTTCTGAGGAACCACATAGACACAGCACTCTCGGCCAAGTACGGCCCCGAGTGGTTTGACTCCCCAAAAATTCCTTTCACTTCCCAATCCAAGAATGCAATAACAAAAGCCCAGAGACGCACCAATTTCAATAAGAATCGGAACACAGGAAAGGTAATCGCAGAATTAAATTTTGATTTCTGGCGATACCTGTTGACCACGACTTATCAGACGACGATATGGCCATGCCTTCACTCCACCTTTTCCTCACGGGTTTCCCGAAAGGATTTCGAGGCTCAAGTACAAATCATTTACACCTTTCGAAACAGGGCAGCCCACCATGAACCCATCATTAGGGACTGCCGCGGCATGGAAGAGAAGGAATTGGACAACATATCAACAGCACTTCACAAAGTTTGTTCCTGGATCTCCCCGGAAGCGGCCTCCTGGATACTCGAACAGTCAAGAGTTCGAGTGCTAAGAAGCCAGCGTCCCTAGAAGTCCTCCGCTCAGCACGTGCTACGTTGACAGATATGTTGACTCGCTATGACCAAGCGGCCTCCCGCGCGGCCGCGCAGGTTATGGGGCAGTACTCCACCAGCTTTTCCCTGGCCACGCGGCTTCTGCGCGGACGGGTGCGCGCCGATATCCGCCACCTGTATGCGGTGGTGCGCATTGCAGACGAGCTTGTCGACGGCGCCGCAGCACAAGCCCACACCGACCCCGCCGCCGCGCTGGACGCCTACGAACAGACCATCTTGGCCGCACCGCAACGGCGACTGCACACCGACCCGATAGTGCACGCTTATGCCATCACTGCTCGCCGCTGCGGCTTCCACCGCGAGTACCTTGCTGCCTTCTTTAACTCCATGCGTGCGGATCTGACCCAGCGCGAGTACTCCCCATCGGAACTGCAGGACTATATCTACGGCTCAGCGGAAGTCATTGGGTTATTGTGCCTGCAAATTTTCTTGGCCGAAGAGGACGTCTCCCCGGCCGACCGCGCCGCGATGGAGCGCGGCGCCCGCGCGCTGGGATCGGCTTTCCAAAAGATTAATTTCCTGCGTGACCTGGGTGAGGATAGCTCCACTTTGGGCCGAACCTATTTTCAGCAGGCCCCATCGGGACGGATTGATGAGGCCACCAAGTCCGCACTCATCGCAGAGATCCGCCAGGAGCTCGCCACCGCCGCGCTCACCATCGACGTGCTCCCGGCTTCTGCGCGGGTCGGTGTGAGCGCGGCGGCGGATATCTTTGCTGAGCTCACCAATCGCCTCGCCGCCACTCCGGCTACAGCACTTGCCACCACGCGAGTATCCGTGCCGAACCACACCAAGGCCTGGATCGCGGCCCGCGCGGTGCGCCGTCGCGGCCACAGCAACCTGACCCCGCCCCTAGCCGGAGATTAAGGAGAACAACATGCACGCCGTTGTTATTGGAGCCGGCATCGCCGGCCTCGCCACCGCCGCTTTGCTCGGCCGCGAGGGCTACGAGGTCACCGTCGTGGACTCGCTGGATGAGGTAGGCGGGCGCGCCGGCAGCTTTGCGGAGGCCGGCTTTCGCTGGGATACCGGCCCGTCGTGGTACCTCATGCCCGAGGCTTTCGATCACTTCTTTGCGCTGTGCGGCACCTCCACCGAGGCGGAGCTCGATCTAGTGGATCTCTCCCCCGCCTACCGCGTCTTTCATGGCGATGCGCCGGTGGACGTGCACTCCGGGATCGAGGAAGTCACCGCGCTTTTCGAGTCACTGGAGCCCGGCGCGGGGGAGAAAGTCCGCGCGTACTTGGCGCAGGCCAGCGATACCTATGAGATGGCGCTTAAGCACTTCCTTTACACCACCTTCTCCGCGCCGCTGAACCTGGTGCACCGCGATATCCGCACCCGGATTTCGCGCCTCATGGCTCTGCTGACGGTAAACCTAAAGCAGTACGTGGGCCGAACGTTTTCTGATGCCCGCCTGCGCCAAATCTTAAGTTACCCGGCGGTCTTTTTGTCCTCCGAGCCGGCCGCCGCACCGGCACTGTATTCCTTAATGAGCCACACCGACCTGGTGGAGGGCGTGCGCTACCCGCAGGGTGGCTTCGCGGCCGTGGTCCAGGCCATCTACCGGCAGGCACGGAAGTTTGGCGCCACCTTCCGCTTGGGCGAGGGGGTTACTTCCATCAAGATCGCCAACCGGCAGGTCACGGGTGTGCGCACGAATAAGGGCGCTATCCACGCCGATATTGTGGTGTCGGCGGCGGACTTGCACCACACCGAGACCCAGCTTTTGCCGCCCCAGCTGCGCACCTACCCAGAGCGCTACTGGGGTCGGCGCAATCCGGGCCTGGGCACCGTGCTCGTTTTGGCCGGGGTGAAGGGCGAGCTGCCAGAACTAGCACACCATACGCTGCTTTTTAGCCAGGATTGGGATCCGGATTTCCGCGCCGTCTATTCCGGTCCGGAGCCTTCCCGGCCGTTGGGTGCCTCGGAGTCCATCTACGTGTCCAAGACCTCAGCCACCGACCCGAACGTAGCGCCCGCGGGCCACGAAAACCTCTTCATTCTGGTGCCGGTGCCGGCCGCGGAGGCGCCTGGGTTCGGCAATGCCTACCACGCAGAGGAATCCGAGCGCGTTGCCGCGATTGCCGACGCCGCCCTTAACCACATTGCAGCCACGACTGGAGTGCCGGATTTGGTAGACAGGGTCGTCGTCAAGCGCACGCTCGGCCCTGCCGATTTTGCTGAGCGCTACCATGCTTGGTCGGCCGGTTCTATTGGGCCCGCGCACACGCTGCGGCAATCGGCGTTTTTGCGCGGGCGCAATGCCTCGCGCAAGGTCGATGGACTCTTCTACGCCGGTGCGACCACCGTGCCGGGCGTGGGCGTGCCGATGTGTCTGATTTCGGCCGAGAACATTATTAAGCGCCTTCGTGGCGATACTTCCGCCGGGCCGCTTTCGCACTAGCCCAGGCACGGCAAAAGCCGCCAGCCACGTGAGCTGACGGCTAAAGATGGGCCGCTACGCGCTACTTCTGTTCCGGCTTAACCAGCGGGAAAAGCACGGTTTCGCGGATGCCCAAGCCGGTCAGGGCCATCAACAGGCGGTCCATGCCCATGCCGGTGCCAGCTGTAGGAGGCATGCCCTGCTCCATTGCGGCAAGGAAGTCTTCATCCAGCACCATGGCCTCGTCATCGCCACCGGCGGCTAGGCGGGCCTGATCCTCAAAACGCTCGCGCTGGATAACCGGGTCCACCAGCTCGGAGTAGCCGGTTGCCAGCTCGAAGCCGCGGACGTAGAGATCCCACTTCTCGGTCACGCCCGGCTTGGAACGGTGCTGACGGGTCAGCGGGGAGGTCTCAACCGGGAAGTTCTTGACAAAGATGGGACCTTCCAGCTGGTCCTCACACAGGACCTCCCAGATTTCCTCCACCAACTTGCCGTGGCCCCAGCCGCCGTCCTTGGGGACGTCAAGGCCGATGACGTCGGCAATGCCCTTGAGCGTTTCGACGTCGGTATCGATGGTGACCTCCGGCTGGCCTGGGAACTTGCGCTGTAGGGCCTCATTGAGGGAGGGGTACATCTCGATTTCGGGCCACTCTTCGCCGCCGAAATCGAACTCGGTGCCATCTGCCAAGGTGACGGTGGTCGATCCAAAGACGTCGCGCGCTACGGCCTGGATGGACTCGCGCGTCATGCGGGCACAATCGTCGTAGTCGCCCCATGCAGCGTAGGTCTCGAGCATGGCGAACTCCGGCGAGTGGGAGCGGTCCACGCCCTCATTGCGGAAGTTACGGTTGATTTCGAAGACGCGGTCAATGCCGCCGACGACGGCACGCTTCAAGTACAGCTCCGGCGCAATGCGCAGGTAGAGGTCAATATCCAGCGCATTGGAGTGGGTGATAAACGGGCGAGCGGCCGCGCCACCGTGCAGGGTCTGCAGCATCGGGGTCTCGATTTCAACGAAGTCCTGGCTTTCCAGGTAGTTTCGCAGCGCGCGCATGACCTTCACGCGGATCATGGCGTTCTTGCGGGCCTCTTCGCGGATAATGAGGTCGTTATAGCGCTGGCGCACACGGGTATCTTCTGCCATATCGGCAAAGGACACCGGCAGCGGGCGCAGGGACTTAGCGGCCATGGTCCACTCTGAGACCATGATGGACAGCTCGCCGCGGCGGGAGGAAATTACGCGGCCGCGCACGGAGATGAAATCGCCCAAGTCAACATCGGACTTCCAAGCGTCGAGGCGCTCCTTGCCCACCTCCGCTAGGGAAAGCATGGCCTGCACCTGGGTGCCATCGCCATCCTGCAGGGTGGCAAAGCACAGCTTGCCGGTATTGCGCATAAAGATAAGGCGGCCGGCAATGGCGTGGGTTACCTCGGTTTCGTCGCCTGGGGCCAGATAGGTCACGCCTTCTTCCGTGCCCGGCTCTTCGCCCTCGGCCACTACGCGGAAATCGTGGCGCAAATCCTTCAAAGAGATGGTGCGCTCAACGGTGACCGGGTAGGCCTCTACGCCGGATTCCAGCAGGCGATCGCGCTTCTCGCGGCGGATGCGCAGCTGCTCAGGGACATCGTTTACTTCATTATTCTTCTGCTCGCTCACGTTAGCCTAGGGTAGTCGATCCCCACCGCAGCACGCGATTTAGCCCACGCCACCCTCACCCCGGAAAAGATTTACGCATAATTCACTTCACCGTCACCTTAGCGCCAACGCACAGTTACTGAGATCCCCTTATATAAATGGCTGTCCCCGTGTCTAAACAATATTTTCAACCCTTTTTGGAGCAGTAATAATGGCGCTTAAAGGCCGCAACCTTCTCTCTAGTCTCTTTGCCTCCTCTCGTTCCAGCCTGACCTGCACCTACAAGTGCGGTAATGCTTGCTTTGGCGAGTGCGAGAACAAGTCCGATAACCCGTACTTTGCTGACCAGTTCTCCCGCCGTACCGCGCTGCGTGCGGGCAGCCTGTCCGTCGTCACCGTTGGTGGCGGCGCTGCTTTGGCGGCCTGCTCCAACCCGGATGATGCATCCAACGAGGCTTCTTCCTCCGAGGGCAAGGGCGGCAAGACCTCTGAGGCGAACGTTGAGCTCACCTCCGCAGAGGGCATGAAGTTCGACCCAGTACAGCCAAACGAGAAGGACGAAGTGGTCATCCCGGATGGCTACGAGCAGTCCGTCCTCATTGCCTGGGGCGACCCGCTGTTTGAGGACGCGCCGGAATTCGATGACAAGAACCAGACCGCCGAGGCAGCTGAGAAGCAGTTCGGCTTCAACAATGACTTTGCGGGCCTTATTGAGCACCCGGACGATGACAACCGCCTTATCTACGTCTGCTCCCACGAGTACACCACCGAGCCGCAGATGTTCCCCAACTACGATGCGGATAACCCCACCGAGGAGCAGGCCAAGATCGGCTGGGCTGGCCACGGCCACTCCATCGTGGAGGTATCTAAGGTTGGCAAGACCGGCGAGCTCAAGCGCGAGTTCGGCCCGCTAAACCGCCGCATCACCGCCACCACCGAATTCACCCTGGTGGGCCCTGCTGCCGGCTCCGATTACGTCAAGACCTCCGCCGATAAGACCGGCAAGAAGGTCAAGGGCACCCTGAATAACTGCTCCGGCGGCATCACTCCGTGGAATACCATGCTTTCTGGCGAAGAGAACTTTGACCAGTACTTCGCCCACGCCAAGCTGGATGACAAGAAGGCGCAGGAGTCCCTGGAGCGCTTCGGCATGGAAGACGGCGAGTCCCAGCGCAAGTGGGAGCGCTTTGATAAGCGCTTCGACGTCTCCAAGGAGCCGAACGAGCCGAACCGCTTTGGCTGGATCGTAGAAATCAACCCGCTGGACCCGAAGTCCACCCCGGTCAAGCACACCGCGCTGGGTCGCTTCAAGCACGAGGCCGGCAACATCCACATCGCCTCCGATGGCACCGTCGTGTGCTACTGCGGCGATGACTCCCGCTTCGAGTACATCTACAAGTTCATCTCCACCAAGAAATACAAAGAGGGCGACATCGAGCACAACCTCACCATCTTGGACCACGGCACCCTGTACGTGGCCAAGGTAGAGGGCAACTCCCCAGAGGACGAGATTGACGGCTCCGGCGTGCTGCCAGAGGATGGCGCCTTTGATGGTAAGGGAGAATGGATCAAGCTGCTGACCTCCGATACGGAGAACAACAAGTTTGAGTCCCACGTTGATGGCATGTCTGCCGAAGAGGTTGCCGTCTACACTCGTGAGGCCGCCGATAAGGTGGGCGCCACCAAGATGGACCGCCCTGAGGATATGGAGGTCCACCCGGACTCCGAGAAGGTCTACGTGGCCCTGACCAACAATAAGTACCGCGGCGCTACCGGCGAGAATGCCAAGAAGAACAAGGAAGAGCCGATGGAGTGGGCTCCCATCAAGGAGAACAAGAACGGCCTGGTCATGGAAATTGAAGATGACCACGCTGGTGAGAAGTTCACTTGGAACCTCTTCCTGGTCTGTGGCGATCCGAAGGAGGCCAATACCTACTTCGGCGGCTTTGACAAGGAGAAGGTATCCCCAATTTCCTGCCCGGATAACCTGGCCTTTGATAGCCACGGCAATATGTGGATCTCCACCGACGGCAACGCGCTCGAGTCCAACGATGGCCTATACGCCGTAACCACCGAGGGCGATACCCGCGGTGAGCTCAAGTGCTTCCTGACGGTCCCGGCAGGCGCCGAGACCTGCGGCCCCATCGTCACCGATGAGCGCGTGATGGTCAACGTTCAGCACCCAGGCGAGACCGATGACGCCACCTTTGAAAAGCAGACCTCCCACTGGCCAGAGGGTGGCAAGTCCACCCCTCGCCCGGCAGTGGTTGTGGTGTGGAAGAAGGACGGCAACATCGGCGTCGATAAGAAGTAAGCACCACCTGGTTTAAGCACCCACCGCGCGGCCCTCGTTCCTCCACTGGAACTGGGGCCGCGCTGTTGTTTTCCCTGCCGGCTGCATGGAGCACTGCGCCCCAAACGCCTTTCAAATATAAATCCACCCGCCGATCTCCCCCACGGGCTAATACCTATGTGAGTTGTGGCATACTATCCGCACGTGTGAGACACGCCACCTAACCGCCCATGAGGAGACGCACACCATGAACTCTCTTGTCCTCGCCATCATCGGCATCGCGATGATGGGCGCCGGCTATCTGCTCTATTCCAAGTTTCTAGGAAAGAGCATTTTCCGGCTATCCCCGAACTACTCCACCCCGGCCCACACCATGGAAGACGGCGTGGACTTTGTGCCCACCAATAAATACGTTCTGTGGGGCCACCACTTCACTTCCGTGGCGGGCGCCGCGCCCATCATCGGTCCGGCCGTAGCCGTCATCTGGGGCTGGGGTCCGGCGTTTCTCTGGGTCACCCTCGGCACCGTCTTCTTTGCCGGCATGCACGATTTAGGTGCGCTGTGGGCGTCGCAGCGCCACAAGGGCCAGTCCATCGGCACGTTGTCTGGACGCTACATTGGCAAGCGCGGGCGCAACCTCTTCCTCATCGTCATCTTCCTGCTGCTGTTGATGGTGAATGCGGCCTTCGCCGTGGTCATTTCGAACCTGCTGGTCTCCACCCCTACGGCCGTAATCCCCACGTGGGGCGCCATCGTCGTCGCGCTGCTTATCGGCCAGGCCATCTACCGCCTGAATTGGAACCTGCCGCTGGTCTCCATCGTGGGCGTTGTCGCGCTCTACGCGTTGATGATCATCGGTGACCGCGTGCCTGTGGTCCTACCAGATACAGTCCTGGGAATCCCCGCCAACGGCGTATGGATCATCTTGTTATTCATCTACGCCTTCATCGCTTCGATGCTGCCGGTATGGGTGTTGCTGCAGCCGCGCGACTACATCAACGGCCTCCAGCTCTTTGTGGGCCTAGCCATCTTATACGGCTCCTTTCTCATTACCCGCCCTTCGCTGGCCGCACCGGCGCTGCGCGACAACGTGCCAGACGGCACACCGGGCATCTTCCCACTGCTCTTTGTCACCATCGCCTGCGGCGCTATTTCCGGCTTCCACGGCGTGGTGGCCTCCGGCACCTCGTCCAAGCAGGTGGATAAGGAAACCGACGTTCGCTTTGTGGGGTACTTCGGCGCCGTGGGCGAGGGCCTACTCGCGCTAGGCACCATCATCGCCACCACCGCAGGCTTTAAGTCCCTGCAGCAGTGGGAAGAGATCTACTCCGAGTGGAATGCCGGCGGCGTGGAGGCCTTCGTGCAAGGCGGCGGCGCACTCATGAATGAGGGCATGGGGATTCCCACCTCCCTCTCCGGCACCATCTTGGCCACCATGGCCGTCCTCTTCGCCGCCACCACCATGGACTCGGGCGTGCGCCTGCAGCGCCTAGTGGTGCAAGAAATTGGCGAGATCATGGGTGTGCGCATCAAAGCCTTGGCCGCCACCGTCATCGCGGTAGGCTTGGCCTTCGGCCTGACCTTCTCCGCCGGCGCGGATGGATCCGGCGGTATGACCATCTGGCCGCTATTCGGCACCACCAACCAGCTCATGGCGGGCCTTTCCTTGGCCATCGTGGTGGTCATCCTGACCCATCTGCGCCGGCCGACGTGGCCGGTGGTTTTCCCGCTCATCTTCGTTACCGCCATGTCACTGTGGGCCGCACTGCTCCAGCTGAAGTCCCTCTTTACCAGCCAGAACTGGCTGCTATTCTGCATGGACGTCATCATCGTGGTCGCCGCCATCTGGGTCATCGTGGAAGCCGTCGGCGCCATTTCCCGTGCCCGCAAGGAGACCCCGCTGGAGTGGTCCGATGATGACCTTGACGCCCCGCTGCCCGAGCATGCTCGACAAGCTTAAGGCACTTGCGGCGGGGCTCAATGAGTACTACCAGGCCCCGTATCGCGCCAGCTTTGCCAAGGCCCAGCAGCAAGAAGATGATCTCTTCATGATGCTGGTCGCCTCGGAGGCGCTCGGCATCCCCAACCCGGCCAGCTACTACACCCTGGAGCTTTTGCCGTTGATCTATGAGGATTTCCACGCCTGGCATACGCGCATGGGAATGGATAGATCCCCGCTGGAGAATATTCAATGTTGTTAGAGACCGCACCCATCATGTTCTTTGGCGGCAAGGGCGGGGTGGGCAAAACCACCCTGGCCACCGCTACCGCGCTACGCTTGTCCCGCAATCACCGCGTCTGCCTGGTGTCCACGGACCCGGCGCATAACCTGGGGCATATTTTTGGTGCCTCGCTTGGCGACGCCCCCGTAGACCTCACCCCTACCCTGTCCGCCATCGAGATCAACCCTGCGCGCGCGACCGAGCAGCACCTGGCGCACGTAGAGAACTCGATGCGCCGCTTTATGCCCGAACACCTCCATGGTGAAGTTAAGAAGCACCTCGACCTAGCCCGGCAATCGCCCGGCACACAGGAGGCGGCGCTATTGGAGCGCATAGCGGCGCTGGTAGTGGAGGAGTCGAATTTCGACTACCTCATCTTCGATACCGCCCCCTCTGGGCACACTTCGCGGCTAATGGCCTTGCCGGAGATCATGGCCGCCTATACCGATGGGCTGCTCTCCCGACGCGAGAAATCCGATAAATTCGGCTCGCTGGTGCGCGGGATGTCTAGCGGCAGCGGCGCAGATAATGACCCGGTGGACCGGCGCAATCAGGAAATTCGCGCCACGCTTTTCCAGCGCCGCGAGCGCTTTGCCCAGCTGCGCACCGCGCTTACCTCCCCGCGCACCGTGTTTCACATCGTGCTCACCGCCGAGCGCCTGCCCGTGCTGGAGTCAGCCGAGTTCCATGTAGACCTCACGAGCAACGGTGTGCGGGTGGGATCCATGCTGGTTAACCGGCGCACCCCGACCGACCAAGGCGAGTTCTTGGCCGCCCGGCGCGCCGCCGAGGATGAGGCGCTCGCACTGCTGCGTGCCCAGCTGCCTGATACCCCGGTGCGCGAGGTTCCGTGGTTGCCGGAGGAAGTGGGGACTCCGGGGGCCGTCGACAAGCTGGCGGCCTACCTCTAGCTCCACCCGCCCGCGCCGCTGTGGGCTTGGGTCTGCTAAAACCGAAACTATGACTTTGCTCACCAACGAATACCTATCTCACTTGCGCGAGGAGGCCGCGGCCGATTCCCGGCTGCGCATCGCGCGCAACGCCATCACCAACGTCGGGGCGGCCAAGGCGGCCCTAGACCGCGACCGCATTACCTCCCTCTACCCCACCACCGAGGTCAAGCTGGATAGCTTGGGCGTATCGGACCAAAAGCGCTCGGGCCGTTGCTGGATGTTTGCGGCGCTGAACGTCTTCCGTCACCGCGCGGCCAAGGAGCTCAATGTAGATGACTTCGAGTTCTCCTTCACCTACCTGCAGTACTTTGACAAGCTGGAGCGCGCCAACCTGGTGCTCAACCAGCTGCTGGATAAGAAGGACGCCGGCTGGGACGAGCGCACCGTCGCCGCGGTGCTCGACCACGCGGGGGCCGATGGCGGCTGGTGGTGCTTCTTTAGCAACCTCGTAGCCAAGTACGGCGCCGTTCCTGCCGAGGTCATGCCGGAGGTACGCTCGTCTGGAAATACCGCGGAGATGAATCGCGATCTTGCCACCGTGGTACGCCGCGCCGCCGCACAGGACGGACCGCGCGAGGACATCATCGCCCAGGCACGCACCGATTTCCACCGTATCCTGGCCATCCACCTGGGCACCCCGCCGGAGGAATTTACCTGGGCGTATCGCACCAAGGACGAGCAATTCGTGCGCCTGCACTCCACCCCGCGCGAGTTTGCCGATAAGTACCTGCCGAACTTGGACGAGTACGTGGTGCTGGCCGATGACCCCCGCTCCACCAACCCCAAGCATCGCGTGTTCAGCAGCGCCGAGGAGACCAATGTGTTGGGCGGCGCACCGCAGGAGTACCTCAACGTCAGCGCGGCCGAGCTGAAGGACACTGCCAAGCGCAGCCTGGCGGCCGGCGAGCCGGTGTGGTTTAGCTGCGATGTCAACCGCCAGTTCTCATTCCTCAACGGCGTATGGGACGAGGGATTGGTAGATACCGATGGCCTCTACGGCATCGATTCCTCCATGAGCAAGGAGGAGCGTTTTACCTCCGGCGAGACCGCGCCCACCCACGCGATGGTGCTCACCGGCGTCGATGGTGACCGCGCCTGGCGCGTGGAAAATTCCTGGGGTTCTAAGCCGCCGCGCAAGGACGACGGCGAGGATGTGCCCGGCAAGGGCTTTGCCACGATGGCCGATGCCTGGTTTGACCAGAACGTCTTCCACATCGCCGTCCGCAAGGAGCACCTGAGCGACGAGCTGGCCCAGGCTCTTGCCACCGAACCGATTGAGCTTCCCCTCTGGGACCGGATGAACTAAGGAGAATCGAGAAATGACAGAGATTAAGCCGAACGAGGTTCATGCCGTCAATGCCGAGCTCACCAGCGATGCCACGCTGCGCCTGGTGCGCAATGGGGTGGCCCAGGAGGGCGTGGACAAGCTCAGCCTCGACCACGAACAACTGCGCCATCTCACACCGGTAACCAGCCATAAGCTAGATTCTTGGGGCGTGGCCGACCAGAAGGCATCGGGCCGCTGCTGGATTTTTGCCGGCCTCAATTCCCTGCGCGGCGGCCTGATGGACAAGGCCAACCTCAAGGACTTTGAACTTTCCCAGACCTATATTTACTTCTTTGACAAGCTGGAAAAAGCCAATTGGTTCCTTACCGCCATGGCTGAGCTCAAGGACCGCGAGATTACGGACCGCACGGTGACCAAACTCATGGACGATCCCATCGATGACGGCGGCCAGTGGTCCATGTTCGTCGCCCTGGTGGAAAAGTACGGCGTGGTGCCGCAGTACGCCATGCCGGAGACCGCCTCTTCTGAGGCCACGGCGATGCTTAACCGCAATCTGCAGACCGTGCTGCGTCGCGCCGCCCACCGCATCCGCAGCGGCGAAGAGGGCGCGCATAAGCAGGCGCTTGCCGACGTCTACCGTATCCTCACCGCCAACCTTGGCCTACCACCCGAGGACTTTGTGTGGCAGTATCGCGATAAGGACAATGAATTCCACCGCGCTGGCACCTATACCCCACAGGAGTTTGCCCGGGAATACCTGCCGGCGGACCTAGGCGAGTACGTGTGCGTGGTCAACGACCCACGCAACGCCTATGGCGAGCTCTTCACCGTCGAGTATCTGGGCAACGTGGCGGGAAAGCGCGTGACCTATTTGAACGCGCCTGCGGAGGTGCTGCGCGATGCCGCGCGTGCCTCCATCGAAGACGGCCAGCCGGTCTGGTTCGGCTGCGATACCGACCAGCAATCTGATGATGAGCACGGCGTGTGGGCCAAGCACCTGCACGATTATGAGGCCTTCTACGGCGTGGAGATGGATCTGGACAAGGCGCAGCGTTTGCGCCTGCACGAGTCCCTCATGACCCATGCGATGGTCTTTACCGGCGCCGATATCGCAGACGACGGCACCGTCAATCGCTGGCGCGTGGAAAATTCCTGGGGCCCGAAGAAGGCCGATAAGGGCTTTTGGACCATGGCCGATGACTGGTTCGACGAGTTCGTCTTCGAAATCGCCGTGCACCCCTCCCGCCTGCCGGAACAATACCAAGCGGCGCTGCAGTCCGAGTCTGTCACTACCCTGCCGGCCTGGGATCCGATGGGAGCGTTGGCGCGTTAAGCCTGCGGCGTGCCAAGGCGGCGCACATAGAGCATGCACACTAAGTCGCGGTCCTCGTTGACCGCGATGGTGCGCTCGCCTTCCTGAGTGAAACCGCGGCTGTCATAGAACTGATAAGTGCAGCCGTCATCGGTAAACAAGTAGACATTCTTTCCCTCGTGACGGGCTTCGAAGGCCTCGAGCAGCGCCGTGCCCACGCCGCTCACGCCGGAATTGGGATCCGCGACGAGGAAGCCGATTTCGCCATCAATGGGGTGCTTACCCAAGTACTTGAGCAGCATGTCCTGATTGGCGGCATCGTAATCATCGCGGTGGCCGCCCGGGCGCAGGTTATTAAAGATTTCCACCGCGTGAACAAATGCCTTGCGCCACCACGGATATGGCAGCGCGGGCTTGCCCTTCATGGAGGCTAAAAGCACGCCGAGGAAGCGGTCGCCATCGTAGGCGGCCAAGATATCGGTGGCTTTGGCGCGCTCTAAATCCCAAAAGTAGCGGCCGTAGGCGCGCTCAAAGCGCGGGTTCTTCACAAACCAGTGCAGGTGCATGCCCTCGATGGCAAAAGAAATGGCTTTGGGCTCATCGCGCGGGTCAAGGTCGCGGATCTGGATATCGGTCATTAGTCCTCCGATGGCTGCTGGGAAGCGGTACCCTGCGCGCGCTGTTGCTCGCGCTCGAGCTCGGCCTTGGCTTCGTGTTCTTCAATATTATTAAAGCCGATGCCCAGCGGCAGGCCCACATTATCGATGAGGCGGACGCCGCCGATGGTCGCAGCGACGAGCAAGCGGGCATCGCCCTCCTCGGGAGGCATGCCGAGGTCGCGGCCGCGCACCTCAAGGTAGTCCGGCTCAACGCCTGCTGCGCGTAGGACTTCCGCGGCAACCTCGCGGACCTTCTCCGCACCGGCTTCGGCGGCATGCGCGCCGGCGGTCAGCGCGGCGGATAGGGCCGCGGCTTGGTCACGGGATCCGGCCGAGACGTTGGTATTGCGCAGGCTCATCACCACACCATCGGGCATGCGTACAGCGGGCACACCCTGCACGCGGACACCCAGGTGGAAGTCTTGAACCGCGTGGTGGATGGCGAGGAGGAGCTCGTAGTCCTTTTCGCCGAGGAGGACGTCGGTAGGCGAAAGCGTCAGGATGAGCGCAAGGTACAGCGAGAGATCCTCGCTGAGGTCCGGTTCAAGGGCGGTCGCGGCGTCGGCCGGAGCTACGGCGATGCGGCGGCCATGCGGCCATAAGGTCTCTGGCGAGTAATCCCACACGATGTCCACGCCCTCGGCGCGCAGGAGCTCAAGATCCTCCTCGTGCGGGGACTGCAGGGCCACGACGGTAACCGCGCCGCGAATGTGCTTGGCCGCGCGCACCAGCGCGATATGGCCGGCGTGCACGCCGTTGGTCAGCGGCACGAAGGCCACCGGACGGCCAGTCTTATGAAAGGCGCTGCCAACCATGCGGATGCGCTCAATCTCACTGATGACGGTGGCATTTCCCAGCTCTAGGCTCATCGGCTCTCCTCTTGTAGGGCCCACATTTCCAGCTCCTCGCGGCCGTCTACCTCGCCTAGGCGGCGGGCAACCTCCACGTAGCTGCGGCGCAGGCCGGGGTCGGTGGCGCCGCGATAGGCGGCGATGATTTCTTCGGTGTCCATGTCCTCACCCACCATGGGCTTTTCCTCTGCAGAGGGGAAGAAACGAGCATCGACCGCCGCAGAGATGTGCAAGCGCCGCAGCATCTCGGCGTAGTAGGCGCGGGCGGCAAAGGAAGGACGTTCGGCATCGGAAAGCGCGACGGCTTCGCCGCGGAACTCGGTGATATTGAGCTCCACTACAGTCTCGCCCAGCTCGTCCAGGGTGGTCACGGCCCAGCGCATGAGTGCAAATGGGGCGAGTGCCGCAACGACACACCCGCGCGTTTCTAGCGGATCTAGCACTTGGACACCGCGCGAGAGGCAAGTGTGGAACACGATAAGCCCGTGGTGGACGTGGGGTTCAAGAAGTTCCACGGTGGCTTCTAAGCGGGCATCGCCCACGGCGATGATGAGGGCCTCAAAAGAGGCAAGTTCGGCCGGGTCCGAGAGCATCTGCACCTCATGGCCGGCGCGTTCCATGGCATTGGCCAAGGTAAAGCCGGCCAGGCTCCGGCCGAAGAGGGCTACCCGCATGCGTGGCGGGCGCATTTATTTATCCTTCTTCTTCGCCTGGGCCAGCAGCTCGGCCACGGAGACCGCGCCCTCGCGCTTATCGTCGCTGCGGCGGCGGCCGCGTGTCTGCTCCTCTGGCTGAGGTTCAGCCGCACGGTGATGCGGGCGGGCTGCCTTCTGGCGTACTGGTTCGGCCGATTCCGGAGCCACATGTTGACCCGACCCCGGGTACTCCGCGCGCTCATCGCGCTGCGGCGTCGGCTGCTGCGGAATGTCCTGGGTCTCATCATTGGCCTTGGTGGCAGCCTCTGGCTTGCGGTGGCTGCCATGGTGCTCGCTGGAGGCGGAAGCGTGGGTGGTCTTCAGGGAATCATCGCCGCCGGTATCCCAGCGCACGGCCTGGAAGCCACCAGTATTGAAGGTGGAGGCACCAGAAGTCTTACCGGAGGTGCGCTGCGCACGGGTCTTTTCGCTGATGATGTCATTGAGCGGGTTGGCCTCGGTGTGCGCCGCGGACGGCTGATTGCCCAATCGGCCGGCGATGGCATCGGCGGACGGGGCGCCGGAGGAGGACTGGGTGAAGTCCACATTGCCTTCCTCAGAGCCAGGGCGAGCAGCGGCCGCGGTCTGGGCCTCGAGCTGCATGATGCGGCGCGCCTCGGCGTGCAGGGCGGCCGGTTCATAGGTGAAGTCCTGGCCGGAAAGATCCTCAATCTGCTTGCGGATGGCAGCCAGCTCGGTGCGGATCTCATCCAGCAGCTCCTGGTCTGGCAGCGGCTGGCCATCGGCTGCGCGGACCTGCTTAAGCTCGGCGCGGTGAGCGCGCTCCTGCAGCTCCAGCTTGGTCACGGATTCCTCGGCCTGGCGGCGGTAGCGCATGACCAGGAAGAAGCCAAGCACGGCGGCCCACAGTGCTGCAATGAGGGCGATCTTGAGCGCGGCGGCAGAGCCGGAAATCAGCATGACGATGCTGGCCACCACGGCCAGCACCACGAGGACGATAAGGCCGATCTGGCCCAAGTCCGGCTTGGTCGTCTTGGCGGAAGTATTGCTAGAAGAAGAGCGCGGCTCAGTCATGCTCACTAATGTACCGTTTGAACCCCATCTGGTGGGGGCGGGGTCTCGCAGTGTCGCTCTAGCCGCAGGCCAGCGGCGGCCATCGCGAGGCCACCAAGCGCGGAGGCGATGACGCCCACGAGGTCATCTGAGGCCGCTGTGAGCGTACCGGCGTTGGGGATGACGTAGACGGCAATGCCGGCATAAATGCCACCCACGATGGAACCCGTCCATGCCGAGGCCTTTCCTACCAGCATGAACTGCGTGATGGTCATGGGGTTGAGCTGCGAATTATCCAGGCCAATGCCATGCTCGTCCTCGGTGGCTTGGTCCACCTTCCAGGTCAGCGCCACACAGACAACGGCCATAAGCCACAGCGTGGCCGAGACCGTTACTGGGATTTGCAGCATGGAGCCATAAAAGCGCGTGGTGAGGATGGCCGCCGCGGCGGCGAAAAAGACCCCGGTGCCGATGAGGGCACCCAGCGAGGTCCGTGTCATAGCTCCTCCATCATGCCCAGCCGGCGAATCTCGGCGCGCTCTTTCGGGTCGAGTGCTGCTACCCGCTTGGCGACGCCCTCCCCACTCAACCTAGCACCAGCATCGGCCGCCAACCACGGAATCAGCACGAAGGCACGCTCGTGGGCATAAGGATGCGGGACGATAAGCTCTGGGTCATCGGAAGTAAAACCTTCAATATCGACGATATCCACGTCCAGCGTGCGCGGTCCCCAGTGGCGCACGCGGACGCGCTCGGCGGCCTCTTCAAGCTTCTGCCCGCGGCGCAGGAGTTCCTTCGGAGTCTCCTCGACGTCCACGATGAGCACCGCGTTGAGGAATTCGTCTTGATCCGTTACTCCCCACGGCGGGGTGGCATAGACGGGCGAAGCGGCAACGATCTCGCTGGCAAACTCGTCGAATACCGTGCGCAAAAGCTCCACGCGGTCATCCATATTGGAGCCGATGGACAATACCGCGCGCATTAGAGGGTCCTCGCGTGCTTGCGGGAGCGGCGGGCGACCACGGCGACGTCGGCAAAAGTGCGCGGAATCGGCGCCTGCGGCTTGTGCAGGGTGACCTCCACGGCATGCAGGCCTTCGAAGGTCTCCATGATGGTATCGGCCACCTCGCTGGCGACGGTCTCGATGAGGTCGCGGGCGGGGCCTTCGATGATTGTGGCGGCGACGTCGGCAAGCTCGGCGTAATTGATGGTCTTGGTCAGATCATCGGTGGCGGCGGCCCCTGCGAACTCAGACCAGCAGGTGATATCCACGATGAAGGGTTGGCCGGTGCGCTTTTCTTCTTCGAAAACGCCGTGGTAGCCAAAGCATTCTAGGCCGGTGAGCTCGATGCGGTCTGCCATGTTTTACTCCTCAGGGTTGCGCGGTAGGGCGGTGGATTTCATGGTGCCATTGCCATCGGCGCCATTGCTATAGCTGCCGGTCGCCCTGGCGCCGCCCGCGTAGCCGTTGCCGGCGTTCCACGCGGCCGCAACATCGACGGCATCGCGCGAGACGGCGACCTCGTGCACGCGCACGCCCCACGCGCCCATCTGGGCGGAAATGGCGGTTACGGCCGCAGTTGCGGGATCGGCCAGCAGCGGGCTGGATTCCACGCCACGGTCCTCCCGGATGGCGGCAAGGAAGCGCTTGCGCGAGGCTCCCACCAGCACCGGGAATTCAGCGTCGAGGAACTCCGGCAGGGCCTTGAGCAGCGCCCAATTATCCTGCGGAGTTTTGGCAAAGCCCAAGCCCGGATCGAACACGATATTATCGCGTCGCACGCCAGCCGTCAGCGCATTATTCGCCAGGCGCTCGAGGGTCTCATGCACATCGCGCACCACATCGCCGCCGTGGTCGGCGCTACCGGCTGCGGATCCAAAGGCGCCTTCCTGCAGCGTGCGCCAGTGCATCAAACAGACGGGCACGCCGGCCTCGGCCATCGCGCGATACATCTCCGGATCAGCCAGGCCACCGGAGACGTCATTAATCATGTCCACACCGGCCGCTGCCGCCGCGCGGGCCACCGAGGCCCGCATCGTATCCACGGAAGTGCGGATGCCCAGCTCGCTCAGCGCCTTAATGACGGGAACCACGCGGCGCTTTTCGACGTCCGCTTCTACCCGCACCGCACCCGGCCGGGTGGACTCACCACCGACGTCAATCATGTCCGCGCCCTGCGCCACGAGTTCGCGGGCGTGGTTAATGGCGGCATCGACGTCCAACCACTTACCGCCATCGGAGAAGGAATCCTCCGTGACGTTGACGATGCCCATCACCAGCGTGCGTTGGGCAATGGTCAGATCCGATACCGAAGTTGCCTGCTGCATGGCGTGCTCCTTCTCGCTTTCGTGGTAACCGGGGGACTTAGCTGCGAATCAGGCTGAGCACCTCGGCGCGGGAGGCGGCATTATTTTTGAAGCCGCCTCGCACCGCGGAGGTGGTCGTCGTCGCCCCCGGCTTGCGGATGCCGCGCATGGCCATGCACAAGTGCTCGCACTCAATGACCACGATGACGGACTGCGCGCCGAGCACCTCCACCAAGGCGTCCGCTACCTGCTGGGTGAGGCGCTCTTGGACTTGGGGGCGCTTAGCGTACATATCCGCCAGGCGGGCGAGCTTGCTCAAACCGGTGACGTGGCCGTCTTTGCCTGGGATGTAGCCGATATGCGCCACGCCGTAGAACGGCACCAAGTGGTGCTCGCAGGTGGAATAGATGGGGATATCGCGCACCAGAACTAATTCTTGGTGGTCCTCGGCGAAGGTTTTGTGCAGGACCTCGGTGGGATCCTCGTGCAGGCCGGCGAAGACCTCGCGGTAGGCGCGGGCCACGCGGGCCGGGGTTTCGCGCAAGCCCTCGCGGTCAGGGTCCTCCCCTACCGCAAGGAGCAGCTCACGCACCGCTGCCTCCGCTCGGTCTTGGTCGAAGGCGGCGCGAGCGGGAATGTGATTATCAGGCATTAGTTATCTTCTTGCTTGTCGTCCTCGCGCGCATAGGGGTTCTTGCGGCGATCCTTTTCGTCCCAGCCAGGGGTAAACCACTGGCTGGTATCAGCGTCCTGCTCTGCACCGGCATCCGGCTTGTGGTGCTTTCCACCACCGGTAGTGGGGCGTGCAGCCGGACGGGCGGTTGACTCGGAAGCCGGAGCAGACTGAGCATCGCGAGCCTGCTGGGCAGGCTGGCCCGGCGTGGAGTCCTCAGAATCCTTTGCGGGGCCGCTGCCCAACTCGCGGGCGGTGTCCGGGTCGACGTAATCGCCGGCGTGCTGGCCAAAGTTGAAGCCCACCTCACCCTTCGGCTCTTCGCCGGCGAGGCGGCGCTCGCGGGCGGCCCGGGAGGCATCGAGAAGCGTCATGCGCTTAGGCAGCTCCTCGCCGCGCTCTTTCGCCAGCTCGACCGGGGTCTTCACTGGGGCGTAGCCAATCTGACGCGGGAAGCGGTCATCCTCACCTGGGAAGACATCGAAGGCCTCGCGCGGCTCGATGCCATCGAAAATGCGCTCCAGGTCAGGGCGGCGCAGGGTTTCCTTCTCCAGCAGGGCCGCGGCCAGCTTGTCCAGGTAGTGACGGTTATTGCGCAAGATGTCATAGGCCTGCTCGTGCGCGCGCTCGAGCAGGTAGCGCATCTGCTCATCAATCTTGGAGGCAACCTCATCGGAGTAATCGATGGAGCCACCGCCACCCATCTGGCTGAAGGGATCGCCCTGCTCCTTGCCGTACTTCACGGTGCCCAGGTCCGGCGAGAAGCCGTACTCGGTGAGCATGGAACGAGCGATCTTGGTGGCGTTTTCGATATCGGAGGACGCACCGGTGGTCGGCGCACCGAAGACCAGCTCTTCGGCAGCGCGGCCGCCCATGGCAAAGACCAAGCGGGAGAAGAGCTCGTCGCGGGTGTACATGCCCTTGTCATCTTCCTGGGAGGTCATGGCGTGGCCGCCGGTGCGGCCACGGGCCAGGATGGTGACCTTGTACACGCGCTCAATATCCTTGAGTGCCCACGCAGAAAGCGTGTGTCCGCCCTCGTGGTAAGCGGTGACCTTCTTCTCGTGCTCGGAGATGATCTTGCCTTGGCGGCGCGGGCCGCCCACGACACGGTCGGTGGCCTCTTCCAAGGCGTCATAGGTAATGACGTTGCCGCCGATGCGGGCGGTAAGCAAAGCGGCCTCGTTGAGTACATTGGCCAGGTCCGCGCCGGACATGCCGGCGGTGCGCTTGGCCAGCTGCGCTACGTCAACCTCTTCTGCCAGTGGCTTATTCTTTGCATGCACGCGCAGGATCTCCTCGCGGCCGGCAAGATCCGGGTTGGTGACCGGAATCTGGCGGTCGAAGCGGCCCGGGCGCAGCAGCGCCGGATCGAGGATATCCGGGCGGTTGGTGGCGGCAATGAGGATTACGCCTTCGCGGTCACCAAAGCCATCCATTTCTACCAGGAGCTGGTTGAGGGTCTGCTCGCGCTCATCGTGGCCTCCGCCGGTACCGGAACCGCGCTGGCGGCCCACGGCGTCAATCTCGTCCACGAAGATAATGCAGGGGCTATTTTCCTTCGCCTGCTTGAATAGGTCGCGCACGCGGGAGGCACCCACGCCGACGAACATTTCCACAAAGTCAGAACCGGAGATGGAATAGAACGGCACGCCGGCCTCGCCGGCCACAGCGCGGGCAAGCAAGGTTTTACCAGTACCCGGAGGGCCGTAAAGCAGCACGCCGCGCGGGATCTTGGCACCTAGTTCGTGGTAGCGGGTGGGGTCTTCCAGGAAGTCCTTGATTTCCTGCAGCTCATCCACGGCTTCGTCCGCGCCGGCCACATCCGCAAAGGTATTGGTCGGCATATCCTTGGTCAGTTCCTTGGCCTTGGAACCGCCGATGCCAAACATTCCGCCAGCACCCTGCTGCATGCGAGACATGAGCCAGAAGAGCACGCCGAAGAGGATGATCATCGGCAGCAGCATGCTCAGCATGGAGCCCAAGAAGGATTCCTGCGTGACATTGGTCTGGTACTTCTCGGCGCCGGAATCCTTGACGGCGTTAAAGACCTGCTCAGAGGCGCGGGCCGGGTACTTGGCCACGATTTCCTGCACACCGTCACGCTCGTCTACCGTGATTTCATCCTTGAGCTTGATGCGCAGGCGCTGCTCGCGGTCATCAATTTCCACCTCATCGACGTTTTTGTCTTTGAGCTGGGTCAGCGCAACCGAGGTATCCGCTTGCACGTAGCCGCGGGCATCGTTGCTAAAGAAGGTAAAGGCGTACAGCGCGATAAGGATGAGGGCCGCAATCCCGCCGTAGCGAAGAATCTTGTTGTTTTTCATTACTGCGCGATTTTAGTTGGTGGTATAGACATCGGGGTGGAGGGTGCCCACGTAGGGGAGATCGCGGTAGCGTTCCGCATAGTCCAAGCCATAGCCGATGACGAATTCATTCGGGATATCAAAGCCCACATCCAGCAGATCAATATCAGCCTTGACTACTTCGGGCTTGCGCAGCAGGGTGACCACATTCAGCGAAGCAGGGCTGCGGCCTTCCAGGTTGCGGATGAGCCACGACAGGGTGAGGCCGGAATCGATGATGTCTTCCACGATGAGCACGTTGCGCCCGGCAATATCGCGGTCCAAATCCTTCAAAATGCGCACCACGCCGGAAGAGGAGGTGGAGGCACCGTAGGAGGATACGGCCATAAACTCCAGCTCGGAGGGGATGGATAGCTTGCGCGCAAAGTCTGTGAGGAAGAATGCGGCGCCCTTGAGCACGCAGACCAACAGCAGGTCGTGCTCAGAGTCGGCATACTTTTCCGAAACCATATCCGCGAGTTCTTGGACGCGGTTTTGCAGTTCCTCTTCTCCAATGAGGATTGCTTCTACATCGTCACCGTAGCGGTTTGCGGGAACGGCGAAGTCTTTCTTGTCGTGCACGTGTGCGCTCCTTTAATGACCAGACAATAGTGCCAGTTTGCCACCTATACGGGCTACTTCCAACCTCTGCCCCACCTGCCGGGCTGATCGCACGGCCACCGGCCCTTGCCCGTGCCAGTGGGTACATAGCTTGCCGACGTCTCCCACTGCCCTCCTTGTCACTTCTACCCCCTCGCTGACCAGCCACGCCGCGATTGCCCGCCGGCGCCGCGGTTCTGCCATCGCCGCCAAGTCGGCACAGTCCGTGGTGGGTGGGGTGCGCAGGGCGGCGTCGTCAAGCGCCGCATCGCCTGCTGCTTGAGCCAGCGCTGGCACCGCATCCCCGCCGATGATACGGCTCAACTGCGGAATGACCTCGCGGCGCAGCGCCACGCGGCGGAAATGGGTGTCCGCGTTCTGCGGGTCCTGCCACGCCGATAGGCCCAGCTCCGCGCAGGCGCCCTCGGTATCGGCGCGGCGCACGTTCAGCAGCGGCCGCACCACGCGGGCGCCTTCCACCTCGCTGCGCTCACTCATGCCCGCCACTCGTCCGCGCAGCGCGCCGAGCAGCAGCGTTTCCGCCTGGTCATCGGCCGTATGCGCAACGGCAACCTCTAATCCTTCGTCCGCGCACGCGGCGGCCAGTGCTCGATACCGCGCTACCCGCGCGGCCGCCTCCATCGACTTCTGGCCCGTTGCGCCGGCCTCAACGTTCAGCACTCGCGCTCGCGCGCCTAGCTTTCGCGCCTGTTCGGCCGCGCGCTCGGCCTGCGCCCGCGAGCCGTCCTGCAACCCGTGGTCCACACACAGCGCGAGCACATCGTGACCCTCCGCCACGAGCGCGGCCATAAGCGCCAGCGAGTCCGCGCCTCCGGATAGCCCAACGGCCACCGCGTGGTCGAGGGCGGCGGCGCGCACGCCGCGCCGACACGTTAGAAAGTGCGGCGAAACCCGCGGCCAAAAGGGCTTTTTAGAACTCATGCAGTGCAGAAGCCAACGCGTCTTGAGCCTTGCGGGCGGCCAAGATATCGCCGTCATTCACAAGGAAGGCAAAGGCATACACGCGCCCGGAATTACCCTGCGCGGTGCCGGCCAGGGCGGAGACCCCAGTCAGCGTGCCCGTCTTGGCGCGCACATAGCCCTTGGCCGCGGAATCCCCGTAGCGCTCGTACAAGGTGCCATCACCGCCGGCTACTGGGAGGTAAGACACCAGCGGGCGCAGGCGCGGATCATTGACCGCGCCATTAATGAGCTGCGTCAACAGCCCGGCGGTGAGCCGATTGTCCACCGATAGCCCGGAATTATCCTTAATATCCACGCCGTCGACGTCGAAGCCCTCTTCCCGCAGGACATCCAGCGTGGCCTGCGTATCGCCTTCAAAGCTGGCCTCCTTGCCCCGGGAAACCGCCAGCTCACGCGCAATGGCCTCGGCCATGACGTTATCCGAGTGGCGCACCATCTCCCGGGCGCGGTCCGCTAGCGGCGGCGAATCCACGCTCGCCACCTCCTGCGCATTCTCCGCGACGGAGCCCATGCCTACCTTGCCCGCGCCGAGGCGATCGCCTAGCTGCTTAGCGACGTCCAAAGCAGGCTCATGACTCCTCGGCACATCCCCCGTCGTCGCGCCCAGGCGACCGCCGTAGAGCATGGCCGGTTCCATCGGCGCGACGAAGCCGCCGTCCACGTTTTCCGGATCCCACCCCGGGGCCTGTGCCTCGCCGGACCACGCGGAGGTATCGATGTAGACACCATCGACCTGCTCGACGTTCTTCGAAATCTGCTCGGCCAAATCATCGAGTTGTTCGTGCGTCATCCACACATCACCCGCGGCCTTGATGACCACGTTCTTTTCGTTCGACCCGCGGTAGACCTTGGTGGTGATTTTCTCATTCTCATCCAGCGCTAACGTCGCCGCCGCAGTGGTGAGGACCTTCGTGGACGAGGCCGGGGTAAGCCGCTTATCTGCGTCGCGCTGCCACACTACGTCACCGGTTTCGGTATCGATCACCTCGCCGCCGAACGTGGCAAGGTCCTTATTCTTAGCGAGCTCATCCAGCTTCGCGCTCAGCGCATCCATGTCCGCCTCGCCCGGCTGTGCTGCGCTCAACGGCTCCTCAGGAGTCTCGACCGCCTGCGCCTCCCCGTGCGAGAGATCGCCGTATTCGCGCTGGAGGGTAACGCCCAGCGCAGCCGTACCTCCGACCGCTGCCGCTACCACGAGCGCGGTCGCTGACCACCAAACATGCTTTGCTTTCATTGCCTTTAACCCTAGCGCGAATCCGCAACGCGCTAGACTATGGGCAGTAATTGATACCCAATCCCCCATGGAGGACATCGCTGTGAGCGTTGAAGTAACCATTGAAATCCCGAAGGGCTCCCGCAACAAGTACGAGGTTGACCACGAGTCCGGCAAGGTCTACCTCGACCGTTACCTGTTCACCCCGATGGCTTACCCGGCTGACTACGGCTTCATCGACCACACCCTGGGCGAGGACGGCGACCCGCTCGACGCCCTGGTCATCCTGCCGGAGCCGGTCTTCCCGGGCGTTGTTGTTGAGGCCCGCATCGTCGGCGTGTTCAAGATGACCGACGAGGCCGGCGGCGACGACAAGCTGCTCGCCGTCATCGATGACCCGCGCTGGGAGCGCTACCAGGACATCAACGATGTGGAGCAGCACATCAAGGACGAAATCGAGCACTTCTTCGTCCACTACAAGGACCTGGAGCCGAACAAGGAAGTCACTGGCTCCGGCTGGGGCGACAAGGCCGAGGCAGAGAAGATCCTCGACGAGGCTAAGGCTCGCTTCAAGTAAGACTTCCTGCTCCGGGCTGCCCTTAGGGCGTTTCGATCAAATAGCACCGCGAAAGCGGCGGTTTCAAAGTCCGTATTTGATCGAAACGCCCCTTTTTGTCCCTTTTCGCCCTTCTTCGCATCCGCAAGGCCCTCCCCGCGACACCTTCCCGTCCCCGCAGTACAATTCGATCACATAGCAGGCCGAAACCACCGGCCTCGGGGGACCTAATTGATCGAAATGAACGCCTAGGGGTGGGCGCATGAGAATCTTCACCACGCGCAGGGCCGCGCACCGCGCAATCAACAACCAAGCCGTGAAAATCTGCCACGGCCTCTATACCGAAGGAAAGCCCTCGCCGCGCGAACTCGCGGAAATCGTCTCCCATCGCTGGCCCGATTCAGCGCTCGACGGCTACTCGTGTGCCCACCACTACCTCGGCCACCCTTTAAGTTTCCCACTCCACTTCCTGCGCGCGGGAATGATGGCCTCCAGCCCGTACTTCCGCAGCCGCCGCGCCCGTCCCAAGGCGCTTGGTCAGCTCAATGGAATTAACGTGTGCAATCCGCTGCAGGCCACAGAAATCATGGCGGAAGAAGACGCCGTCGCCTTCCTCGAGGCCTGCTTTGCCGGCCAGTACGGCGCCTCCCAGATGGAGGGCCACATGCTTGATTTTCAGCGCTTCCCGCAGCACACCCGGCGCGTGCTGGAAAACACCATCCTCGGCGCTGATAGCGTCCCCGAGCGCAACCTCACCCGCGCGCTTCGGCCCCATGTCACCGTGCACAACAACAGATACATTGGCCCTTACCGCTGGGACTTACTCTTGGAGGAACACAAGCTAGCCATCGAAGTCGACGGCTACGCCTACCATCAGGGCGAGAACCGGCAGCGGTTCGAAATTGACCGCCAAAAGCTGAACGACGCCGTCCAAAGAGGCTACAAACCCCTCCACTTCACCGCCGCCACAATCGAGCACCACCTCGACATAGCTGTTGGCCAAGTCCTCGCAATAGTCCACGGTAAAGACAACATTGTGCAGCCACCGTGGCAGTGGCACCACTACTGGCGGTTCCAGCGCTAGCACTGCGGCACGCGGAGCAGCACAAGGTCCTATGCGTGACTAGGGTATGAGGCATGAAAAACGTTCAACCAACTGAAGTACCAGAAGGCGCACAGCTCATTGATGTCCGCGAGAATGACGAGTGGGCGGTGGAGCACGCGAAGGGCGCGACCCATATCCCAATGAGCGAGATTACGGGTCGCATCCAGGAAATCGATCCGGACAAGGATATCTACGTCATTTGCCACGCGGGCGGCCGCAGCATGCAGGTCTGCCAGTATCTGGAGCATGCGCTGGGCTGGGACACCATCAATGTGGAGGGCGGCACGGATAATTGGAAGGCTTCCGGGCTTCCCATCGAAACGGATTAATTGGCCTTAACCAATCTTTTGGGATTATGATGATGGTATGGCTTCCACGAATAATTCTGTAATCCCAACTGCCCTACTCGAATCCCCGTCGTTCCAGCTCGAGCGCCTCCGCCGTCGCACCCGCGACGGCGTCGAGGCCGCTTTGCAGACCAAGCAGACGACGCTGCGTGAGTACTGGGTCCTGACCTGCCTGGTAGACGCGGATGCCGCGTCGCAGTCCTACCTCTCCGAGACCCTGGCCATTGATGCTTCTGACATGGTGCGTCTTATCGACGCCCTCGAGGACCGCGGCTGGGCCAAACGCGAGCGCGACCCGAAGGATCGCCGCCGCCAGATCGTCGCGTCTACCAAGAAGGGCGCAAAGGTCCACAAGGACTTGGCGGAGCTTGTTTCCGCCGCCGAGGACGAGGCTTTGGATGAGTCCACCAATAAGCAGCTCAAGCACCTGCGTAAGTTGGCCAAGTCCATCATTGCCGCGGACGAAGAAGAGGCATAAATGGCAGGACCCGAATCACGTGTCCCGCAGCAGTACCTTCTAGGTAGCGCGGCGCCGCGGCCGCGCACGCTGTGGGACATCATCACGGCCACCGCGGAAATGCATCCAGACGCCGCCGCGCTTGACGACGGCGAGATCATCACCTACTCCGAACTCATCCACGAGGTCGAACTGTGGGCCACCGAGCTGCACGCCAATGGTGTGCGCCGGGGCGATCGCATCGGCATTCGGATGACCTCCGGCAAGCGCGAGCTCTACCTCGCCATTTTGGCGACCCTGGCGGCGGGCGCGGCCTACGTGCCTGTCGACGCCGATGACCCAGACGAGCGCGCCGAGATGGTCTTCGGCGAGGCCGATATCGATGGCGTTTTTACTGATGAAGGCTTCCGCTTCCTGCGCGATTCCGCGCGCCCGGACGCCCCAGCCGAGGAGTCCAATGCCCCGCTCCCAGAAGACACCGCGTGGATCATCTTCACCTCCGGTTCTACCGGCAAACCGAAGGGCGTGGCCGTGAGCCACCGTTCCGCGGCGGCTTTCGTGGATGCCGAGGCCAGCCTCTTTTTGGTCAACCACCCACACGGGCCGCTCGGCCCGGAGGATCGCGTGCTCGCTGGCCTGTCTGTCGCCTTCGATGCCTCCTGCGAGGAAATGTGGCTGGCCTGGGGCCACGGTGGCTGCTTGGTCCCGGCGCCGCGATCCCTGGTGCGCTCCGGCATGGATTTGGGCCCGTGGCTCATCCGCCGCGATATCACCGTCGTGTCCACCGTGCCTACCCTGGCGGGCCTGTGGCCGGCCGAGGCGCTGGATAATATCCGCCTGCTTATCGTCGGCGGCGAGGCCTGCTCGCAGGAACTGGTAGACCGCCTGGCCACCGAGGACCGCGAGATGTGGAATACCTACGGTCCCACCGAGGCCACCGTCGTCGCCTGTGCGCAGCAAATGCTGCCCGGACGGCCGGTGTCCATTGGCTTGCCGTTGAATGGGTGGGACCTGGTGGTCGTCGATAAGCAGGGCATGCCTGTGGAAATGGGCGGCGTCGGTGAGCTGGTGATTGGCGGCGTGGGACTGGCGTCCTACCTGGATCCGGCGAAGGACGCGGAGAAGTACGCCCCGTTGGAGTCGATGGGCTGGCAGCGTGCGTATCGCACCGGTGACCACGTGCGCCTAGAGGAAGACGGACTGTACTTCGTCGGCCGCGTAGATGACCAGGTGAAAATTGGCGGGCGCCGCATCGAGCTCGGCGAGGTCGAAGCCAATGTCGCGGCCCTGGATAACGTCTATAACTCGGCCGTGGCCGTACAGAAGACCCCGGGCGGCGAGTCCGTTCTGGTGGGCTATGTTTCCCTCGAGGATGAAGCCAAGGGCTTCGATCACGAGGCCGCGCACGCCCGCCTGGCCGATACCATGCCGGCCGCGCTCGTCCCGCGCATCTGTGTGATGGAAGAGCTGCCGGTGCGTACGTCCGGCAAGGTGGATAAGAAGGCCCTGCCATGGCCGCTGCCTGGAGTGGGTGTGGAATCGACCACGCTGACCGAGACCGAGAAGTGGCTCGCGGAACTATGGGTAGAAACACTCGGCGTATCCGTGGAGGACGAGAACGCCGATTTCTTCTCTCTCGGCGGCACCTCATTGGCGGCCGCGACCCTCGTGGGGCATATCAGGGAGCGCTACCCCAACGTGGCGGTGCGCGACCTCTACGACCACCCGCGCCTGGGTTCACTGGCCGAGCTCATCGCCGGTGCCGAACCGCGCCCCGCGGCTGCTGACGTCCCCATGCGCGAGGTCACCAAGGTCGCCCTTGGCACCCGCCTAGCCCAGACCCTGATTCAGATCCCCGTCATGACGCTGGCCGCATCCAGCTGGCTGGCCTGGCTCATGTTGGGCTCCACCGTGGCGGCATCGCTGGGCTTCGAGTGGGCCGCGGCCTATCCGTGGTGGCTGGTCATTGCCATGCTCATCGTCTTTGTCACCCCCGTCGGCCGCATCCCCATCGGCGGCTACGGCGCGCGTCTTATTACGGCCGGCATCACGCCGGGCGATTACCCACGCGGCGGTTCGACGCATCTGCGCATCTGGGCGGCCGAGCGCTGGGCTAATGCCTCCGGCGCGAGCTCCCTGGCCGGTGCCACGCGCGTAAATAACTACGCCCGCGCGCTCGGCGTCAAGGTCAAGCGCGGCGTGGATCTGCACTCCCTGCCGCCGGTTACCGGCATGCTCACGCTGGGCAAGCACGCCGCCATCGAGCCCGAAGTGGACCTTTCCGGTTATTGGCTGGACGGCGATATCCTGCATGTGGGCGCCATCGACGTCAAGGAAGGCGCCCGCGTGGGCGCGCGCTCCAC
Source organism: Corynebacterium marquesiae (assembly GCF_030229635.1). Classification (NCBI taxonomy): domain Bacteria; kingdom Bacillati; phylum Actinomycetota; class Actinomycetes; order Mycobacteriales; family Corynebacteriaceae; genus Corynebacterium; species Corynebacterium marquesiae. The sequence continues at coordinate 57,509 of NZ_JASPII010000013.1, forward strand.
GCTGCTGCCTGGCACCGTGGTGGGCAAGTATGCCCACGTGGAGGCCGGTTCCACCGTCACTGGCCGCAAGAAAATCAAGGACGGCCAGCGCTGGTCGGGCTCACCTGCCAAGAAGGTGGGCCGCTCCAAGCATCGCTTCCCGTCCCATACGCCAAAGCGCCGGCCGTGGTGGGTGGCTATCTATGACGCCACTTCCGTCCTCCTCGCCATCCAGCCGGTTGTTGCGCTGGCGATAGGCGCGGCCATCGTCTTGGCCCTTGTGCATTCCACAGGCGGCGATAGCTTCATCGGTGCGGTTTTCTTCGCACCCGTCGGCGCACTGGCGGCCTTTGCCACCTATATGCTGCAGACCTGGCTGGGCGTACGCATTCTCTCGCTCGGCATTAGGCCGGGCGTGGCACCCGTGCGCTCGGTCACGGGCTGGCGTCTGTGGGCCATCGAGCGCCTCATGGACGAGGCTCGCAGCAAGCTCTTTCCGCTCTATGCCTCCCAGCTGACCCCAGCATGGCTGCGCTCGCTCGGCGCGGAGATTGGCGCCAACGTGGAAATCTCCACCGCGGTCATGATTCCCAAGCTCACCGAGGTCAAAGAAGGTGCCTTCCTGGCCGATGACACCATGATCGGCGGCTACGAGCTCGGCGGCGGCTGGATGCGCACCGGCGAAACCAAGGTGGGCAAGCGCTCCTTCGTGGGTAACTCCGGCATCACCGCACCCGGCCGCAAGCTATCCAAGAACTCGCTGGTTGCCGTTCTTTCTTCTACCCCGAAGAAGACGAAGGCCGGCGCCAACTGGTGGGGTGCGCCACCAGAGCGCATGCGCCGCGTGACCGTGGAGGTGGACTCCCCCGCTAACTCGGGTGAGGCGCTGACCTATAACCCGGGCTTTGCCGTCAAGGCCGCCCGCGGCGTGGTGGAAACCATGCGCCTTTTGGCACCGATGTTTTCCGCCATGCTGCTCGCCGCGACCCTAAGCGTGTACTACTCGCTTCTCGACGCCCTCGGCTTCCCCCTCACCTGGCTCCTCTCCGGCCTCGTGCTCATGGGCATGGGTGCCGTAGCCACGGCCGTTACCGTCGCTGTGAAGTGGATCTGCGTGGGCAAGCACCGCGCGGCCGACCACCCGCTGTGGTCCGCTTTTGTCTGGCTCAATGAGCTGCAGGATACCTTCGTGGAGGTCGTCGCCGCGCCGTGGTTCTTCCAGCACACCTACGGCTCCGGGGAGATCAACCTGGGGCTACGCGCCCTCGGCGTGGAAATCGGCCGCGGCGCGTGGATCGATTCCTACTGGTTCCCGGAAACGGACCTCATCCGCGTCGGTGAGGCCGCCACCGTGGGCCCTGGTACGGTGGTGCAAACCCACCTTTTCCAGGACCGCGTGATGAGCTTGGATACCGTCACCGTCGAGGCCGGATCTACACTGGCCTCCCATTCGGTGGCGCTGCCTGCCTCGCTGATTGGCAAGGCCTCCACCGTAGGCCCCGGCTCGCTGGTTATGCGCGGCGACCGCGTTCCCACCAACGCCGTGTGGCAGGGCAACCCCATCGAGCCGTGGGAGCGCTAGGCCGCCGGCCATAATCTGCGCCCTACCGCGCGAAGTCCTGATACTTAATCATTTCGCCGGACTTGAAGTCCCAGGCCTCCACCCGGACGCGGTCAGCAAAGACCTTGACCCGCAGTCCGGTGGAGGCCTCTTCCTTTTCCTTGACAATTTTCTCGTCATTATCGCCTTCCGGCAGGTACTCATTGAGGATGGCGCCGGTGTTGACTACTGGGAAGCCGGTGCAGCCGGCCTCGCCGGTGCCGTCGTAGCGGCGGGTTCCCCACCAGTTATTTTGGTGCAGCGAGGAATGGCTGTGGCTGCTAAACCACACGATGTTGTTGTATTTATTAACCACATTGGATAGCGCCTCGAGGTCCTCAAAGTCATTCTGGTACCACGCCGAATGCGACATCGATACCGTCTGCGGCAAAAGAGGATGACTAAAGACCAACGCCGGAGTGCCCTTAACATCCCAATAAGCCAGGCGCTCATCTAGTCAATCGAGCTGCTCCTTGCTGATGCGCTGGAACGGCTCCTTGCCGTGGCGCAGGATATCGGAATAAAACTCGGTATTCACCGAAATCAGTGGCACTCCGTCAACTACCTCTTCCTTCCACGGTTTATCCTGGCCGGAGTATTTGAGGAAGCGCTGGAGGTACGTCTCAGATCCTTCCTTGCCATACATTTCGTGGTTGCCGATGGTCCACAATTCCTTGCCCGAATCGTGCGGCACCTCGCTGTGCGCGGCCAAGAAATCATCCCACTGCTGCTGCGAGCCATCGTCCACGAGGTCGCCGTTGAGCACCAGCGCCCCGGCCTTGTCCTCCATACCGTTCAACTGGCGTACCGCGTCGTTGTAGTCTTGGGGGTCGCCTTGGACGTCGGAAAGCACGTCCACGATAGCCTGCGGCGAGCTCTGAAGCTCACCGAGCGGCTTGACGACGCCCACGTTATCCACCGCCCACCACCAGTCATCATTGCCGTTGTTGTAGCTGAAGCTAACCTGCATATTCTTTGCGCCGGCCGGCACGTCCACGCCAATGGACTCGTGCTTGGAGAAGACGTCTTTATCAAAGACGGCGATTTCCTGGGCTTCCCCACCATCGAAGGAGACAGTCACCGTGGCATTTTGCCCGTCCTTGCCCTGGCGGTAATGGTGGTCGAATTCCACATTGACCCGCTCCTGCCCCGCCACCGGGATGGCCGGGCTCTTTAGACCCGCGGTCATGGAATCGCCTTCGGCTAGGCGCTGCTGCTTATTGTCGATGATGGCGAAGGTGTCATGCGCTTGGGTGAAGTAGTGGCGCATATCGGTACCGACCGCCCAAGTCCAGTGGCGCATGTTGCCAAAGGCCCAGCCCTTCCAGCGGGCCTCCCCCGAGTCCACGCCGTGCACGTCGGTCTTCCACCCCTCCGGCGCGCGGTGGGTAAACCATGCCGGGGTATCCACCCCGTCGAAGCTTTCCTGCCACAGCACCCGCGAGTCGACGCCTTCGCGTTCTTCCGCTTTCGGTTGCGCCTCCTCTCCTGCAGAGGATCCCTGGGAAAAGTCATGAGAAGAGCCAAGCGACGACCCCAAAGACGAGCGAAGGGAAGATCCAGAAAGCGAAGACTGAGCCGCCGCCATGGGTGCACACAGGACTCCGGTAAGGGCCAGGACAGATGAGAAAGCACAAAGTTTGTTTTTCATAACTTTATTTCTATCTGACCTGGGCAACAAGGGGGGTTACATATACGTAAACTCTTGGCAAGCACAACAAGCCTGCCAAGAGCTTTAGCGATTATTCTCCCTAGAGAACCTTCCGTTTAGGCGTGGCGTTCCAGCCAATCAACCACCGTATCGAGGGCCTGATCGGCGGCCGGCTCATTAAAGACCTCATGCTTCTGACCCTCCCAGGTCACATACTCCACGTCCTTGGAGGAGATAGAGTTATACCAATCCTGGGAAAAGTACGGCGGAACAATGCCATCCTTAGTGCCGTGCATAATAAGCGTTGGTGCGCTAAAGAGGTCCGCATTGACGGCGTCATAGGTTGCAATCGCCGCCAACTGCAGGGCGGTTCCAGCGCTGGTCTTCTGCGCGATGAGCGGGCTAGAGGCATACTCGTCCTTCACCGCCTGGCTAGTGGAGATACCATCCGTAAATGGATTAGACAGCTGAATGTCCTTGCTCCACTCCGGCGATTGTGCGCCGATTTTGGTGCGGTGCGGAATCAAGTTCTGCGCATAGTGCGCATTAAAGCTGGTGAGCTGGGCTAGCGGCAAGCGCTCAAAGATGGTGGGATCGAGCTTCTTCTGGGTCTCAGAAATGTCATCCGGGGTGATATTCTTTCCGGCCACATTCTTGCCCGAAAGGTTCAGCGGTGCACCACCACCGTTGGTGATAATGCCATCTACCTTGCCCGGCTCGCGAATCCCATAGGCCTCCACGGTCAGCGCACCCATCGAATGGCCCAGTAGGAAGGTCTTTACTCCCTGATTTTCTTCCTTCGCCATGTCCACGACACGGTCGAAATCATCGAGGATGTTCTGGAAATTATCGATATGCCCCATCGGTACGCTGCCGCCGGCGGATTTGCCGTGGCCGCGGTGGTCAACGCGGTAAACGTTGTAGCCGGCATCGAGCAAGCGCTTGGCGACGTAATCATAACGCCCCGAGTGCTCCGATACACCGTGCGCCAAAACCACCGCACCGCGTGGGTTTGCCACCTTCTGCTTCCGGTAGTAGATCTTTACACCCTGACCGCGCTGGCTATCGAAGTAGCCGTCCTCATCAGAAACCTGCTTGTCAGAGACGGTCGGGCGTCCCAATACATCTGGCTTCTTGTCTGCCGCTGGGGCCGGTGCCTCTTGAGCAGCTGCGCCAACTGTGAGCGTTCCGGATACCGCCACTGGTGCCGCCATGACAGCAGCCGCTGTCAAGCAAGCGGTTATATGCTTCTTCATCATCACCGTCTCCTCGTGGTGTTGTAGCTCATATTATTTTCCCAGATGAGATTGAGATAACAGTGATGCTAATTAAGTGACGATATAAAGAACAAATAAGTTCCAATAATGGAACCTACGGTTCCGTAAAATAACCGCACGGAAACGAACCTTTAGGAAGAACAAATCCTGCCGAAACTATTTCCCATACCCACCCCACTACCCCCTAATACAAAAAGCGGGAAACTCGGAGTTTCCGAGTTTCCCGCCCACGTGGTGGCTAATTCATCTCAAGCTTAGTCACCAATCTGGTCGCGACCACGCTTAACAATATTCTCATCAACCTCGCCCACCAGCTCGTGATCCTTGTTTGTATACTCGAACTTGGACAGTACATAGCGCATAGCGTTAATGCGGGCACGCTTCTTGTCGTTGGACTTAATGGTAATCCACGGCGATTCTTCCGTATCCGTATAACGGAACTGCTCTTCCTTAGCACGGGTGTAGTCATCCCACTTATCCAGCGAGGCCAAGTCCATCGGGGACAATTTCCACTGGCGCACTGGGTCAATCTGGCGAATAGCGAAGCGAGTGCGCTGCTCCTTACGAGTAACCGAGAACCACAGCTTGGTCAGGGAGATACCCGAGCCCAGAATCATATTCTCCAGCATCGGAACCTCGCGAAGGAATTCCGCGTGCTGACTTTCGGTACAAAAGCCCATAACCCGCTCCACCCCGGAACGGTTATACCAAGAGCGGTCAAAGAAGACGATTTCACCACCGGCCGGGAAATGCTCAATGTAACGCTGGAAGTACCAAGAGGTGGACTCACGCGGCGACGGCTTTTCCAATGCCACTGTGCGGGCACCGCGCGGGTTCAGGTGTTCGTTAAAGCGCTTGATAGTGCCGCCTTTACCGGCTGCGTCGCGCCCCTCAAAGATAATAATATGACGCTGACCAGTTTCCTTGGTCCAGTTCTGCCACTTCAGCAATTCAATCTGCAGCGCGCGCTTAACGGACTCGTACTCATCGCGAGTCATGCGTTCATCGTAGGGGTAATTTTCACGCCAAGTCTGAACCGGGGAACCATCCGGCATGATCAGCGAAGGGTCATCCTCGTCGGTTCCATCGACGACGTAGCCGTCAGTTTCTGCCAGGTCGATCTCGGGAAGGTCGTCGTCTTTAATATCAGCCATGCATTAAGTGTAACCCGAATGTAGCCATCTAGCGCGATGAATCTTCACAGTTCAGCCTTCGAATTCTTCCCCCCTATGAGAAAAGCACAGAGGCCCAAGATGGGGCTTACGAACCGGAGAGTCTTTTTCAAAGCCCTAAAACTCCCACCTATCAGCCCCGATCAAAAACATAACTAGAGCAGTTCGGCCGGTTATTCAGCGCATCAACGATGCAGCCGAATAAACCTCACGATAATTCAATAAACTCGATATGCAGACAAGGACCCGTAGTGTTTGCGAGACCCTAGAAGAACTGGTAGATACTCGTCATCCTATGCTTAATCTCCCGTTACGGAAGTGAACTGAGGGGAAGCTCTGCTTCTCAGAGTGCCGAGTCCGCTAGATACCCAAATGTGCCCCGCAACATGCTTTCCAAAGCATGTTGCGGGGCACGAGGTCAAAGCCTACTAGCTATGTGTAGGAAAATTAGAAGCCCATACCGCCCATGGCGTCAGCATCCGGCATGCCGTTGTTGGCGCCGGCCGGCTCAGGCTTGTCGGCGACGACAGCCTCGGTGGTCAGGAACAGGGCTGCAATGGAAGCAGCGTTCTGCAGAGCGGAGCGGGTGACCTTAACCGGGTCATTAATGCCAGCCTCCATGAGGTTGACGTACTCACCGGTAGCAGCGTTCAGACCCTCGCCTGCCGGCAGAGAGGAAACCTTGTCAGCAACAACGCCCGGCTCCAGGCCAGCATTGTGTGCAATCTGCTTCAGCGGTGCAGACAGGGCCTCACGGACGATTTTGACGCCGGTAGCCTCATCACCCTTGAGGTCATCCAGGGAATCCAGAACGGAAGCAGCCTGCAGCAGCGCTACGCCACCGCCGGCAACGATGCCCTCTTCCACGGCAGCCTTTGCATTGCGGACTGCATCCTCAATGCGGTGCTTGCGCTCCTTGAGCTCTACCTCGGTAGCGGCACCGACCTTGAGGACAGCAACGCCGCCGGAGAGCTTAGCCAAGCGCTCCTGCAGCTTCTCGCGGTCGTAGTCGGAATCGGAGCTTTCGATCTCGGCACGAATCTGCTTGATGCGGCCGTCGATCTGCTCCTGGGAACCAGCACCCTGAACGATGGTGGTCTCGTCCTTGGTGACGACAACCTTGCGTGCCTGGCCCAGGTACTCGAGCTCGGCGGTCTCGAGGGAGAGGCCGACCTCCTCGGAGATGACCTGGCCGCCGGTGAGGATAGCCATGTCCTGCAGGGTGGCCTTGCGGCGGTCGCCGAAGCCCGGTGCCTTAACCGCAACGGACTTGAAGGTGCCGCGGATCTTGTTCACAACGAGGGTGGACAGGGCCTCGCCCTCAACGTCCTCAGCGATGATGAGCAGCGGCTTGCCGGACTGCATAACCTTCTCCAGCAGCGGGACGAGATCCTTGATATTGGAGATCTTGGAGGAGACCAGCAGGATGTACGGATCCTCCAGGACTGCCTCCTGACGCTCCATATCGGTAGCGAAGTAGCCGGAGATATAGCCCTTATCAAAGCGCATGCCCTCAGTTACCTCGAGGTCAACACCAAAGGTATTGGACTCTTCCACGGTGATAACGGAGTCCTTGTTTACGGAGCCGTTGCCCACGGTGTACATAGCCTCGGCGATCTTCTCGCCAATGGCCGGGTCAGCAGCGGAGATGCCAGCGGTGGTAGCGATCTGTTCCTGGGTTTCTACTTCCTTGGCGGAAGACAGCAGGGAGTCCACAACCTTCTTGGTTGCGGTCTCGATGCCGCGCTTGATGCCCATTGGGTTGGAACCTGCGGCTACGTTGCGCAGACCCTCGCGTACCAGAGCCTGTGCCAGCACGGTTGCGGTGGTGGTGCCGTCGCCTGCGACGTCGTCAGTCTTCTTGGCAACTTCCTTGACCAGCTCGGCGCCGATCTTCTCGTAAGCATCCTCGAGCTCGATTTCGCGAGCGATGGAAACACCGTCATTGGTAATGGTCGGGGCGCCCCAGGACTTTTCCAGGACGACGTTGCGGCCCTTGGGGCCGAGGGTGACCTTGACGGCGTCGGCAAGCGTGTTTAGGCCGCGCTCAAGGCCGCGGCGGGCCTCTTCATCAAAAGCGATAATCTTTGCCATTGTGTTTGTGCTCCTTGGTTTATTGAGGACGACACTCACGTCTTTCTCGCTGCGGACGCCCGCGACGGCATGGCTGGTGAGTGTGAACCAACCTCAACCACAACGATGTAGATTTATCTAGCACTCATACTGTGCGAGTGCTAACGACCATTCTGGCACTCTCCCACCGTGACTGCAAGAAAAAATGGCGTCCGCGCGAAGAGACGCCATTATATTAAGGAATGGATCAGGAACTAAGCGCTTTTCACCGTGCGCTTGGTCCAGCGGTAGATGAACGTCAGCGCGACAATAAAGAGAATCACGCCGACGATGGTGGCAGCCGTGCCGCCCTCGAAGATTTCCAGCGGGCTATCGCCACCCGCGGCGGCGATGATGCCGGCGTTGACCACGCCAAAGAGGGACTCACCCACGATGAGGCCGGTGGCCAGGAGGGTACCCATACGCTTGGCAAACTCCGGGCGGGATTGCTTCGCAGCCCACTTGTCATAGAAGGTGCCCAAGATGGCACCGATGGGGATGACGATGGTCAGGGCGGCCGGTAGGTACATGCCCATGCCGGCGGCCAGTGGGGACAGCGAGTACTTATCGGTGAACTTGCGCAGGAGCTCGTCAATAATAATGAGGACAGCGCCAATAGCCATACCGATGAAGATGAGGTTCCAATCCAACGAACTATCGAAGATGCCGGAGGCAACGGAGGACATCAGGGCGGCCTGCGGGGCGGCCAAGGCGTCTTCGCCGGCGCCTTCCATACCCTGGAAGCCGAAGCCATTGAGCATGACCTGCAGAATCGGCGGGATAACGAGAGAGCCGAAGACCACGCCGATAATGAGCGCTACCTGCTGCTTCCACGGAGTAGCGCCGACGAGCTGACCGGTCTTGAGGTCCTGCAGGTTGTCATTAGAAATGGTGGCAATGCCAAAGATGATGGCCGCGGTGAAGAGCGTGTAGGCCACCAAAGACAAAGGATCCGCAGTGGTGCCGCGGGTGACGGCCGCGATGAGCAGCGAGGCAGCGAGCACGGCGATGATGCCAATGGAGGAAATTGGCGAGTTAGACGCACCAATCAGGCCGGCCATGTAGCCGCACACAGAGGCGATAATCAGGCCTACCAACAGGGTAAAGAGGACGGAGACGGTAATGAGCACGGCCATGTGGTCGTGAATATCAGTACCGCGCACAAAGTCCCACAACAGCAACGCGATAGGCACCATGAACGCCACGATGGTGGTGGCGACATAGGGGAAGGGAATATCGCGCTCGGTGACGTCCACGACGGAACCGGACTTGCGCGCACGCGAGGAGGCCAGGGACTGGCGGATGCCCACAGCAATGGGAGCGGCGATCTTCAGCAGGGTCCAAATGGCGGCAATGGCCATGGTGCCCACGCCGATGAAGCGGATGTCATCGGAGAAGGTGGTATCGACGACGTCGGCAAGCGCGGTGGCGCCCGTAATATCGCCGGTGGTGAAAATGGGCAGCAAAATGAAGTAGGAAATCACCACGCCAACCAGCATGGCAATGCCTACCGGCAGACCCACCAAGTGGCCGACGCCGATAAGCGCGGTGGACAGGCTGGTGCCCAGGGTGGTCGCGCCGGCGCCGAGCTTGAAATAGGCGGTGACCTCGGAGGCGGCGGCCTTCATTGCGGCCAGCAGTGCCATGACGGCCGAGGTAATGCCGCCGGCGACGATGACGCGCAAACCCTTGGCATTTTCTTCCTGGCTGGTGCCGGAAGTATTTTCATCGCCCACCTTGAGGACCTCGGCCGCGGCCACGCCCTCCGGGTAGGGCAGATCGGAGCCGGTGACCAAAGCGCGGCGCAGCGGGATGGAATACATCACGCCCAGCACGCCGCCGATGATGCACACGCCGGCCGTCTGTAGAAAGCCAAAACCCTGCCAGTACCCCACCATCACCAGGCCCGGGAGGACGAAGATGATGGCGGACAGAGTGCCCGCAGCAGAGGCAATGGTCTGCACAATGTTGTTTTCTTTAATGTTGTGGCCCTTGAACCGACGCAGCACCGCCATAGAAATCACGGCGGCCGGGATGGAGGTAGCAAAGGTCAAGCCCACCTTCAGGCCTAGGTACACGTTGGCAGCGGTGAAGATGAGGGTAATCAGGCCACCGATGATAATGCCGCGCAGAGTCAGCTCGGGCAGGGAGGCCTTGGAACCTGCGGCGGATGATGCGTTCGCCATGCCAGGTCCTTTCTATTCTCGGCTATGAAAGTTTCTCGTTTCACCCTGCGTAGCAAACCGCGGCCTGCCACGTCCGTTTCTGTCTGTTTGGCGCCGGTTTCTTCCCGGAATAGGGTCCGAACGGACAAAATCCGCACAGGGTGGAATGAATAAATTTTAGTTCACCACCCCAGCGTTTTCCTATTCCGGTTGCTCTATAGCTTGGGGCGGGCGGGTACCGTAGAAAACATGACTGCACTTAATGAAAGCATTCGCAACGATCGCGAGACCATTTTCCACCAGCTCAGCGAGCTCGTGGCCTTTAACTCCGTCCATGACGAGGAAGGCCTGGAGGACCAGACCAAGAGCGCGAGCCAGTGGGTTAAGTCCGCACTGGAAGAAGCCGGAGTGAGCGTGGAAACCATCACCACGGCCGATGGCTCCACCGCCATCTTGGGTGAGCGCAAGGGCGATGAAGGCGCCAAGACGGTGCTGCTCTACTCCCACTATGACGTGGTGCCGGCCGGCAACCGCGAGGCTTGGAAATCCGATCCGTTCACTCTTACCGAGCGCGAGGCCGCCGATGGCTCCACCCGCTGGTATGGCCGCGGCGCCGCCGACTGCAAGGGCAATGTGGCCATGCACTTGGCCGCTCTGCGCGCGGTGGACAATAACGGCGGCTCCAAGGTGAACCTGAAGTACCTCATCGAGGGCTCCGAGGAGCGCGGTGGCGAGGGTTTGTCCCAGCTCATCAAGGACCGCCCGGAGCTTTTTGCTGCCGACGCCATCCTCATCGCCGATGCGGGCAACGCCGCTGTGGGCCAGCCGACCTTGACCACGTCCCTGCGCGGCGGCGCGCAGATTGGCGTGCAGGTCGATACCTTGGCCTCCGCCGTGCACTCCGGCCAGTTTGGCGGCGCGGCACCGGATGCCGCCAAGGCGCTGATGCGCGCCATTGACTCCCTGTCCGATGAGTACGGCCGCACCGTTATCGACGGCGTGGATACCACCGCCGAGTGGTCCGGCCAGGAGTACCCGACCGAGGCCTTCCGCGCCGACGCGCAGCTACTGGAGGGCACCAAGATCATGGGCGAAGACGACCCGGCCGGTGCCACCCCGGTGGCCAACATGGTCTGGTCCCGCCCGGCCATTACCGTGACCGGCTTTACCTCCACCCCGGTGGCAGAAGCCGTCAACGCCGTGCCCGCCACCGCTTCCGCCCAGCTCAACTTGCGCGTTCCGGCCGGTGCCGATGCCGCCGCGATTGCCGACGCCGTCTGTGATCACCTCCGCGCCCACACCCCATGGGGCGCCCATGTTAAGGCCGAGGTGCTGGAATCCAACGCTGGCTTTGCCACTGATCCCGAAAAGCCAGCCGCTGCCCTGCTGGGCGAGTGCCTGTCTGAGGCTTATGGCAAGGAAACGGCCGCACAGGGCATGGGCGGCTCCATTCCGCTGACCACCGAACTGCAGGAAGCTCACCCCAACGCGGAGATCGCTCTCTACGGCGTGGAGGAGCCAAAGTGCACGATCCACTCCGCCAATGAGTCCGTCGACCCCACCGAGATCGAGAACATCGCCGCCGCGGAAGCACTCTTCTTGCAGCGCTATTCCTAAGGCTTGCGCCCCTAGCCCAGCCTGGGCCCTTTCTACCGCCGCGGCACTGCGGCGTACCCCGCTCCTTGGGGAGCGGGGTTTCTTTATGCCGCAAAACAGCTTGATTTCTAGTCGTCGTGGAAACACCTGACATGGGTTAGGTGATTGTGTGGAGTCGAAATGGGTTCCGGATTCT